>JAMLJB010000001.1:1800000-2100000 GCA_023953835.1 Rhizobiaceae bacterium | reverse complement strand
TCGTTTGGCGTTCCGAAAGGCCCGCCTTCCGCGCTCGTGCCGTTGTCGCCATTGATGTAAAAAATCAGCGTGTTGTCGAGCTTCCCCATGTCCTCGATCGTTTGCACGACGCGACCGATCTCGTGATCATTATACGCTGCGTAGGCAGCGAACACGTCCGCCTGCCTGATGAACAGTTTCTTCTCGTCAGGCTTGAGGTCGTCCCAGTTTGGAAGGATTTCCGTCGGCCAGGGCTCCATCTGGGTATTTTGCGGAATGACGCCCAGCTTTTTCTGGTTCTCGAATATCTGGTCGCGCAACTTGTTCCAGCCCTCGTCGAACAGATGCATCGCGCTGATTTTTTCGACCCATTCCTTTGTCGGATGATGCGGCGCATGGGTCGCGCCGGGTGCATATTTGATGAAGAACGGCTTATCCGGCTGAGTCTGGTTGAGCCTGCTGAGGTAGTCTATCGCGTCATCCGCCATGCCGGTGACCAGGTTCCAATCCGGCTTGCCCTCAAAGGGATAGATCTGCGTCGTATTGCGAAACAGGTTCGGCTGCCATTGATTGGCGTCACCCCCGACGAACCCGTAGAAATACTCAAAACCCATCCCTGTGGGCCATTTGTCGAAGGGTCCAACAGAACTGGCGGCAAACGCCGGCGTATTATGATCCTTGCCGAACCAGGAAGTCGCATAGCCGTTGTCGAGCAGGATCCGCCCGACGGTCGCCTTATCCTTGGGAATAATGCTGTTGTAACCCGGGAACCCTGTGGATTGCTCCGAAATCACACCGAAACCGACAGAATGGTGGTTGCGGCCGGTGATCAGCGCAGCGCGAGTGGGCGAACACAGCGCCGTAGAATGAATATTATTGTAGCGCAGCCCCTCTTCTGCAATCCGGTCCATTGTTGGTGTCGGGATAACACCACCGAAAGTACTTGGAACACCGAATCCCGCGTCGTCGGTTATTACCAGAAGGATGTTGGGTGCTGCTCTGGGCGGCACGATCCGCGGCGCCCACCACGGTTGTGACTGAAGCGCGTCGTCCTTGATTGCGCCGCCAAATTCGGGATCGGGCGCCGGCAACTGCTTGCCGTCGATTGTTGTCGTCGCACTCGGCGAGCCGGGACTTCCGGTGGTCTCTTGCGCGGCAGCGAAACTCGTGGCGATACCAATGGCGGTTAGAATGGTACCAAGCGACAGCGAATATTTGAATTTCATTTGAACCCTCCCCGGCGTTTCCTCGCGCGGTCGCCCAGCGTTGCAGGTATCCGCTGCACTGGAGTTCCGGCGAATTGAATTTCGCGGCCATCACGAATGGCATCGCGACAACACAAAGTTGGTGCTGCGATGAGCCTTCGCTTTACGCAACGTTAACTCATCTGATAAATCGCTGCTTTAGTTTAGGGGACATCGAACGTGGAAAAATCCTTCGATGCTGCATATCAGCGGGCCGGTCCTCTTTCGCAGGCTTGCGACCTTCTCAAAGAATTCGGGGTGAACGGTAAGGACATCGGCGAGCGCGTGGGAATTGACCTCGAATATCTATCGCCGGATTCGCGAGTGCCGTTCGAAGCTTGCCTTCTCTTTCTGGAATTGTGCGTGCAACGCACCGGTTGTGAGCACTTCGGCTTACTTCTCGGTTCGCGCTATGCTTGGAAATCGCATGGTATAATTCAAAGGCTGGCCAACGAAGCACCTTCTTTGCGTATTGCGCTTCAGGATTTTGAGGCATGGCAGCTTGGTTACGCTAGCGGCGCGGCGGTGTACCTCCATCGCCACGGGAGCGATTTTGCTTTTGGATATGGAGTATACGACCGCGCCTCATATGGTAGTCGTCAGCTCTACGACCTCTGCGCTGCAGTTGGTTGCAATATGCTGCAAGATTTGACGGGCGGTCGCGTGTCTCCCATAGAGATCTGCTTTCACTACGATGCCCCGGTCAATATTATCCCGTATCAACGAATCCTGAATGCACCGCTGAGATTTAATCAGGACCAGTTCTGCCTCGTGATACCAGGCGAAAGGATAGATGAACCCCGACCTGACGCAGATCCTCTGCGCCGGCAACACATTCTTTGCGAGATCAATGCAGCACTCGGAAGGACGACAAACAAATTGTCTGCAAGGGTCAAACATCTCATCCGACCGCAACTTTTGATGGGAGACCCTTCAATGGAAGGAATTGCAAGGCTGCTTGGGATGCCTTCTCGCACACTTCGGCGTCGCCTTGCGGCTGAGGGGACCACCTTTGAGAGAATTAGAGATGACGTTCGCTATGCCGCCGCCCGCGAACTCCTTGATCTCACCGATGTTGGCCTGGGCGAAATAAGTGCCGCCTTGGCCTTCGCCAGTCATTCCACGTTTACTCAGGCATTTTCACGGTGGAGTGGGGCAAGCCCCGCGATTTGGCGCCAGCACTTAAAGCAAGGTGTGCAGGGCGGCAAAATGCAACTCTGACAAATCCAATTGCATAGCGATTAGAGCGGCGACGGGCGGGAGTTCCCCTCGTCTATTGAGGCGCGCGATTTCTTATATAAAATCAATGAGTTACACGCCTGATGACCTAAAGGATCAAGACGCAACCCCCATAACATATTGAGTTGACTAAATTTCTAGCTAACAAAGGGTTAACGCGAAGTCGGCCCAAAAAAAGAGCCGCGGGAGGGGCGGCTCTCAGGAGTCTAACAGGGAGGCGTCAAACAAAGTGGTCCAAACCACCAGGTAAGAATCCAGATCACTGGATGCCCCCACTATGCACAGCAGAAGCTTAATGAAAGCTTAAAGAGTCAAAGAATCTTTAAGCGGACTGTGCCAACTCGTTGCACTTCGCTTGCATTCAATTCAAAATCGACGGGAATTCAGGCCTCGCGCGCCATCTCGCGCAACCTGAACTTCTGGATCTTTCCGGTCGAAGTCTTGGGGATTTCCGCGAAAATGATCGCCTTCGGGCACTTGAAGCGTGCCAGCAGCGTCCTGCAATGCTCGATGATCTCGGCTTCCGTGGCTGTTCGTCCCGGTTTCAGCTCAACATAGGCGATGGGAACCTCGCCCCATCTGTCGTCCTGCCGTGCGACGACCCCGCACGACGCCACGGCGGGATGCTTGTAGAGCGCATCCTCGACCTCGATGGACGAAATGTTCTCGCCGCCCGAGATGATGATGTCCTTGGAGCGGTCCTTGAGCTGGATATAGCCGTCCGGATGCATGACGCCGAGGTCGCCGGAATGGAACCATCCGCCGAAGAAGGCCTCGTCCGTCGCCTTCGGGTTCTTGAGGTAGCCCTTCATGACGATATTGCCCCGGAACATCACCTCGCCGATGGTCTGCCCGTCCGACGGCGTCTCCTCCATCGTTTGCGGGTCCCTGACGGTCAGATCCTCCAGCGCCGCATAGCGCACGCCCTGCCGGGCTTTCTTCGCGGTGCGCTCCGTCCGGTCCAGCGCATCCCATTCGGAATGCCACTCGTTCACCACAGCCGGGCCGTAGGTCTCCGTCAGGCCGTAGAGATGCGTCACCGCAAAGCCGGCATCGGCCATGCCCGCCAGCACCGCCTCGGGCGGAGGAGCGGCGGCGGTGTTGAAGCTCACGGTCTGCGGAAATTCGCGCTTGTCCTCCTCGGCTGCATTCAGCAGCGTGGACATGACGATGGGCGCACCGCACAGATGGGTCACGCCATGGTCGGCGATAGCGTCATACATCGCCTTGGCCCGCACCCAGCGCAGGCAGACATGCGTACCCGCCTGAACCGCGAGCGTCCACGGAAAGCACCAGCCGTTGCAGTGGAACATCGGAAGCGTCCAAAGATAGACGCAGTGCTTCGACATCTGCGCATGGATGGTGTTCGTATAGGCCATCAGGGCAGCGCCGCGATTGTGATAGACGACGCCCTTTGGGTTGCCGGTCGTGCCCGACGTGTAGTTGAGCGAGATCGCATCCCATTCGTCGTCCGGCATCGACCAGGCGAAGTCAGGGTCGCCCGTGGCCAGCAATTCCTCATAGTCGAGCGTGCCGATGCGCTCGCCCTTGGGATAGGGCGCATCCGCCGGGTATTCCGGATCGTCGAAATCGATCACCAGCGGGCTGACCTCCGCCATGGCCAGCGCCTGGTGCATCACCGGCGAAAATTCGCGGTCCACGATGACGACTTTCGAATCCGCGTGATCGAGCTGGAAGGCGAGTATCGCCGCATCGAGTCTTGTATTGAGGCAATGCAGGACGGCCTTGACCATCGGCACCCCGAAATGCGCCTCAAGCATGGGCGGCGTGTTCGACAGCATCACGGAAACGGTGTCGCCCTTGCCGATGCCAAGCTTTGCAAGCGCCGAAGCCAGCCGCAGCGAACGCGTCCAGAAGGCGGCATAGCTGGTGCTGCTGTCACCGTGGATGATGGCCGCATGATCCGGAAAGGTGCGAGCGGCGCGCTCCAGATAGGAAATGGGCGTTAATTGCTGATAGTTGGCGGCATTCTTGTCGAGATGCAGATCGTAGGGATTGGACATTTCGCAGCTCCTCAGGCTGAACTCTCCATATCGAAGCGGTGCCAATCCGTCATCAGGACAAACGATGTATGGAAGCCCTGTTCAATTGGCGGCGGTTGACCTATGCCGCATTCCAACCAATATCCCGCTGCAAATGCAAAAGCGAATGCCATGACCGAGAACCCGACCCCGAACCGTTGCAGGCTGGTGCTGATCGCGCCCGAAGGCGTGGACACCGCCTCGCTGCTGAATCTGGTCGAGACGGCGCTGAAAGGCGGCGACGTGGCCTCGCTGATCCTGCCGGACTACGGCATGGACGACGCGTCCTTTCAGCGGCATGCGGCGGCGATCGCACCCGTCGCGCAGGCCGCAGGCGCAGCTGTCATTCTCAGCGGCGACACGCGCATCGCGGCGCGCATCGGCGCTGACGGTGTGCACATGGAGGGCGGGCGCGAGGCGCTCAACGACGCAATCGACCGCCTCCAGGACAAGATGGCTGTCGGCGCGGGCGGCGCAAAAACACGCGACGACGCGCTGAGCCTGGGCGAGGCGCGGCCCGACTACATGTTCTTCGGGCGCTTCGGCTACGATACGAAACCAGATTCGCATCCACGCAATCTGGCGCTCGGCACATGGTGGGCCGAAATGATCGAGATTCCCTGCATCGTCATGGGGGGATCGGAGATCGAAAGCGCTCGCGCGGTTGCCCGGACCGGCGCGGAATTCGTCGCGCTGTCGAAGGCCGTATTCTCCGCCCCGGACCCGGCTGCCGCCGTCGCCGCGATCAACACGCTGCTCGACGACCACGCCTCGGCGCTCCGGGGGGCGGCCTGATGCGGCGGCAGCTTGCGGCAGCCTTGCTGGCGAGCCTGCTGCCCGGCCTCGCGGCGGCACAGGACGATCCCGCACCGGTGGATCCGTCCCGCTTCGGCGACGCAATCGAGCCGAAGGACGCCATCGGAAAGCCGCCGGTCACCATCCTCAAATCCAAGGGGATCACGCCCAAGGCGGACGACAATTCGGAGGGCTCGATCAACCCGTCACGCTTCGGCCAGCGGAACCCCGACGAAGCCTATGGTGCATTCCAGCGCGGCCTTTACAAAACCGCCTACAATCTCGCGCTTCCGCGCGCCGAGAAGGGCGACGGGCCGGCGCAGGCGCTGCTGGCCGAGATCGTGTCGCGCGGGCTCGGCGTCCCGGCCGACATGAAACTTGCCGCCAAATGGTATGAGAAGGCCGCCGAGAACAATATTGCCGAGGCGCAATTCCAGTACGGATTGATGCTGCTCGACGGCAACACCGTGCCGAAGGACGTCCAGAAGGCGGAAAAAATGCTGAAGGCGGCGGCGGATAAAGGCAACCCGCTGGCGCAGTTCAATCTCGCCCAGCTCCAGATCACCAATGATGGCGGCCCCGAAGGCGTCAGGAAGTCCGTACCCTATTATCGCGCAGCGGCGGAAGCCGGCGTTCCGGATGCGCAATATGCAATGTCCCAGATCTACGCAAATGGCGCGGGCGGCGTCGCGCGCGATGACAAGGAAGCAAGGCGCTGGCTGGCGCTTGCAGCCAAGCAGGGCTACGACACCGCCGAAATCGACCTCGGCTCCTGGCTGGTCGAAGGCCGTGGCGGCGACCGCGACGCCGAAAAAGGCTTCCGCTGGCTGAAGCGAGCCGCCGACGGCGGCAATATCGCGGCGATGAACCGCGTCGCCAAGCTCTATATGGAAGGTATCGGCACCGAGCCGAACACCATCGACGCCGCCGCGTGGTACTTTCTGGCCCGCCGCGGTGGGCTGACCGATTACGAAATGAACGATTTTCTGGCCGGTCTGACCGACGACGAGCTGAAAAAGGCACTGGAACGGGCCAACAGGCTGCGCTGACGGAAAACGCGTTGCGCCTTGCCACAATTGATAATTTGTGGTCTTAGGCGCGCCAAAGGCGCGACCGCGCCGCGAATTTCTTTCCGAAAGCAAGACAGATGGCCAAGATCAACGGCAACGAAATCCGTCCCGGCAATGTCATCGAACATGATGGCGGCTTGTGGGTCGCGGTAAAGACCAACCATGTGAAGCCCGGCAAGGGCGGCGCCTACAATCAGGTGGAACTCAAGAACCTGATCAACGGCACAAAGCTCAACGAACGTTTCCGCTCTGCCGAAACGGTCGAGCGCGTGCGCCTCGAACAGAAGGATTTCTCCTTCCTCTATGAGCAGGGCGACTCGCTGGTCTTCATGGATACTGAATCCTACGAGCAGCTCGAACTCCAGAAGGATTTCGTCGGTGACCGCGCGGCCTTCCTCCAGGACGGCATGATGGTGACGGTCGAGCTTTACGAGGAAAAGCCCATCGGCATTTCGCTGCCCGACCAGGTGACCCTGACGATTACAGAGGCCGATCCTGTGGTGAAGGGCCAGACGGCCGCGTCGTCCTACAAGCCCGCCGTGCTTGAGAACGGCATCCGCGTGCTGGTGCCGCCTTTCATCGCATCCGGCGAACGCATCGTCGTGGACACCAACGAAATCACCTACCTGCGCCGCGCCGACTGAGCGGATCGCGCAGCAGAAAGGTTTCGACATGGCCCGTTCGGCGCTTCTCAATGTGATGGTGCAGGCCGCCATGAAGGCAGGCCGGTCGCTGGCGCGCGACTTCGGCGAAGTGCAGAATCTGCAGGTTTCGCTCAAGGGTCCGGGCGACTATGTAAGCCAGGCCGATCGCAAGGCCGAGGAGATCATATATCAGGAACTGAGCAAGGCGCGCCCCGGCTACGGGTTCCTGATGGAGGAGCGCGGCGCGGTCGAGGGTGATGACGGCCAGCACCGCTGGCTGGTCGATCCGCTCGATGGCACGACAAATTTCCTGCACGGCATCCCGATATTCTCGATTTCGATTGCACTCGAACGACAGGGACAGCTTGTTGCCGGCGTCGTGTACAATCCCGCAATGGACGAGCTTTTCACCGCCGAGCGCGGCGGCGGCGCGTTCATGAACGACCGGCGTCTGCGGGTCGCGGCGCGCCGGAACCTCTCCGATACCGTCATCGGCACGGGTATTCCCCATCTCGGGCGGGCGAATCACGGCAAATATCTGGTGGAACTGCGCAATGTGATGGCCGAGGTTTCGGGGATACGCCGGTTCGGCTCCATTGCGATCGACCTTGCCTATGTGGCGGCGGGCCGCATGGATGGCTTCTGGGAATCCGGCATGTCGCCCTGGGATCTCGGAGCCGGAATCCTGCTTGTAAAGGAGGCGGGCGGCTTCGTTTCCGACCTCGAAGGCGGCCAATCCATGCTGGAAACGGGCGGCATTTGCGCCGGAAACGAGATGATTCACCGCGCCCTGCTCAAGACCGTGCGCCTGCCCTATCAACCATCCTGAAACAATTCGAAGAAGCGTACATAAGCAAAGCCTTTCAATTGCCTTCTACTTTCGGATAGTGTTTCTGAGGCTCTTCTAGGATTCGGATGGACCGGCCTATGGCTTTATTGAACGCTCTCGGATTCGGCGATGCACGCAATCACGATCCCCACAAGCTCACCAGTCCGCGGGTGTTCCTGCTCTCGATGATCGTCTTTCTGGCGATCGTCGCGTTCATAGCAATCATCCTCACCCGCCAGATTCAGACCGCCTTCTCGACCAATCCGGGCCTGAACGGCTTGATTCTGGGTGTCCTCGTCGTCGGCATATTGCTGGCTTTCGGGCAGATCTTCCGTCTGTTCCGCGAGGTTCGCTGGGTCAATTCTTTCAGGCACGGCGAGGATGCGTCCGAGCCGATCCTGCTGGCGCCCATGAAGGCGCTGCTTGGCCGCGCAAGCTCGAACGGCTTTTCGGCAAGCTCGATGCGCACCATGCTCGATTCCATCGCCAACCGCCTCGACGAAAGCCGCGACATCTCGCGCTACCTGATCGGCCTGCTGGTATTTCTCGGCCTGCTCGGCACGTTCTGGGGCCTGCTCGGCACGATCGGCGCCATCGGCTCGACCATCCAGTCGCTCGACCCCGGAACCGGTGACGCCGCTTCGGTGCTCGATGCGCTCAAGACGGGGCTTTCCGCGCCGCTCTCCGGCATGGGCACCGCGTTCTCGTCCTCGCTCTTCGGTCTTTCGGGATCGCTCGTCCTCGGCTTCCTCGACCTTCAGGCGGGCCGCGCACAGAACCGCTTCTACACCGAGTTGGAGAACTGGCTGGCGACCGTCGCCGACCTGTCCTACGACGTGGCGGCGGTCGCGGGGCCGGCGGGCAATTCGGACGACCTCAAGGTGCTGACAGACCGTCTGCACCATCTCCAGGAAACCGGCGGCTCGAACCAGCGCGTCGCAACGGCCATGGCCAATCTCGCCGAGGGCATTTCCGGCCTTGTGAAAAACATGCGCCAGGAACAGCAATTGATGCGCGATTGGGTCGAGCAGCAATCCGAGGAGCAAAAGGCCATGCGCGAGACGCTCGAACGGATCGCAACGGCCTTGAAGCAGCGGGAGCGCAGTTGACATGGCGCTGGCGCGTGGACGCTCCGAACGCCGCGTCGACTACTGGCCGGGCTTCGTCGATGCGCTTTCGACGCTGCTTCTGTCGATCATGTTCCTGCTGTCGGTCTTCGTGCTGGCCCAATTCCTCCTGTCGCGGGAAATCAGCGGCAAGGACGAGGTGCTGAACCGCCTCAATTCGCAGATCAACGAACTGACGCAATTGCTGGCGCTGGAGCGCTCCAATTCACAGGACGCGCAGGACCAGCTTGCCGACCTGCAAGCCTCGCTGTCGGCCGCCGAAAGCGAACGGACGCGGCTTGAGCAATTACTGGCGCAGGGCGCGGGCAACGACCAGCAGGCGCAGTCGCGCATCGGCGCGCTCAGCGGCGAACTGGAAAATGAAAAGCAACTGAGCCAGCGCGCCATGTCGCAGGTCGAATTGCTGAACCAGCAGATCGCCGCCTTGCGCAAGCAGATCGGCGCGCTGGAAGACGCGCTCGATGCATCCGAAAAGCGCGACCGCGATTCCAACGCCAAGATCGCAGACCTCGGCAAGCGCCTCAACGTTGCGTTGGCGCAGCGCGTGCAGGAGCTGAACCGCTATCGGTCGGACTTCTTCGGTCGGCTGCGCGAAATCCTCTCCGACCGCGACAACATCCGCATCGTGGGAGACCGCTTCGTGTTCCAGTCGGAAGTGCTGTTTCCGGTCGGGTCGGAAACGATCAACGACGCCGGTCAGGTCGAGATGAAAAAGCTCGCCGCCGCCATCATCGAGCTGCAAAAGGAAATCCCGCCGGAGATAAACTGGGTGCTTCGTGTCGACGGCCACACGGACAATGTGCCGCTGTCGGGCACCGGGCGCTTCAAGGACAATTGGGAGCTTTCCTCCGCTCGCGCGACATCCGTCGTCAAGTTCCTGATCGCGAACGGCGTGCCCGCCAATCGCCTCGTCGCGGCGGGCTTCGGCGAATTTCAGCCGCTAGATCCGGCCGATACTGACGAGGCCCGCGGGCGCAACCGACGGATCGAGTTGAAGCTCACCGAGCGCTGAGCAACCCAGGACTGCCGGAGCAATCATGTCTTTTCAGAAACTCGATGAACTTGGCCGCAGGCTGGAAGCGCTGGAGCACGCCCTTGCGATCCTCGGCGCGGACGAGGCCACGCATATGGCAGTCGGCGGCGGCGAGAAACGCGCGGAAGCGATGGGCGCGCTGGCGGGCATGCTCCATCGCCAGGCCAGCGCCGCCGAAATCGCGGACTGGATCGACGACGCCGAGCGGGAGGACCTGAACGACGACCAGCGCGTGGCGGTCTCCGAATTCCGGCGGCACTATACCAACCTCATATGCCTTCCCTCCGAATTTGTCGAGCGCCAGACGAACCTGCGCATGCGCTGCGAGCAGCTTTGGCGCGACCTGCGCGCCAAGAACGATTGGGACGGGTTCCGCCCGGCGCTGGAAGGCGTGGTCGCCATGGTGCGCGAGGAAGCTGCGATGCGCGCCGATGCGCTCGGGCTCGACCCGTATGACGCTCTTATGGAGCAATATGATCCCGGCAACCGCGCCGCCGACATCGCGCCGGTATTCGCCGAACTGAAGGATTTCCTGAAGGGCTTCGTGCCGGAAGCGCTGGACGTGCAGGCCGGGCGCGACGCGGCGCGTCCGCGCAGACCGATGTCGGGCGCCTATGCCGTCGACCGCCAGCGGGCGCTTGGCCTTGCGATGATGGGCGCTGTCGGCTTCGACTTCACGCATGGAAGCCTGTCGGTGTCGCACCATCCGTTCTGCGGGGGCGTGCCGAGCGACGTGCGCATCACCACCCGCTACAAGGCCGACGATTTTCTCTCGGCGCTGATGGGCGTGCTCCATGAAACCGGCCACGCGCTCTATGAGCAGAACCTGCCCCGCGAATGGGCTCACTGGCCGCTCGGTCGCGCGCGCGGCATGGCCGTGCATGAAAGCCAGAGCCTGTTCGTCGAAAAGCAGCTTGGCCGCAATCCGGCCTTCTGGCGCTGGGCGCTGCCGGTAGTCGAGCGCGAACTGGGCGAGGCATGGACCATCGACGACATGCTGCCATGGGTCCATCATGTCGAACGCGGCCTGATCCGCGTCGACGCTGACGAAGTCACCTATCCGCTGCACGTCATCCTGCGCTTCGAGCTGGAACAGGAGCTGATCGCGGGCCGTCTGGAAGTGGCCGACCTGCCGGAAGCGTGGGATGCCAAGATGCGCGACTATCTCGGACTTTCAACGTTCGACAATCCCGCCGACGGCCCGATGCAGGATGTGCATTGGCCGGGCGGGGCTTTCGGCTATTTCCCTTCCTACACACTCGGCGCGCTGATGGCCGCGCAGCAATGGGCGGCCTTCGAAAAAGAACATCCGCAGGCGGATGCCGACCTTGCAGAAGGCCGTTTCGACGCAGTCAACGAATGGCGGCGCAAACACATCTGGTCGCAAGGATCGCGCTATTCGACACCGGAGCTGATCGAGCGCGCAACCGGCGAGAAGCTCGACGCGCGCTATTTCATCGACCACCTCAGGCATCGATACGGGCGGGCTGCCGCGAAATAGCGCGACCTAACCAGCGAAGATCACGCTCAATGTGAGCAAGAGCTGGGCGGCGTAGTAGAGCACCCATACCGCATGGCGCGCTGCCCATCGCCCCCGGCCGAGGCTGCTCATGACAAAGCGCTCGAGGGCCAGAACCGTATCCGACGCCATGAACAGGATCGCACCCGTCACGATCCACACAAGGCCGGTCGTCAGCGAAGCAAGGCCCATCAGCAATATGGCGGCGCCATAGGCGAGGATGGGAAATCGCAGCCCTGCAGGCACCTTGCGCAACAGGATGTTCAGCGTGGCAACCGTGGTGACGGTCATGAAAAAGGCCACCGTCAGCAGCAACGCGCCCGATACGAGCGGGGCGATCCAGCCCCGATCATGGCTGAGGAACAGCGCAATATAGGCGATATGGGCGGCGAGGAAGCTCGACAGACCGGCAAGGAATGCCCTGTCGCCTTCACGCGAAAGGCTGGCATCGCCCGCCGCGCTCAAGAGCAGCGCCAGCACCAGCAGGAGGGGCGCTCCAGTTGAGAAGGCAAGCACGGCGAGCAATGCGACCGGCAGAGCCTTGACGAGGGTGCGCCGCCAGGAGGCCGCGCCGTCGACAGCAAAGAGGTAGAGGACCGCCGAGGCGACCGAAAGCAGCAGCGTGCCGTTTTCCGTGCTTTCGATACCGCCGGGAAATGGCATCATGGCTGTGGTTCCGGCGCGGCGACCTTCTCGTCTCCAAACAGCAAAGACTTCGCGGCGAGCACAGCCCCGCCAGTGATGAGCAGGCAGGCGGCAAGGATGCGCATCGAGGGTTCCGCGAAGCCGGCGGCGATCAGCACCAACGTGGACAAAAGCGGAGAGGCGTAGCTGGCCGCACCCAGCACCTGGATATTGCCCCGCTTCACACCGTGATCCCAGGCATAGAACGCAGCGCCAACCGGCATCAGTCCAAGCCCGAGCACGGCAAACCATTGGGCGGGCGTTTCAGGCAGGACCGTTTCTTCCAGCGCAAAATGGCAGGCGAGCGAAAGCACCGCCGTTGCCGCGCAGAACCATGTGACGATGCTCGTCGGCACGCCCGGAAAGCGCCGCGACAGCAGCGAATAGCCCGACCACAGGAATGCGCAGACGAAGGCCATGGCATAGCCGAACGCATATTGCGGATCGAACGAAATGCCGCCGCCCCGGGTCACGATCAGCGCGGTGCCGAACAGGCCGAGCAGCGCGCCCGCCACATGATACCAGCGCAGCCGCTCGCCCGGCATCAGGGCCGAACCCACGACGATGAACAGCGGCCACAGATAGGCAATGAGGCTCGCCTCGACGGCAGGCGCGTTGCGCAGCGCCGTAAAATAGAAGAAGTGGTAGCCGAACAATCCGCCGATCCCGATCAGCCACACCACAGGCGGGACCGGGGTGTTTTCAACGGGCGGCGACCACATCCGCACCGCGACCCCGACCAGCGTGCCGATGGCGAACGTCATCGCCGAAAGCTGGAAAGGCGGCACCGCGCCGGATGCATCGGTCAGCAGCGCCAAAAGCGCCCACATCGCAACCGCCGTGAAGCCGATCAACGTGGCCTTTTGCATTTGCGTCCCCTCGCGGGCGCGATCAGCCCTTCGAGCGGCGCGCCGTTACCGTTACCGTGCCGATCTTGGTTCCCACGGTTGCATATACGGGGGCGTATATGCCGGTCGTGCCGAGCGGCGCAAATGCAATGGTTATTTTCGAGCGGTTTTTCAGGTAGGCCAGTGAACTGGAATCGGGCCGGTAGCCGGAAACCGGAATGAACTTCGCCGAGCAGGTGACGGCCTCGCCGCCAAATCCCGGCACATCGCCGGTCGAAACATGGCCAAGCTGGATGTTGGCGCGCATTTCACCGTCATAGACCTTGATCGTGCGATCGCACACATCGTCGGGCGATTTCGCCCGGATCAGCGTGGCCGAGATGGGGTCGGAAACAGCGCGCAAGTCGCTCGCGCGAAGCGGAACCCAGCGCCGCCGCTTCTTGGTCGGCGGAACATTGACCGTCTTGGCCACATTGCCGTCGGCGAAGGTGATGCTCGTGCGCTGCGATTTCTTGCCCGACTTGTAGTTGGTGGTAAAGGCGGCGGGAATGACGCCCTGAGGCCCAAGGCGGCCCGTAAAGGAGCTGGACCCGGTGGTGCTGTCGAATATCCTCGCAATGCCCGCGCTGCTGACCGAGCCGCTGATGCGGACCTGATCGCCCTCGAACGTGCTGGTGAAATTCGAGCGCGCGATCGGCAGGCCGAGATAGCTCACCGTATATTCGCCGGAATAGGTTTCGCCCGCGCCCGTTTCGCCGGCAACGGCGAGCGCGGTCGCAAGAGCCAATCCGATTTTGCCCAGGTTCACGATCATAGTGCTTCGGTCCGGCGCCTTTTCACACAAGGTAAGATTGTGCACAGGCACAGTCCAGAGGGGATAATTCCGGCCAGAATAAGGTTCCGCGCCGCCCGCAAAGCTTGACGCCCTGCGAAAATGCAACTAAGGGAGCGCCAACTTTCCATGAGGCCGATTGCATGATCCGCGCCTGGCCGCGCGGCGAAGCCCTTTGGCCCGAGACGAAAAACTGAAGGTACACGAAATGTCCCGCGCTTGCGAACTGACCGGCAAAGGCGTCCAGACCGGCAACAATGTCAGCCACGCGAACAACAAGACGCGTCGCCGCTTCCTGCCGAATCTCGTCAATGTGACGCTGATTTCCGAAACCCTGAACCAGAACGTGCGCCTGCGCGTGTCGGCCAACGCCCTGCGTTCGGTCGAACATCGCGGCGGGCTCGATGCGTTCCTCGCCAAGGCGGATGCCGCCGAGCTTTCGCAGAAGGCGCGCCTGCTGAAGAAGCAGATCGCCAAGAAGCAGGCCGAGCAGACCGCTTAAGCTTTCAGGCGGGGGACAACCGCCTTCGAGCCTTGACCGTTCGCGGTCGAGGCTCTTTTCTTTGAAGGCGCGAGCCTTCGCTTTCGTACTCCGACTGGTTCCATCACCCAGGATAAAAAAATGAAGAGCGCTTCACTCTATCTTCCCTTCGTGCTCGCTATGGCGGTAGTCGTCGTGGCGTCGAACATCCTTGTTCAGTTTCCCGTGCAGGGACAACTCGGCACACTGCAACTTGCCGACATCCTGACCTGGGGCGCGTTTACCTATCCGTTCGCGTTCCTCGTCACCGACCTTGCCAATCGGCGCTACGGTCCGTCCGTCGCGCGGCGCATCGTGTTCATCGGCTTCATGCTGGCGGTCGTCTGCTCGATCGTCGTGCCGCCACTCTTCTTCAAGCTCGGCCTGATCGAATTCGGGACCGCGGCCGGCCGCCTGGTCCGCGTCGCTGCCGCATCGGGCGCCGCCTTCCTGACGGCGCAATTGCTTGACGTGACGGTGTTCAACTGGTTGCGGCGCCAAAGCTGGTGGCGCGCGCCGATTTTCGGAACGCTGGCGGGTTCGGTGTTCGACACGGCGATATTCTTTTCCGTCGCATTTGCCGCAAGCTTCGCGTTCATCGGTCCGAACGACGCGTTCGCGCTTGAGCCTGCACCATTGCTCGGACTGTTCGGCATGGAGGCCGCGCGCTGGATTTCGTGGGCAATCGGCGATTTCACCGTCAAGCTGCTGATCGCGGTATTCGCCCTGATCCCCTACCGGCTGATCGTGGCGCGCTGGAGCCAGCCGGTCGCCGCCTAGAGCGGTTCACAGTTCGTTTGAATCATTCTGTTTGTCGTTTGGCGCGGCGGGCCACAAGGAAGGTCGCGAAGGACGGGCTGTTTGCCCGGTCGAGCGGCATGACGACGTGGGCGCCCGCCAAACGCAAACCCGAAGGGCCGGGCCGGTTTGCACCAAATCCTTCGGTCTTTGTCTTGTCCGGGCCACCAGCCCGACCTTCGACAAACCCCTTGGCCTTGTCGCAAACCGTCGCCGGCAGAATGCTTCAAACCAACTGCGAAACGCTCTAATCTACCAGACGGAACTCAAGATAGAGATTTCGTTGCAGCATGGACTGGTTGTCGTCCGACATGAGCGAAACCATGGTCGCACCGTCGGAGCGCTGCCAGACGTCCATCGCCTCCATATTGTCGATCTGGTAGCCCATATTGGCCTCAAGCAGGATCGGGCCGTCCGCCGCCTTGGCGCCTCCCGCGATAAGGTCGCCGGGTATCCGGCGTAGCCGCATGCCGACACCCCGCGCCATGGAAAAGGAGCGCTCCAGCAGCAGCAGGTCGCCATTGGGAAGAAATGCGCCATCCGTGATGTCGAACGGATCGTGACGCTTGACGGTGAAGATGCCTTTGCGCGGACCGCCGAGCACCGCGCCGAAAACATCGCCGTTCTTGTCGATACTTCTTTCGGTGACGATCACCAGCGCGCCTTCGAGCGGCCCGTCCTTCGGCGCATAGGTAACCGCTTCGAAGCCCCGGTTCATGCGCAATTCGCGGCGCGGGATAAGAAAATCCAGATTGGCGAACGCGTCCCGCATCCGCCCGGGCGCAATCTTGAATTGCACGATGCGATGATCCCGCTCCAGCCCGACCGTCGCCACGCCGTCACGCACCGCAAGACCTTCGGCGTCCACAAGCCACTTCTTGTTGATAGGATTGCCGTCTGCGTCCGAAAACTGCTGGATCGTGAAGTTCTCGAATCCGGTGGGACGCATTTCGGCGTCGCGTGTGACCGCGCCGAACACCCAGAAACCAGTGTCGGCCACCGCCATGAAATCCGACCCCGGTTTCAGGAAGCGGAATGCGGAGATTGCGCCAAAATCCGGGACATCGGATGTGAGTTCGAGGCCGCCGACAAATTCCAGCGGGCCGAAACGCGTCGCCTCGCTGCCGATCTCGAAGTTTCGGATGACGCGCGCCCGCACTTCGGCATGCTGGAGCATGTCACGCCCGAAGGAAGGAAAGGCAAGCGCGCAGGCAAGCGAAATCGCAAGCAGAATACCCAGTCGGCGCAGGGGCGGCAAGCGGCCCGCCAGAACCCTCATCCGGCCCGCCGCAATCCGGAGCGATTGCGGTCGCGCGGCGTTTCCTCGGCAAAGAGCGCGGCAAGCTGCTCTGTCATCGCGCCCGCCAGTTCCTCGGCATCGACGATCGTGACCGCGCGCCGGTAATAGCGCGTCACGTCATGGCCGATGCCGATGGCGAGCAATTCGACAGGCGAACGATTTTCGATCAATTCGATCACCGCGCGCAAATGACGTTCGAGATAATTGCCGGGATTCACCGACAGGGTCGAATCGTCAACCGGGGCGCCATCCGAAATCATCATCAGAATCTTTCGCTGCTCGGGTCGCCCGATCAGCCTGCTGTGCGCCCAAAGCAACGCCTCGCCGTCGATGTTCTCCTTCAGGAGTCCCTCGCGCATCATCAGGCCGAGATTGCGCCGCGCGCGGCGATAGGGTGCGTCCGCGCTCTTGTAAATGATGTGGCGCAGGTCGTTGAGCCGGCCCGGATTGGAGGCCTTGCCTTCCTTCAGCCATTTCTCGCGAGACTGGCCGCCCTTCCACGCGCGTGTCGTAAAGCCGAGAATTTCGACCGAAACGCCGCAGCGCTCAAGCGTGCGCGCCAGAATGTCGGCGCAGGTCGCTGCAACCGTGATCGGGCGTCCGCGCATCGACCCGGAATTGTCGAGGACCAGCGACACGACCGTGTCGCGGAATTTCGTGTCCCGCTCCTGCTTGAAGGAAAGCGGCTGCATCGGATCGAGAATGACGCGGGACAGCCGCGCGGGATCGAGGTAACCCTCCTCGAGATCGAAGTCCCAGGACCGGTTCTGCTGCGCCATGAGGCGACGTTGCAGCCGGTTGGCAAGGCGGCCCACCACGCCGGAAAGATTGGCGAGCTGCTTGTCGAGAAAAGCGCGCAGCCGGTCCAGTTCGTCCTCGTCGCACAATTCCTCAGCGCCGACCGTTTCGTCGAACATGGTTGTGTAGACCTTGTAGTCCACCTCCTTGTTCAGGTTCGCAAACGGATTGTCGGGGCGCTTGGCCTCACCCGGCGTCTCTGCCTCGGTGTCGTCATCGTTGGAAACGTCGTCGGCGTCGGCCTCAGCCGCCTCGGTTTCTCCGGCTGCCTCATTATCGTCGGACGATTCGGATTGCTCGGCCTCGGTGTCCTGCGCTCCGGAATCGTCCTCGCCGCCCTCCTCGGATTCCTCCTCGCCCTGCGGCTGGTTGTCGTCCTGATCCTCGGAGTCGTCGGTCTCTTCGTCGTCGCCAAGCTCGTCCGCCATTTCCATCGACACGAGCATGTCGCGGATTACCCGGGCGAACGCCTGCTGATCGTCCAGCTTTCCTTCAAGACCGCCAAGGTTCGAACCCGCCTTCTCCTCGATCCAGTCGCGCCAGAGATTGACGACCTGCTCGCCGCTTTTCGGTATCGCGCGGCCGGTCAGCTTTTCGCGCACGATCATCGCCAGCGCGTCTTCCAGCGGCGCATCCGCGCGATCGCGCACGTCGGCAAGCTGCGCCTTGGAATAGCGGTCCTCCAGCATGTAGGAGATGTTGTCGGCGACGCCGAGCATGGCACGCGAGCCGATGGATTCGACGCGCGCCTGCTCAACGGCATCGAAAATCGCGCGTGCCTGCTTGCCTTCGGGCGCCAGGCGCGCGTGCAGGCGGAAGTCATGGCGCGCGCGCTTGAGCGCCATCGAATCGCCTATGCCGCGCGTCACGCCGATGTCCGCCGCGGTCGGCTTCTTCGGCAGTTCGGGCAGACGAGCAAGATTGCCGGCAAGCGCGGGCCGGTCCTTGGCGAACGAAACCTCCAGCTCATTGTCGCCGGCGATGGCACGCACGCAAATGCCGATCGAGCGCTTCAGCGCATCGAGATCGCCGCCCGTTTTAGGCTTAGCCCGTGTGTTGTCGCCCGGCCCCGCCATGTGTCAGCCGCCCTTCGCCGCGGAAAGATCGTCGACGGCAAATTCCTTCACCGGCTTGCCGGTCGCGTCCACGTCCATCGTTCGCGCCGGTTGCAGATGCACGCCGCTGATGCCCTGGTTCTTCCCGACATAGATCACGTTGTAGAAACCGTCGAAAAAGTAGCGCCCACCATCCTTCCGATAGCCGGAGGGAAATGACAATTCCATATCGCCGTTGCGCATGTAGAGGATGAGCAAGCCACCCGCCTCTTCCGCTACGAGGCCGCCATGCTCGCCCTCGGCAACCGAAATCTTGAGGCCCAGAAACCCGTTCACCGATTCCATGGCCACGCGGACAAGGCCGTCGAAATTCGCAGCCGTGACTTCCCCACCGACACGTGAAATGAACGCCGCCCCGGCTTCAGCGCCACCGGGTGCAAGCGCGACCGAAAGCGCTGCCGCAAGCGGCAGGCTCGTCAGCAGCATTCGCCGGTCAATCAGCATGCGTCCCGTTCAGCCCAGCACCACATTGGCAGCGCTCTCCGGCAATTCCTCGCCGAAAGCGCGCTGGTAGAACTCGGCCACCACCGAGCGCTCAAGCTCGTCGCACTTGTTCAGGAAGGTCAGCCGGAAGGCGAGGCCGACATCGCCGAAAATTTCAGCGTTTTCTGCCCAGGTGATGACGGTGCGCGGGCTCATGACGGTGGAAAGATCGCCGTTCATGAAGGCCGAGCGCGTCATGTCGGCGACGCGGACCATCTTGTTGACGATCTGCTTGCCCTGCTCGTTGCGATAGTGCTTCGCCTTGGAAAGCACGATGTTCACTTCATTGTCGTGCGGCAGGTAGTTCAGCGTGGTGACGATGGACCAGCGGTCCATCTGCGCCTGGTTGATCTGCTGCGTGCCATGGTAGAGGCCGGTCGTGTCGCCGAGGCCGACCGTGTTGGCCGTCGCGAACAGGCGGAAGGCCGGATGCGGGCGAATGACGCGGCTCTGGTCCAGCAATGTCAGGCGGCCGGACGATTCCAGAACGCGCTGGATAACAAACATCACGTCCGGGCGACCCGCATCATATTCGTCGAAGCACAGCGCGATATTGTGCTGGTATGCCCATGGCAGGATGCCGTCGCGGAACTCGGTGACCTGCTTGCCGTCCTTGAGCACGATCGCATCTTTGCCGACGAGATCGATACGGCTGACATGGCTGTCCAGATTGACGCGCACGCACGGCCAGTTGAGCCGCGCGGCGACCTGCTCGATATGGGTCGACTTGCCGGTGCCGTGATAGCCGGACACCATGACGCGGCGGTTGAACGCAAAGCCGGAAAGGATCGCGAGCGTCGTCTGGCGGTCGAAGAGATAGTCGGGGTCGATGTCCGGTACATGCTCCGTCGGCTTCGAGTAAGCAGGCACGACCATGCCCGAATCGAACCCGAACTTTTCCTTCACCGACACCGTCGTATCGGGCAGATTGGCGATGTCGCGGTCGACCTTGTTCATGGCATCCTCTGTTTCCGCGTATTGCGGACAGTCCTAAAATCTCAAGTTGCGCGGTTCTTTAAAGCCTTTTCCACGGCGAGAACAGCCGGAAAAACGGCCTGCCGATCAGCACGCGACCTAGCAGAGGCCCGCCTGCTTCAACATCCGATAGGCCTGAAGAACCTCGCGGAAGCGTTCCTCCGAGCCACGGTCGCCGCCATTGGCGTCCGGGTGGTGGCGCTTCACCAGTTCCTTATAGCGCGCCTTGATGGCCTCGCCAGTTGCATTTGCGTCAAGGCCAAGCGTTTCCAGCGCCTTGGCCTCAAGCGGCCTGGCGCGGCGTGGACGGGTGGCGCGCTGCTCCTGCGCCGTTCCGAACAGATTGAACGGATCGCGCATGCGGTTGTAGTAGCCCGCCCTGCCGGAGCGCTGCTGGGCGAAATCCGGCGACGACTTGGTGCCCGAACTTGTTCCCATCTTCCAGGTGGGGCGGTGGCCGGTCAGCGCTTCCTTCTGGAAACGGGCGATCTCACTGTCGGCCAGGCCGGAGAAATAGTTGAAGCCTCGATTATATTCCCGAACATGGTCGAAGCAGAACCGGAAATACTCGCCTTCGCGCATGCGCCCGACCGGCGCGCGGTGCGTCGCCGGCTCGTTGCAACCGTCCCACTGGCAGACGGGCGCGTCGGCGCGCGCCTCGGCCTTGCGGTCCGGGCGAACGCGAATACGTTCGAAATATTTCGAATAAGCGGTCATCGACTCGAAGTTTGGAGTGCTTCGCGATGCGAAACAAGAATTGACATTTGCGGATTGCAGCGCATAGCGGCGATTTGCGGCGGCGTTCAGGCAAATCGTCCGTGCCGCCTATATGGTGCAAGGAGGTGGTGATGTCCATTCAACAGCGTATGGAAACGAAGCTTGAGGAGGCATTTTCGCCGGAGCGGCTGTCGGTTATCAACGAAAGCCACCTGCATGCCGGCCATCACCATGTCGAGTCCGGCCATCACGCGGAATTCGACGGCACCGGCGAAACCCATTTCCGGGTACGAATTGTCGCAGCCCGCTTTTCCGGCATGAGTCGCATCGAGCGGCACCGTGCCGTCAACGCCCTGCTGGCAGAGGAATTGAAGCGCGGCGTCCACGCGCTTGCCATCGAACCGAGCGCGCCGGGCGAGGCTGTGCGGTGGTAGTTCTCAGGCGTCGCCTTTGACGACGCCCACAAAGGGCAGTTCGCGAAAGGCGTGGGCGACATCCATGCCATAGCCCACGACGAAATAGTCCGGGCACTCGAAGCCGACATAATCCGCTTCGAGGTCGGTCTGGCGGCGCATGCGCTTGTCGAGCAGCACGGCGATGGAACAGCTCTTCGCACCGCGCGAAAGCATCAGTTCGCGGGTGTATTTGAGCGTCTTGCCCGATTCGAGAATGTCGTCGATGAGCAGCACGTCGCGGCCCTTCACGTCATTGTCAATGTCGCGCAGCACGCGAACCTCGCCACTGGTCGTGCCGGCGCCATAGCTGGAAATGAAGATGAACTCGACTTCGGGCGAAAGCCCGGCGTCGTGCATGGCCCGGATCAGGTCGCCGGCGAAGATGAACGATCCTTTCAGGACCGAAATGACCAGCAGGTCCTCATATTCGCGCCCGGCGATTTCCTTGGCCAGTTCGAGATTGCGTCGGGCAATTGCCGAAGCGCTGTAGAGGACTTCGATATCTCTTCCCCGGACGACCGGCATTGAATGGTCCCTATTGAACGAAGCTGACTGAAACCGTCTGCACTCCGTCCTTAGGCAGATGCAGCCGTCCCGAAAAGGGAAAAGTTCCCCGGGCGTCGACCGACGCGTCGCCTGTCCCCAGCTTGTAGCGCGTCCGGGTGCCGTTCGCGGACGCCACCTCGATTTCGAGCGACGGCATCGGCTCCGCGCGCGTTCCTTCGTTGACGACCTCGCCATCGATCATCAGCGTGGGATTCGCGCCCGTGTCGCTGATCTGCGAATTCCAGCCCGCGATCCGCATATGCGTCGAGGGCTTGGCAGGCAGCACGTTGTCGATCTCGCCCAGCAGCACATGTCCTCCCGATATCCAGAAGGCCAGCGCCGCGAGCGCAATCCCGCCCGCCCAGAACAGCGGGCCGCCGCGCGCGGGATCTCGCGCTTCCACAAAGGTGCGCTCCCGCAGCATGTCCATGCCGCTTCGCGCGGCGAATGGCTCATAGGCGTTGGAATGGACCGGCGCCTCACGGCCATCCGGCGAAACCACCACATAGTCTGCGTCGATGAAATCGCGCGCCTTGCCGAAGACAATCCCGTTCGCCACGCCAGCCGCTCCTTGCTCATGGTTGGGGCATATGGTTAGGCAAAGGTAAACGGGAATGGTTAATCTTTCCTCAAGCCAGTTGGTAAAATGCCCGATTTTAACCAGCGGTTAACCGTAAGGGGCGATGGTCGGGCCGGGTGCAATGCCGGGCGGCAACGCACTTCATGATTCATCGAACGTTGCAGGTACCCCAAGGTGATCCGCTTCGAAAATGTCGGGTTGAGATACGGGGTGGGGCCCGAAATCCTGCGCGATGTTTCCTTTTCGATTCCGCAGCGCTCGTTCCAGTTCCTCAGCGGCCCATCGGGCGCGGGCAAGACCTCGCTGCTGCGGCTTCTGTTTCTGTCGCTCAAGCCGACGCGCGGCCTCATCAATATTTTCGGGCGCGACCGGACGACCATCACGCGCTCCGACCTGCCGATGTTCCGCAGGCGCATCGGCATCGTGTTTCAGGATTTCCGCCTGCTCGACCACATGACGACCTATGAGAATGTCGGCCTGCCGCTGAGGGTGCGGGGGCGTTCGGAAGCCAGCTATCGCGGCGATGTGATCGAGCTGCTCAAATGGGTGGGGCTCGGCGACCGCATGCATGCCATGCCCGCCGTCCTGTCCGGCGGCGAAAAGCAGCGCGTGGCCATTGCGCGCGCGCTTATCGAACAGCCGGAAATCCTGCTCGCCGACGAGCCGACAGGCAATGTGGACCCGCCGCTCGCCCGCCGTCTGCTGCGCCTGTTCATCGAGTTGAACCGGCTTGGCACAGCCGTCGTGATCGCAACGCACGACCTCGCCCTGATGGAGCAGGTCGATGCGCGGCGCATGATTCTTTCCGACGGGCGGCTGGAAATCCATGACTGACTTCGCCGCCCACGACATGGACGAAATCGAGGCTGAAGCGCAGCCCGTGCGCGGCAGGACGTCGATGCGGCGCAGGCCGACGCCCATCGTGCCGCAGCGCAATGTCGCGGGCACGGCGCTTGCCATCGTCATCGCGATCATGACCTTCCTGTCCTGCCTGACGCTTGGCGCGGTCAGCCTCGTGCGCGACTCGGCCTCGCAATGGGAAGTGCAGATTGCCAGCGAGGCCACCATCCAGATCAAGCCGGTCGACGACCTCGACATGGAAGCCGCGCTCGAAAAGGTGGCGACGATTGCCGCGAGTTATGCAGGCGTGATGGAGACGCGTATCATCGACCGCGCCGCGACGGCGCGCCTTCTGGAACCCTGGCTTGGCGACGGGCTGGACCTCGACCAGCTGCCGGTGCCGCGTCTCGTCGTCGTCAAGATCGACAAGCAATCGCCGCCGGACTTCACGGGCCTACGCATCGCGCTCAGCGACGCCATTCCATCCGCATCGCTGGACGATCACCGCACCTGGGTGGACCGGCTGGTGGCGATGGCGCACACGACGGTGGCAATCGGCGTGGCCGTTCTGGTGCTGATGCTGGCCGCGACCGTGCTTTCGGTCATTTTCGCAACGCGCGGCGCGATGTCGGGCAACAACGGCATCATCGAGGTGCTCCATTTCGTCGGCGCGGAGGGCCGGTATATCGCCCGGCAGTTCCGGCAGCATTTTCTCGTCAACGGCTTTCGTGGCGCAGCCGTCGGAGGACTGGCGGCGGCGCTCGCCTTTGCCGGCTTTTCCTTCTGGTCGGCCCGCAACCTGGCGACGCCGGAGGCCGATCAGGCGAGCGCCCTGTTCGGCACCTTCTCGATCGGCGTCAACGGCTATCTCGGCGTGTTGCTGATCGTGCTCGTGGTTTCGTTCCTGACTGCCGCGACGTCTCACTTCACCGTGCTGGCCTATCTTTCACATCTCGACAGCAGGAGCAGTTCCGAGACATGAGCCGGGCTTGGTTGCACGGTCGAAGGTAAAATGACAAGCTCCAAGACACGAATGAGCGATTCACGTGGCAAGAGCAGTTCATGGTTAGGTTGAAGCATTCTGCCGGCGATGGTTTGCGACAGGGCCAAGGTCGTTGTCGCAGGTCGGGCTGGTGGCCCGGACAAGACAATGACCGAAGGATTTGGTGCAAACCGGCCCGGCCCTTCGGGTTTGCGTTTGGCAGGCACCCACTTCGTCACGCCGCTCGACCGGGCAACCAGCCCGTTCTTCGCGACCTTCCTTGTGGATCGCCGCGCCAAACGACAAACAGAATGATTCAACCTAACCATGAACCGCTCTAGCATAGAGATGGATCATATGCGCTTTTCGCCCCCCGGCGACGGGACGGATCGGCGCGCAATGCCTTCAGTGGACGAACGCCGATCCCGTTATCGCGGCCCAAGACTCGTCATGCTGTCGCTGCTCCTTCTGGCCGGCGTGCTGGCGGGCGGGTTCGCCGTGTTCGCGCAATATGTGAGCGGATTGACGACGCCGGTCGAGACCGCGCAGGCCGATGCCATCATCGTCCTGACCGGCGGACAGTCGCGCCTGGAAGCGGCGCTGGATCTTCTGAACAAGGGCAAAGCAAAGCGGCTATTGATCAGCGGCGTGCATCCGGCAACCGGGCGCAACGCCATTCGCGCCGCCACCGGCAGCGACAGCGGCCTGTTTTCCTGCTGTGTCGATATCGACCGCGAAGCGCTGGACACGGTGGGCAATGCGCAGGAGAGCGTCAAATGGCTGCGCGAACATGGCTTCGGCAGCGTCATCCTCGTCACCAACAACTACCATATGCCGCGCAGCCTTCTCGAGATGCGCCGCCTTGCCGGGCCGGTCCAGTTCGTCCCCTACCCTGTCGTGAACACGCGCCTCGACCATGGCCGCTGGATCGGCGAACCCGCCGCGCTGCGTGTGCTGGTTACGGAATATTTCAAATATCTCGCCGCGATTGCGCGCGGTGCGCTTCCTGCGGATACGAACTGAACAGCATGCTTCAACTGCGATCCGTCCTTTTCAACGTCCTGTTCTATCTGAGCCTGATCGTGCAGATGTTCCTGTGGGCGCCTTTCTATTTCCTCGCGCCGCGCAAGATGGCCTGGGTGGTGCCGAAATTCTGGGCCAATTCAAGTCTCTGGCTGCACGACAGGATCACTGGGACGCGCCGCCGGATCGACGGCGTCGAGAACATCCCGGAAGGTTCCTTCATCCTCGCCCCGAAGCACCAGTCGTTCTGGGATGTGCTGGCGTTCTTCCCCTATCTCGACGACCCGCTCTACATATTGAAGCGCGAATTGCGCTGGATACCCATGTTCGGCTGGTACATCATGAAGATGCGCCTGATCCCGGTCGATCGCGGAAGCCGGTCGAAAGCGCTGCGGCAGGTGGTTCAGGCGACCAAGGACGAACTCGCCCGGAACCCGCGCCAGCTCATCATCTATCCCGAGGGAACCCGCCGCCCGCCCGGCGCCGAGCCGCAATACAAATGGGGTATCGTCGAGCTATACAATCAACTCAACCTGCCGGTCGTGCCGGTCGCGCATCAGGCTGGTCTGTTCTGGCCGCGCCGCAAGTTCCTGCGCTATCCGGGGACGATCCGCGCGAGCTTCCTGCCGCCCATTCCGCCCGGTCTCGGCAAGGAGGAATTCATGCAGCGGCTCGTTTCGGCAACGGAGGCCGCCGCAGACCGCATCCTGCTCGAAACCTCGCGCGATAAGGTGGCGCCACCCATGCCGCCAACAGCCGAGGCGCGGCTGAAAGAGCTGTCCCAGTAATCAGTTGCTGCGAACGACCAGCTTTTCCGACAGCGCTTCCATGCGCGCCGCAAGCCCGGCCAGCGCGCCGGTCAATGCCGCGTCGTTCTTGTCAGCCTTCGTCAGCGCTTCGTCGCGTGTCTTGCGCAGGGTGCTGATTTCGCTTTCCAGACCTTTGACGCGCTTCTGCAATTCGGTCAGTTCGTCCATGACCATGATGCCGGCCATCACGGTGAGGCGCTGGTCGCCGATTTCGCCGAACGACTCCTTCAGATGCGACACATAGCGGTCGAAGCGCTGCGCGAGATCGATCAGGTGCTCTTCCTGTCCCTCGTCGCAGGCCATCCGATAGGCCTTGCCGTCGATTGTAACCGTGACTTGCGCCATATGCTCTCCCGGGTTTCTCAGAGCGTTTCAGGATTGAATCGGTCCGTCCTGGTGAACGCCCCCGCCATCATGCCGCGCTAGCGGTCCAGCACGGCGCGGATCGTCTCCATCGCGGTCACCAACCGGCGGGAAACCTCCTTGTTCGTCTCTTCCAGACGCTCCGCGCGCGCTTCGGAACTGTCCAGTTCCTGGGCAAGCCTTGCCCGATCAGCGTTCATACGCTGCACTTCGGCGTCCGCGTCCGAATAGTCTTGCTCGTGCTCCAACCGGGCGTTGGCTGCATGCTCCAACGCCTCGATTGCCTTGCCGAGGCGGGCAATCACTTCCTTGAGTGTGGACTCCCCGGTCATGGTTCTCCACCCATTACCGAATCGAAACGCGATCATAATGCGTTGCAGGGGAAAGATTAGGCAGCAGATGAAGCGCGCGTCAACAAAGCGGGTATTTCTTTCCCCCGCTATTCGGAGCGGCCCGGAAATTCATGGCAGCGAACGGGCGGGTTTTATTGACAGCAACCCCGCAACTGCTATGAACCCCCAGCCTTCCCAGCCATTTCGAACCCGGCGTGAGAACATGAGCAACCGCGAAAAACACGACCGTATGGCGAACGCCATTCGATTCCTTGCAATGGACGCCGTCGAGAAGGCCAATTCCGGCCATCCGGGCCTGCCGATGGGTTGCGCGGATATTGCAACGGTCCTGTTCACGCGCTTCCTGAAATTCGACCCCAAGGCCCCCCACTGGCCGGACCGCGACCGCTTCATCCTGTCGGCGGGCCATGGCTCCATGCTCCTCTATTCGGTGCTGTACCTGACCGGCTACGAGGACATGACCATCGAGGATATAAAGAGCTTCCGGCAACTAGGTTCGAGAACCGCCGGGCACCCGGAATATGGCCACGCCACGGGCATCGAGACCACCACCGGCCCGCTTGGACAGGGCATCGGAAACTCCGTTGGCTTCGCGCTCGGCGAGCGGATCATGAACGCGGCCTATGGCGACGATCTCGTCAATCACTACACTTATGTGCTGGCCGGTGACGGCTGCCTGATGGAAGGCATCAGCCAGGAGGCGCTGTCGCTGGCCGGACATCTCAAGCTCAACAAGCTGATCGTCATCTGGGACAACAACCACATCTCCATCGACGGCAACGTGTCGCTCGCCGATTCCACCAATCAGCTTGAGCGTTTCGCGGCCTCCGGCTGGAACACGCTCGCATGCGACGGGCACGACCCGGAAGCCATCGCGCAGGCGCTTGAGGCGGCGCGGAAGTCCGACCGCCCGACGCTGATCGCGGCCAAAACCACCATCGGCTTCGGCGCGCCCAACAAGGCAGGCACCAACAAGGTACACGGCTCACCGCTCGGCAAGGACGAGATTGCCGCAACGCGCAAGGCGCTTGGCTGGGAATATCCTGCATTCGAAATTCCTTCCGACGTTCTGGACGCATGGCGGCTGGCCGGCCTTAACGCCGCCAAGGCGCGCGCGGAGTGGGAAAAGCGCTTCGCCGCTGCGCCTGCCGACCAGCGGGCGGAGTTCGAACGGCGTACGCGCGGCGACCTGCCGGGCGGCTTCGATGAAGTGATCAACGCCTACAAGCAGAAGCTCGCCGCCGACAAGCCGAAGGTGGCGACCCGCAAATCGTCGGAAATGGCGCTCGAGGTCATCAACGGCGTGGTGCCCGAAACCATTGGCGGTTCCGCCGACCTGACCGGGTCGAACAACACCAAGACCAGCCAGACGCAGGAAATCTCGGCGGGCAATTACGGCAACCGCTACGTCCATTACGGCATTCGCGAGCACGGCATGGCCGCGGCCATGAACGGCCTGACCCTGCATGGCGGGCTCATCCCCTATGGCGGCACGTTCCTCTGCTTCTCCGACTATGCGCGTCCCTCCATGCGGCTCGCCTCGCTGATGGGCATTCGCTCCATATTTGTCATGACGCACGATTCTATCGGCCTCGGCGAGGATGGCCCGACCCACCAGCCAGTCGAACATCTGGCCGCGCTCCGCGCCATCCCGAACCATCTTGTGTTCCGCCCGGCCGATGCGGTCGAGACAGCGGAATGCTGGCAGATCGCGCTCGAATCCCGAAAGGCGCCTTCGACGCTGGCCCTGACGCGGCAGAACCTGCCCACGGTTCGCACGGAACACACCGACGAGAACCTGTGCCGTCGCGGCGCGTATGAGCTTGCGCCCGCCGACGGCGAGGCTGCCGTGACGATCTTCGCCACCGGCTCGGAGGTCGAGATCGCCCTTGGCGCACGCGCATTGCTTCAGGCGCATGGCCACCCGACGCGCGTGGTCTCGGTTCCCTGCTTCGAACTGTTCGAGCAACAAAGCGACGGCTACAAAGAGGACATGCTCGGTTCCGCACCGATCAGGATGGCGATCGAGGCGGGCATCCGCCAGGGATGGGACCGCTTCATCGGAACCGACGGTATCTTCATCGGCATGCACGGTTTCGGCGCGAGCGGCGAGATTTCGGATCTCTACAAGCATTTCGGCATCACCGCCGAAGCAGCCGCCGCAGCCGCGGAAAAGGTGCTGCACAAAAAGCCGCATTGATGACCATAGGGCCCTGCCCGTATCTGACGGCAGGGCGGAACTCCCAAGGAGGAATTTCATGGCTGTAAGGGTTGCAATCAACGGGTTCGGGCGCATCGGACGCAACATCGTCCGCGCCATCTATGAGTCGGGACGCAAGGACGTCGATGTCGTCGCCGTCAACGATCTCGGACCTGTCGAGACGAATGCTCATCTGATGCGCTATGACAGCGTGCATGGTCGTTTCCCGCACGAAGTGACCGTGCAGGGCGATACCATCAACATCGGCACCGACAAGTTCAAGGTGACCGCGATCAAGGACCCGGCGCAGCTTCCGTGGAAGGAGCTGGGCGTCGACATCGCATTGGAATGCACCGGCATCTTCACCGCGCGCGCAAAGGCTGCGGCCCATCTCGACGCCGGCGCGAAGCGCGTCATCGTTTCCGCGCCTTCGGACGGTGCGGATTTTACCGTTGTCTATGGCGTCAACCATGACCAGCTGTCGAAGGACCATATCGTCATTTCGAACGCGTCCTGCACGACCAACTGCCTCGCACCGCTGGCCAAGATCCTGCACGAGACGGTCGGCATCGAAAAAGGCATGATGACCACCATCCACTCCTACACCGGCGACCAGCCGACGCTGGACACGATGCACAAGGACCTCTACCGCGCCCGCGCAGCCGCGCTGTCGCAAATCCCGACCTCGACCGGCGCGGCGAAGGCCATCGGCCTCGTGCTGCCCGACCTCAAAGGCAAGCTTGACGGCATCTCGATCCGCGTGCCGACCCCGAATGTGTCGGTCGTCGACCTCAAGTTCATCGCGAAGCGGGACACCACCGCCGAGGAGTTGAACGAAGCGATGATCGCCGCTGCGAAGGGACCGCTGAAAGGCATCTTCAACGTCACGCATCACCCGAACGTATCCATCGACTTCAACCACGATCCGCATTCCTCGACCGCAGCGCTGGACCAGACGAAGGTCATGGGTGGCAACTTCGTTTCCGCGCTGTCATGGTACGATAATGAATGGGGTTTCTCGAACCGCATGGCCGACACGGCGGTTGCCCTCGCGAAAACGATCTGACGGACCTGTCGCGGAAGCCTTCCGCGCACCGAATGAAAATGAAAGCGAGAGGCGCAGCGCCTCTCGCTTTTTTCATTCACGGAGATGAGCGGGCAAAAGACACGGTGTTGCCTTGCATGAGTCTTTTCTTCGCCTCACTCTTGCGTGAGTAAACGTTGATATATGCTGAGGGGGCTAAATGGATCAGACGATCTATCTCGTAACGCTTGTCGGCACCGCGCTTGTGGTGGCGGCGGCGTTTTCGAGCCTGATCGCCTTCCGCTTCGGCGCTCCGCTGCTTCTGCTTTTCCTCGGCGTCGGTCTTGCCAGCGGCACGGACGGGCTGGGCATAGAGTTCGACAATGCGAGGGTCGCCTATTTCATCGGCGCGCTGGCGCTTGCGGTCATCCTGTTCGAGTCCGGCTTCGGAACGCCGATCGCCATCTTCAAGCAAGCGGCTGCCCCGGCATTGATGCTGGCCACGGTGGGCGTGCTCATGACCACCGCGATCTTCGGCGTTGCAGCTTACTACCTGGTGCATCTCAATCTTCTGGAATCCCTGCTGCTCGGTGCAGCCGTCTCGTCGACGGACGCCGCCGCCGTGTTCTTCCTGCTCAGGGCTGGCAATATCAACCTGCGTGACCGGCTGCGCTCCACGCTCGAAGTCGAATCCGGCACTAACGACCCGATCGCCATCTTCCTGACCATAACGCTGGTCTCGATCCTGGCCATCGGGGAAATGCCGGAAGCCGGCGAACTTTCACTCGAACTGGCTCTGGGCTTCATCGAACATATGGGCATCGGCGCGCTCGTGGGCGTGCTGGGTGGCTACGGGGTCGTGAAGCTGATCGAAAGGCTGGATCTCGACCGTGGTCTGTTGCCGATTTTCGTGCTGACGCTGGCCCTGCTCATCTTTGCCGCCGCGGGCTCGGTAGGCGGCTCGGGCTTTCTGGCGGTCTATGTGGCCGGCCTGATCGTGGGCAATGCCGGCATGCGCAGCGCGTCGGCCATCGGACGATTCCAGCATGGCCTCTCATGGCTGGCGCAGATCATCATGTTCCTTGTGCTCGGCCTCTATGCCACTCCGTCGCAGTTCTTGCCCCTGCTCGGCGTCGGGCTGGCGCTCGGCCTGCTGCTCATCTTCGTCGCCCGGCCAATCGCCGTTTGGCTCTGCCTTCTTCCTTTCGGCTTCTCGCGGCCCGAAACGGCCTTCATCTCCTGGGTCGGCCTGCGCGGATCGGTTTCCATCCTGCTGGCGATAACACCCATCACGGGAGGGCTGGAACATGGCCGGCTGATCTTCAATCTCGCCTTCATCATCGTGCTCGTTTCCCTTGTCGTGCAGGGCTGGACCATCGGCCCGCTTGCGCGACGGCTCGGACTGATCGTGCCGCAGCGCGGCGGGTTGGTCGACAAGGTCGAGCTTGAACTGCCCGGCTCCGCACACCACGAATTGCTGGCCTATCGCGTCGTCGCCGGCAGCCCGGTCGAGCGCGGGCAGCGTATCCCTCGCTGGGCGCGGCCTTCGCTGGTCGTGCGCGCGGGACGCTCGATGAAATATCAGGATGCGGGCCGCCTCGTCGCCGGAGACAATGTCTACATTTTCGTCCCCGACCGCTATCCGCGCCTGCTCGACAGGCTCTTTGCCGGGCGTGCGGAAGTCGATCCCGAAGATGCCGACTTCTTCGGCGCGTTTGCCATCGATCCCATGCGCCACGCGACCGATCTCGAGGCGACCTATGGCCCGACGCTTTCGGAGGCGGAGCGAAAGCTGACCATCGGCGCACTGGTCGCCGCGCGGCTCGGCGGTCACGCCGAATATGCCGACCGGGTGCTGCTCGATCCGATAGAGCTGATTGTCCGTGACGTAGATGAAAACGGAAAGATCGCTGCGATCGGTATTTCGCTGGAGCCAATGGCGGTGGCAGCGCCGAGCATTCCCGTCTTTCTCTCAGCCGGCGAAATATGGGACCGGCTCAAGGCGCTGCTTACCCGTTTGCGCACGAAGGCGCCCGCACAAGCCGCCGCATCGGGGTCCGATATCGACACCGAGCGATGAATCGCTGCATGCGGCCTGACGCCGCTTGCATAGTCCATGCGCATTTGTATTGTCGCGGCGCAGTCCCATGGAGAGCATGATGGCCACTTTCAGAACGCTGGATGACATTGGCGAGGTCAAAGGAAAGCGCGTGCTTGTGCGCGTCGATCTCAACGTGCCGATGGAAAACGGCAAGGTGAGCGATCTGACCCGCATCGAGCGGGTCGCGCCGACGATTCTGGAACTCTCCGACAAAGGCGCGAAGGTCGTCCTGCTGGCGCATTTCGGACGCCCGAAAAATGGCCCTGACCCAGCGCTATCGCTTGAGCCGATTGCGCGCGCCACCAGCGAAGTGCTCGGGCGGCCCGTCGGCTTCGTTTCGGATTGCATCGGCGAAAAGGCGCAGGGCGCGATCTTCTCGCTCAATCCGGGCGACATACTGCTGCTTGAAAATACCCGTTTCTACAAGGCGGAGGAGAAGAACGATCCCGAGTTCACAAAACAACTCGCCGCCGACGGCGACATATTCGTCAACGACGCGTTCTCTGCGGCCCACCGCGCGCATTCCTCCACCGAGGGCCTTGCGCACCTGATGCCGGCCTATGCCGGGCGCACCATGCAGGCCGAGCTTGAGGCACTGGAAAAGGGTCTCGGCAATCCTGCCAAGCCCGTTGTGGCCATTGTCGGCGGCGCGAAGGTCTCGACCAAGATCGACCTGCTCATGAACCTTGTAAAGAAGGTGGATGCGCTGGTGATCGGCGGCGGCATGGCCAACACTTTTCTCGCCGCGCGCGGCACCGATGTCGGCAAGTCGCTGTGCGAGCACGACCTTGCGGATACGGCCAGGCAGATCATGATCGAAGCGGCGAGTTCGGGCTGCGCGATCATACTTCCATCCGATGCGGTGGTGGCGCGCGAGTTCAAGGCCGGCGCAGCGAGTGACGTCGTTCCGGTCGGCGAAGTCCCCGCCGATGCGATGATCCTCGACGTTGGACCCAAGACAGTGAAGGCAGTCAATGACTGGATCGATCGCGCGAATACGCTCGTCTGGAACGGACCGCTCGGCGCGTTCGAAATAGAGCCTTTCGACAAGGCGACGGTTTCGGCGGCCAAACATGCGGCCGGGCGCACGAAGGCGGGGAAACTCGTTTCGGTGGCGGGCGGCGGCGACACCGTCGCGGCGCTCAACCATGCAGGCGTCGCCGACGATTTCACCTATGTTTCGACGGCCGGCGGCGCATTCCTCGAATGGATGGAAGGCAAGGCGCTTCCCGGCGTGGAAGTGCTGAAGGTTTAGAGCGTTTCGCAGTTAGTTTGAAGCATTCTGCCGGCGACGGTTTGCGGCAAGGCCAAGGGGTTTGTCGAAGGTCGGGCTGGTGGCCCGGACAAGACAAAGACCGAAGGATTTGGCGCAAACCGGCCCGGCCCTTCGGGTTTGCGTTTGGCGGGCACCCACTTCGTCATGCCGCTCGACCGGGCAACCAGCCCGTTCTTCGCGCCCTTCCTTGTGGACCGCCGCGCCAAAACGACAAACAGAATGATTCAAACTAACTGTGAACCGCTCTAAGACCAATGGCCGAGCGCGGCGGTCAGCGAGATCGCCGCCATCGCCAGAAGCGCCAGTTTCCAGAAATCGCCGCGCCGCTTCAGTCCCGGCAAGCCAAGCGGCTTGATGATCTGGACGGCCATCAGGGCGAGCATCAAAAGGGCGAAGGCTTTGGACATGCCGCCTTTGAGCAGCAACGAGGGCGGCTGTCAAAGCCTGACGCCATGTGACGAATGGCTGATAGACGGCTCGCTCAGGCGGGTCTAATTACCGCCTCACAAATTTGAGGGAGGATCGAGCCATGGCTTCTCGCTACCATGATGTCTACTCCGAGTGGACCAAGGACCCGGAAGCGTTCTGGGCAAAGGCTGCCGCCGACATCGACTGGTTCAAGCCGTGGGACAAGGTTTTCGATCCCGACGCCGGCATCTATGGCCGCTGGTTTGCCGGCGCGGATTGCAACACCTGCTACAACGCCGTGGACCGCCATGTGGCAGGTGGCCGCGCCGACCAGCCCGCCCTCGTCTACGACAGCGCGATGACGGGCACGCAGCAGACATTCACCTATGCCGAGCTCAAGCAACAGGTCGTCGCCTTGGCCTCGGTGCTCAAGAACCAGGGCGTGCGCAAGGGCGACCGTGTCATCATCTACATGCCCATGGTGCCCGAAGCCGTGTTCGCCATGCTCGCATGCGCGCGGCTGGGAGCAATCCATTCGGTCGTGTTCGGCGGTTTCGCTGCCCGCGAACTGGCCACCCGCATCGACGACGCAAAGCCGGACCTGATCGTCTCGGCTTCCTGCGGCCTCGAACCCGGTCGCGTCGTGGCCTACAAGCCGCTGCTGGACGGCGCAATCGAGATGGCCAAACACAAGGTCAAGCGCTGCCTCATCGTGCAGCGTCCGCAACTTGCCTGCGAGCTTATCGAGGGGCGCGATCTCGACTATGCCGATCAGGTCGCACGCGAGCGCGCCGCCGGAGCCAATGTCGATTGCGTCCCGGTAGCAGCAACCGATCCGCTCTATGTCCTCTACACATCCGGCACGACCGGCCAGCCCAAGGGCGTGGTGCGCGACAATGGCGGCCACATGGTCATGCTGAAATGGACGATGCAGAACGAGTTCGGCATTTCGCCGGGTGAAGTTTTCTGGGCCGCTTCCGACGTCGGCTGGGTCGTCGGCCATTCCTATATCGTTTATGCCCCGCTCCTGCACGGCTGCACGACAATCCTGTTCGAAGGAAAGCCCGTAGGCACGCCCGATGCCGGAACCTTCTGGCGGGTCATCGAGCAGCACGAGGTGGTGGCGCTGTTCACTGCACCGACGGCCTTTCGCGCCATCCGCAAGGATGACCCGGATGGGGAGTTCATTCCCCGATACGATCTATCGAAGTTTCGCACGCTGTTTCTCGCGGGCGAGCGCGCCGACCCCGATACGATCAAATGGGCGGAACAGCATCTCAAACGGCCCGTCATCGACCATTGGTGGCAGACAGAGACCGGGGCGCCGATCAGCCAGAACCCGGTGGGTCTCGGGCAGTTGCCTGTGAAATACGGTTCACCCTGCGTGCCCATGCCCGGCTTCGACGTGCAGGTTCTGGACGATGCAGGCCATCCGGTTCCGCATGGCACACTCGGCAATGTCGTCATCAAGCTGCCGCTTCCGCCGGGCTGCCTGCCCACGCTCTGGAATGCGGACGAGCGCTTCTACAACGCATATCTCGCCGAGTTCCCGGGCTACTACAAGACCGCCGACGCGGGGATCGTCGACGATGACGGCTACCTGTTCATCATGGCGCGCACCGACGACATCATCAATGTGGCCGGCCACCGACTGTCGACCGGCGGCATGGAGGAAGTGCTGGCCGAGCATCCCGATGTCGCCGAATGCGCGGTGATCGGCGTGGCCGACGCCATGAAGGGCCAGCTTCCGCTCGGCTTTGTGGTGTTGAACGGCAAGGTCACGCGGGAATTCGCGGAAATCGAAAAGGAGATCGTTCAGTTGGTACGCGAGCGCATCGGACCCGTCGCCGCCCTGAAGACCGTGGTTTCGATCAAGCGGCTGCCAAAGACCCGCTCCGGCAAGATCCTGCGCGCGACCATGCAGAAGATCGCCGACAGCGAGGAATGGAAGATGCCCGCGACAATCGATGATCCCGTCATTCTGGACGAGATCACCGTGGCGTTGAAGGATCGCGGCATCGGCGGATAGCTATCCTTTGATGAAGTCGAGGACGTCCTTGTTGAAGCGATCGGACTCGACCTGCGCAAGCCCGTGCGAGCTTCCCGGATAGACCTTGAGCGTGCCGTTCTTCACAAGCTTCACCGCCTTCTTGGCGGCGGCGGCGAACGGCACGATCTGGTCGTCGTCGCCATGAATGAATAGCGTGGGAACGTCGATCTTCTTCAGGTCGTCGGTGTAGTCGACCTCGGAAAATTCGTGGATGCAGTCGTACTGGCCCTTGATGCCGCCCTGCATGCCTTGGAGCCAGAAAGCTTCCCGCACACCCTCGTTCACCTTGGCGCCCTTCCGGTTGAAGCCGTAGAACGGCATCGTCAGGTCGCGGAAGAATTGCGAGCGGTCGCCCGCCGTCCCCTTGCGAATGTTGTCGAATGCGTCGATGGGCGTACCTTCCGGATTGTCTTTCGTCTTGAGCATCAGCGGTGGAACCGCGCCGACAAGAACCACCTTGCTCAACCGCTTCGTACCATGCCGCCCGATATAGTGCGCGACCTCGCCACCGCCGGTCGAATGACCGATCGTCAAGAGATCCTTGAGGTCGAGCGCCTCGATCAGTTCGTCAAGGTCGTCGGCATACTGGTCCATATTGTTGCCGTCCCAGGTCTGCGAAGAGTGGCCATGGCTGCGCCTGTCATGCGCGATCACACGGAAACCCTGCTGCCCGAAGAACAGCATCTGGTTGTCCCACGCATCCGATGAGAGCGGCCAGCCATGCGAGAACAGTATGGGCCTGCCCTTGCCCCAATCCTTGTAGAAAAGCTTTGCGCCGTCTTTCAGTTTGATCTTGCTCATTGCCTTGCTCCATTAGATCGCTTACGATTTAACCGCACGCAATATAAATGCCTGCGATCTTCGTGTATGTCAATCGCTTGAGATTTGATCGCGCACGAATTATTATGCGCCTGCATACCGGGAGATTCCACATGACTGACCAACAGGCCCCCGAAAATCCGGACTTTCCGAGGCTCGATGATTTCCTATGCTTCTCGATCTATTCAACTGGTCTTGCCCTCAACCAGCTCTATCGGCCATTGCTGGACGAGATCGGCCTGACCTATCCGCAATATCTGGTGATGGTATCTCTCTGGAACGGCGATGGACAGACGGTCAAAGAGCTGGGGTCGAAGATTTCGCTCGATTCCAGCACATTGACCCCGCTCCTCAAGCGGCTTGAAACAAGGGGCTATATAAGGCGCAGGCGGGATACCGAGGACGAACGACAGGTGCGGCTTGACCTGACCGAGACGGGCCGCGCATTGAAGGAAAAGGCGCGGAGCATCCCGGCCTGCGTTGCCCGCGAAATAGGGCTTTCACAGGCAGAATATCGGACCCTGCATGGACTTCTCGCGGGCATTCGCACGCGGCTTTCCAAAAGCTCGGCCTGATCGGTTCTATTTCTGTTCACCCTCCTGACTCAGGGCTGTCAGGAGGTGTGTGCGATAGTGTTTTCCCAACAAGGAGGCACTGTCATGTTCGCTTTCATCAACAGGCCCATTGCCGCTTTGGCCCGCGCGGCGCACCATATGCGCAAGCGCCATGAACAAATTCGGGCGCAGAGAGTTCTGGATAGCCTGCCCGAATATCTGCGCAAGGATATTGGCTGGCCGGATCGGGAATTTGAACGGGAAACGCGGATTCCGGCGAGAAAGTCCAAGGTGTGGGACGCGGAAGCCATGCTGGCGCGTACCGGGTATCCGTCCACGTGAGGCGGCCCGCTCCATGCTGAAGCATCCTGACACAATGATGTCAGTAGCCTTGTGACATTGTGCATTGCCTGCTGGCAGGAGCCGGGCGGCAGAGGGACGAGTGGGGAGGAAAAGATGCGACGGGCTGACAGGTTGTTTCAGATCGTTCAGCATTTTCGCGGAGGCCGCCTGGTGACGGCCCAGAAACTTGGCCAATGGCTCGAAGTGTCCGAGCGCACGATCTACCGCGATATCGCCGATCTGCAGGCGAGCGGCGTGCCGATCGATGGTGAGGCGGGCGTCGGCTACATGATGAGAGAAGGGTTCGATCTTCCCCCGCTGATGTTTACGCGAGACGAAATCGTTGCATTGGTCGCTGGTGCCCGGATGGTGCGCGCGTTCGGAGGAGCAACCATGGCGCGTGCGGCGGAAGAAGCGCTGGTGAAGATCGGCTCGGTGCTGCCCGACAACGAAAAGGCGCGCATCGAGCGCACCGAAATCCATTCGCCCATGTGGGTGGTGACCGACGCCGACCGCAAGGTGATCGATGCGCTGGAGCGATCGGTCGAGGAGCGCAAGGTGCTCACCCTCGAATATCGCGACGAATCCGGACAGGCCTCGTCCCGCGACGTGCGCCCGCTAGGCCTCTGGTTCTGGGGCCGTGTCTGGACGCTTGTCGCATGGTGCGAGATGCGCGAGGACTTCCGCACATTCCGCATCGACAGGGTCATCTCGCTCGCCTGTCCCGGCCGGACCTTCAAGCCCGAGCGCGGCCGTCTCCTCGCCGATTTCTATCGTGCGATGGAGCGCGAGGAAGCGCGCGACGGCATGGGCCGCCGCAACTACTACGCCTGACCGATCATTCCTCGTCGTCCGCAGGCGTATCGGACTTCAACGCCGACAGTTTCGCGAACACGGCGTTCGCATCCAACTCGTCATCCTCGCCACGCGGCTTCGGCGTCTCGTCGGCAGCCGGCAGCCGCTCCGTGAGCGATGCGGGGAGGAGCGTATCGCCGACAGGAGCCGCTGCGGGACGGTTTGCCGACGCGCGCTGCACTTCGATATCGAGGTCGATCTGCGAGCAAAGGCCGAGCGTCACCGGGTCCATCGGCTGGAGATTGGCAGCGTTCCAGTGACGGCGCTCGCGGATTTGCTCGATGGTCGATTTGGTCGTGCCGACAAGGCGCGAAATCGCGGCGTCCTTCAATTCGGGATGGTTGCGCACCAGCCAGAGAATCGCGTTCGGACGATCCTGACGCTTGGACAGCGGCGTATAGCGAGCGCCTCGGCGCTTGGTCTCGGGAACACGCACCTTCGGCTCGGAGAGCTTGATCTTGTGACCAGGGTCGCCCTCCCCGCGCTTGATCTCGTCACGCGAAAGCTGGCCGGTCATGATCGGGTCCATGCCCTTGATGCCCTGCGCGGCCTCACCATCGGCTATGGCCTTCACCTCAAGCGGATGCAGCCCGCAAAACTGCGCGATCTGGTCGAAGGACAGGGCGGTGTTGTCGACCAGCCAGACAGCGGTCGCCTTGGGCATGAGAAGCGTATTGGCCATTGCAAGAATATCCTCTCGTTCGCCCGCGTCCCTCACGCGGGCGGTGGGCAAAGCCACCATTTTGGGAAAATCACGGTTGCATATAGTCGCAATCGACGTCCGGCGCAACGGCAATGGCGCATCATGCGCGACGGCGCACAAGTGCCGCGAGCAGGATCGCCAGTCCGACATTGCAGATCATTGCCAGCGCAAGAATTCCAATTGTGCGACTTGGCCCCGCGGTTTCGATAAGCACCGCGCCGACCGATGGCGCCAGCGCATAGGCGATATAGCCGGGGCGCGCCAGCAGGCCGACGATGGTCGGGAATTTTTCCGGGCCGAACAGCACGAGCGGCAGCGCGCCGCGCACGATGGAATAGATCCCGTTCCCGGCGGAAAACATGATGATTGCCACCGACAGATAGGGAAAATCGAGCGCGAACAGGACGAGGCCGATCGCGCATCCGAACATCGCCCCGAGAAAGGTCCACACCGGATGGTGCCTCCCCCCGAACAGGAGGTCGAGCGAACGGGCGGCCACCTGGCTCGGTCCGATCAGCGCACCGAGGGCCACGGCTCCCGCAAGTTCGAGCCCGCGTGCCTGGAGCAGTTCGATCAGGTGGATATAGATCACCGACATGGACAGCCCGATAACCACGAAGGTCGCCATCAACAGGTAGTAGATGGGTTTGTCGCGAGGCTCCAGCAGGGCTTCCCGCGCGTTGACGGGCGGTGCCGCACGGACCGGGCCGCGCAGGCCCCACAGCACTAGCGGGATGCAGAAAAGAAACTGGATCAGGGCGTAGGTGACGCAGATGCCGCGCCAGCCGACGACCGGCAGCAATGCAGCCGACAATGGCCAGCAAACGGTGCTGGCAAACCCTCCCCAAAGTGTCACCGTTGCGATCGGGGAGCGCGCCGTTGCGCCGAAAAGCTTTCCCAGCGATGCGAATGCCGCGTCGTAGAGGCAACCGCCCATGCCGAGCCCCATCAGCAGCCAGCCAAGAAGGAATATCGCCTTGTGCGTCGCAATAGACAGGATCAGCAGGCCGACGCCAAGGATCCCGAAGCTGACCGCCATGACGCGACGTCCGCCGTTCCTGCCGATCGTCCGACCCACCCAGGGCGATGCAAGGCCGGCGAGCAGCATTCCCGCTGATTGCGCGCCCGACAGGAAGGTCAGCGGCCAGCCCGTTTCGGCCTGGATTGGCGCGCCCAGCACGCCGAGCAGGTAATAGGTCGAGCCGAAAGCGAATATCTGCGATGCGCCGAGCGCCGACGCTACCGTCCAGGGCCGCCCCGGCGCCGGGTGTGTGACGGGTTCTGTGGTCTGTGGCTGCAAGGCGATCTCCGGGCCGAATTGCCCGCATAGCAGATCGCCTTGGCGGCGGGGAGGTTGTTTAGCCGACTGTAAATAAAAGAACGGATGTGGCCCAACAACCGTCAGGCCACGTCCAGCATGATCTTGCCGATATGCTCGCCTTCCTCCATGCGCTCGTGCGCACGCCAGGCTTCCTTCAGCGGATAGATCATGTCGAGGACTGGCGCGATGCAGCGGGCGGCGAGCAGCGGCCAGACCTGCGTTTCGAGTGCGGCGGCGATTGCCGCCTTGAACTCGACGGAGCGTGGCCGCAGCGTCGAGCCTGTGTGCACCAGCCGCTTGGACATCAGCCTTGCGATGTCCACGTTCGCTTTCGCGCCTGCCTGCACCGCGATCTGCACGATGCGCCCCTCGACCGCCGCAGCATGATAGTTCCTACTCACATAGTCGCCGCCCACCATGTCGAGGATGACATTTGCGCCGCGCCCTTTGGTGGCTTCCTCAACCGCCTTGACGAAATCTTCTTCACGGTAGTTGACAGCGCGCACTGCGCCGAGCCCCATGCAGGTTTCGCATTTTTCCGCCGATCCGGCGGTCGCGATGACGCGGCTGCCAAGCGCGGTCGCAATCTGTATGGCGGTCGTACCGATGCCGGATGTTCCGCCATGCACGAGCAGCGTCTCCCCCGGCTTCAACGCGCCGCGCTCAAAGACATTGTGCCACACGGTGAAATAGTTTTCCGGCAGGGCGGCGGCCTCGGTGAAGGTGAAGCCTGCGGGAACCGGCAACGCGCTGCCCGCGTCGCATATGACATATTCGGCATAGCCGCCGCCGGGCGTCAGCGCGCAGACCGCATCGCCGACCCGCCAGCGCGCCACCTCGTCGCCCACCGCCGCGACCGTGCCCGAAACCTCCAGTCCGGGAAGGTCGGATGCATCGGGCGGCGGCGGGTACACGCCCTTGCGCTGGGACACGTCCGGCCGATTCACGCCGGCAGCCTTGACCTTGATAAGCACGTCGCGCGGTCCCGGTTCGGGCAGCTCCCGTTTTTCAGGGCGCAGCACCATCGGGCCGCCTGGTGCGGTGATCGCGATTGCCGTCATTTTTTCCGGCAATCTCGGCGCTTTTGCCATTGTCGTCTCCGTGCATTTGAAGCCAATGAAGGTTCTTTGTATTCTGTCGGCAGCGAAAGACAAACCGGAGCAAGCCATGGCCCTCTTCGATGACGAGCCGCAGCAGGTGGTGCGCACCCACCAGATCGGGCAGGACCTCGCACAATTGTCTGTCGGCGAATTGCGCGATCGCATTGCGCAATTGCAGGCGGAAATCGACCGGCTGGAAACCGAACTGACAGCGAAAGGTGCGACAAAGGCGGCTGCCGAGGCATTGTTCAAAAGCTGAAGCCACAATTGATACGTCATCTTTTCGCAGAGACGTCTTCGTAAGCACGCACTGTCAAATCTGCTGATTCGCAATACGAGGTTCGCGTATGTTTGCCGCCTATCGTCCCATTCTGGCGCTCTTGCGCGGCACGGCCTTCCTGCTGGCCGCGTCCGGGCTTCACGGCCTGCTTCTGCCGCTGAGGGGACAGGCCGAGGGATTTTCGACGGGTGTACTCGGCCTTCTCGGAACGGCCTGGGCGGGCGGATTCATCGCCGGCTGCTTTATCGCCCCGCGCCTCGTGCGCAGGGCGGGCCATGTCCGAGCGTTCGGCACCTTCGCGGCGGTGGGCGCCATCGTCGCGTTGCTGACCGGCCTGTTCATCGATCCTGCGATCTGGGTGGTGCTGCGCGCCTTCACCGGTTTCACCATGGCAGGCTGCTTCATGATTATCGAAAGCTGGCTCAACGAGCGGGCCAACAACGAGAATCGCGGAACCGTGTTCGGCCTCTACATGATGGTGACCTATGCCTCGATCATGGCCGGGCAGATGGCGGTCGCGGCGGGCGATGTCCGCAACGAATCGCTGTTCATGGTCACGGGCATCCTGTTCTGCTGCTCGCTCATTCCGACCGCCGTCTCCTCGCAGGCCAGCCCGCGACCGCTTCAGGACGTTTCGCTCGATCTAAAGGGACTCTATCGAAACTCGCCCGTTTCGTTCGGCGCCTGCATGCTGATCGGCATCGCCAACGGCGCATGGGGAACGCTCGGAGCAGTCTACGGCGCGCGCATCGACCTCACGACCCCCGAGATCGCCCTGATGATGAGCCTCGTGGTCGTCGCCGGGGCTGCGCTGCAAATGCCTATCGGGCGCGTATCCGACCGCATGGACCGGCGCTACGTCCTCGCCGCCACGGGCTTCGGGGCAGCCCTTGTCGGGCTGGCCGTGTTCCTGTTCCAGCCACGCACCGGCAATCATGTCATCGCCATGACGGCCTGTTACGGCGCGCTCGCCTATGCGCTCTATTCCATCGCAGTCGCCCATGCCAACGACCACGCGCGCGGCGAGGATTTCGTCAAGATTTCGGGCGGCCTGCTGCTGCTTTACGGGTTCGGCACCATGGTCGGCCCGGTTGTCGGCGCTGGCCTGATGAGCGTTTTGCGACCGGAGGGGCTGTTCCTGGCAACAGCCTTCGCGCATGCAGCGCTCGGCTGCTACACGCTGCTGCGCATCAGTCGCCGCGCGCCCGTCCCCGTGGAGGACCGCGAAGCGTTCCAGACCCTGCCGGCGGATCGCGCAGTCACGCCGGAGGCGGTGCGCCTCGATCCGCGTGTGCAGGAATAGAGTTGAGATTTTCCTTCGCTTGAGCCACAAAAGTAGGCATGACTGCTTCTGATGCATTTGTGGCGATTGCGGACCCGCATCGCAGACATATTCTGGAGGAGTTGCGGCGCGGGCCGAAATCGGTCAACGAGATCGCGTCGGGCTTGCCCGTCTCCCGCCCGGCGGTTTCCCAGCATCTGAAGGTCCTGCTCGATTCGGGGCTGGTCAACTCCTCTTCCTCCGGCACGAGGCGCATATATGCCCTGTCCACGACGGGTTTCCTCAAGCTCAACCTGTGGCTGGACCAGTTCTGGTCGGACAGAAGCTGACGCTTCGCCAAGAATAAAGCCGACGACCAATGGCCGTCGGCTCCCCTCAATTTCGCGTATTTTCGCGCATTTGCTGCGCGGGTAAAACCAATCAGTGGGTCGTCTGAACTTTCAGCTTCTCGATTTCGTCCTTGAGCGCAAGCTTGCGTCGTTTCAGCGACACGATCTCCAGATCGTCGACTGAAGGATGCATCATCGCTTCATCGAGCTGGCGCTCGATGTCGCCGTGCTTGCGCTGCAATTCTTCGAGGTGGCTGGCAAGAGACATGAATAGCTTCTCCCTTCATGGTGTCTACGCACGGTGCCGTCACCACCGCCTCGATCACCCGCCGAGGCGATGTGACGAAACCATGACAGTCTGCCACTACTGCTTTCCTTTGTCGAACATGACGTAGTAGGATTTCACGGCAAACAAAAATGTGGTAAAGGCGCTCGCGCTGGTCGGGGGACTGGCAAGATTGCCCTTCAGAACGGCGCTGCAATGCAGCGCGGAATTTCAGACGGTGACTATGTCGGATCAGGATCAGGCGGAAATTCGTCTCGAATTTGCGCGACTGAAGCAGGAACACGCCGATTTCGACGCGGCGATCAACGCGATGATCGCGACGGGGTGCGACCCGCTGCAGATACAGCGGATGAAAAAGAAAAAGCTGCTGCTGAAAGACCGCCTCAAGGCATTGGAAAACAGCATCATTCCCGACATCATCGCCTAGGCGAAGCTGCCTTGCGGACGCCCGGCGCGCTTGCGGTGGGAGGCGATATCCGCTAATCGGCCCGCACCGAGCGGAGGCTGATGTGCCAGTAAAATCCGATGTCGCCATCATCATGGGAAGCCAGACCGACTGGGCGACCATGCGCCACGCAGCCGAAATGCTGGAGGTGCTCGGCATAGGTCACGAAGCTTTGATCGTGTCGGCCCATCGCACCCCGGACAGGCTCTATGAATTCGCCAAGGGCGCGAAAAGCGCTGGCTTCAAGGTCATTATTGCCGGGGCGGGTGGCGCGGCGCACCTGCCGGGCATGACGGCGGCCATGACCCCACTGCCCGTTTTTGGCGTTCCCGTCGAATCGAAGGCGCTTTCGGGGCAGGATTCCCTGCTTTCGATCGTGCAGATGCCGGCGGGCGTCCCCGTGGGCACGCTGGCCATCGGCAGGGCGGGCGCGGTCAACGCCGCGCTTCTGGCTGCATCGGTGCTGGCGCTCAGCGACGCGAATATTGCCGAAAGGCTGGACGCATGGCGGTCCGCGCAGACCGGCAAGGTCGCGCTCAAGCCCACGGATGAAGCCTGATGAGTGCCTTGCCTGTCGGGTCCACCATCGGCATCATCGGTGGCGGCCAGCTTGGACGCATGCTGGCGATGGCTGCCGGGCGGCTCGGCTACAGGACGGTCGTGCTGGAGCCGCAGGCGAACTGCCCCGCCGCCCAGATGGCGAACCGGCAGATCGTCGCGCCATATGACGACACGCAGGCGCTGGCCGAGCTGGCGCGCGAATGCGCTGTCGTGACCTATGAGTTTGAAAACGTGCCGGTGGCCTCAGCCACCCAGATTGCCACCAGCATCCCCGTTTTTCCGTCGGCGCGCGCGCTCGAGGTTTCACAGGACCGCCTCACGGAGAAGATTTTCCTCAACTCCATCGCGCTCAAGACGGCTGCCTATCGGCCGGTCGATTCTGACGCCGACCTCGCCGGGGGGCTGGCCTCGTTTGGCGGCAACGGTGTGCTGAAGACGCGTCGGCTCGGTTATGACGGCAAGGGCCAGGCCATGTTCCGCCAAGGCGCACGCACCGCCGTCGAGGGAACCTATGCGGCGCTCGGGTCGGTTCCGCTCATCCTCGAATCCCTTGTCGATTTCGAGCGCGAAATATCGGTGATCGCCGCCCGTTCGGCGGATGGCGGGCTGGCGGCCTATGAACCGTCGGAAAACATCCACAGAAACGGCATCCTGCACAGTTCCACCGTTCCGGCGATGATTTCGGACCGGACTGCCGCTGCGGCGCGCAGCGCGGCTTTCGCGATCCTGCGTGCGCTTTCCTATGTCGGCGTCATCGGCGTCGAGTTCTTCGTGCTGCGCGACGGCGGTCTTGCGGTCAACGAGATTGCGCCGCGCGTCCACAATTCCGGCCACTGGACCGAGGCGGCCTGCGCGATCTCCCAGTTCGAGCAGCACATAAGGGCAATCGCCGGATTGCCGCTCGGCGATTGCGCCCGGCATTCCGATTGCATCATGGAAAACCTGATTGGCTCCGATATCGAACGCGCGCCGGAATTGCTTGCCGAACCCGGCCTCGTATTGCACCTCTACGGCAAGGAAGAGGCCCGTCCCGGGCGCAAAATGGGCCATTTCACACGTCTGACCCGACGCTCCGGATAGTATCCGGTATTGACAGGGACAGCGGCGCTCGTTTATGAGCCAGCACGATTTCGGGCGCGCTGCGAGGCGCGCCTTTCCGTTAGGCCCGCAGGGCCAAACCCGACAGGCCAGACCAATGAAGATCAAGAATTCGCTCAAAGCGCTGAAGGCCCGCCATCGTGACAACCGTCTGGTTCGTCGCAAAGGCCGCATCTACGTCATCAACAAGTCGGCTCCGCGCTACAAGGCGCGCCAGGGCTGAGCCAAGGGGTCACGCGCCCTTCACGTCCTTTTTCGTTGACGTACCGCATGGCAGGAATAAGCTCCTGCCATGCGGTACGCTTTCGTCGTCTTGTCTTTTTGCCTGGCGCTTATCCCGCCGACTCACGCCGCCGAGCAGGACGGCAGGCCAGTCCTCAAGGGCGGCCAGACGCACCAGCAGAAGCTCGATCAGCTTTTCAATGAACTGAAACGCGCCCAGAACGAGCGCACCGCCAACCGTGTCGCCTCGCACATCTGGCAGGAGTGGGCGAATTCAGGCAGCGCCAATATCGACCTGATGATGGACTGGTCGAAGAAGGCGATGGACGAAAAGAAGTTCGACATTGCGCTCGATTTCCTCGACCAGGTCGTAACGATGCGGCCCGACTTCGCGGAAGGCTGGAACCGCCGCGCAACCGTTCATTTCATGATGCACAATTTCTCGAAGTCGATGGCCGATATCAGCCAGACGCTCGAACTGGAGCCACGGCATTTCGGCGCGCTTTCGGGCATGGCGCAGATATTCAAGATGCGCGGCAGCAAGCAGATGGCATTCAACGCCTATCAGCGTGTGCTGGAGGTCTATCCGATGATGCGTGACGCGCAGAATGAAGTGGCGACGCTGTCCGAGGAACTGGCCGGAGAAGCGATCTGACCTAACCCGCAATCGTGGCGATGCGCAGCATGTTCGTTGCGCCGGGCGTCCGCAGCGGCACACCCGCCATGATGATGATTCGGTCGCCGGACGTGCCGAATCCTTCCGTCCGCGCAATCAGGCAGGCCCGGTCCACCATGTCGTCGAGATCCGTCGCATCGGGCGACACCACGCAATGGGTCCCCCACAGCAGCGACAGACGCCGCGCCGTCTCCACAATGGGCGAAAGCGCAATAATGGGCACCTGCGGGCGCTCGCGCGCCGCGCGGAACCCGGTGTTGCCTGACGCGGTGTAGGTCACGATGGCGGACAGTTTCAGCGTCTCCGCGATTTCGCGCGCCGCAAGCGAGATGGCATCGGGGCCGGTTGCCTCGGGCTGCGAACGCTGAGCGTTGATGATGCCGGGATAGGTCGGATCCTCTTCGACGCGCTCGGCGATGCGATTCATCATCGCGACCGCCTCCACCGGGTATTCGCCCGCGGCGGATTCCGCCGAGAGCATGATGGCGTCGGCGCCCTCGAATACCGCAATCGAGACGTCCGACACTTCGGCGCGGGTCGGCACCGGCGCGGTGATCATGGATTCCAGCATCTGCGTGGCAACGACCACCGGCTTGCCCGCGCGGCGCGCGGCGCGCGTAATCTGCTTCTGGATGCCGGGAACGGCCTCGATCGGCATTTCGACGCCAAGATCGCCGCGCGCCACCATGAGCGCGTCGGAAAGCTCTATGATCTCCTTGAGCCGCTGCACGGCCTGCGGCTTCTCGATCTTGGAAAGCAGCAGCGCACGGCCACCCACCAGCTTGCGCGCCTCCGAAAGGTCCTCCGGTCGCTGGATGAAGGACAGCGCGATCCAGTCCACGCCCGCATGCACGGCGGCATCGAGATCGGCGCGATCCTTGTCGGTCAGCGCGCCGACCGGCAAATCTGTGTCAGGCAGGCTCACGCCTTTCCTGTCCGAAATCCGGGTGCCCGCAATCACCTTCGAAACGATCTTCCTGCCGTCGACTGTCACCGCCTTGAGCTGCAATTTGCCGTCGTCGATGAGCAGCCTGTCGCCCGGCTGGACCGAGGTGAGTATTTCGGGATGCGGAAGCTGGACGCGTTCGGACGTTCCTGGCGTCGGGTCGTCGTCCAGAATGAAGGTCTGGCCCACCGCCAGTTCCTCCTTGCCGTTGGCGAACTTGCCGACGCGCAGCTTCGGTCCCTGAAGATCGGCGAGAATGCCGATGGGCCGGCCCACTTCGTCCTCGATCGCCCTGATGCGCCCGACCAGCGTGCGCATCGTCTCATGGTCGGTATGGCTCATATTGATCCGGAACGTGTCGGCGCCTGCGTCGAACAGCTTGCGGATCATGACTGTTTCCGAGGACGCCGGTCCAAGCGTCGCCAGAATCTTCACTTTGCGGCTGCGTCTCATTGTTCGCCTTCATCTGTCTCGTCAGTGCCCGTGACGGGCGGAGCAGGCGTTGCGCCGGGAAGCGGAGTCGTCGGACCCGGCTCGTCGGTCAGTTGAACCATCCAACTCGACTGCTCGCCGGTGTCGTATTCGCGAAAGCCCGCGCGCTGGTATCCTCGCGCCAGACAATCGGTCACGCCTGCAATCTTGAATTCCTTGTCGGTGACGCACATGTTCACCGGGCCGTCCCACCTGCCCCCGCGCTCGGCATCTTCCGCGTAGAGATAGTAGAAACGCGAGGAAAGAGCGCCCTCTATCAGAGTCTTGCAGGTCGATCCCTCGATGTGCCACCAGCCTTCCGACTTCCAGCCGTCGGCGGCACGATAGCCGATTGCAACGCCGACCAGGCTCTGCGTTGCATTGCAGACCCGGAAATCCGCATGGGCAACATCGGGCATCATCGCGCCCGCTGCCAGCACGAGACCGAACAACGCCACTGAAGGCCCAACGCGAAACCGCCAGCCTCCGGCAAAACACATATCCTCGCCCCTTCGCGCAAATCGTCCTTCGGTTCTTTTCGGCAATGTCCAATGCCGTGTCAACGCGCCCGAAGATCGACCCCAATCGATTTAGAGCGTTTCACGGTTAGTTTGAAGCATTCTATTTGTCGTTTGGCGAGGCGATCCACAAGGAAGGGCGCGAAGGCCGGGCTGGTTGCCCGGTCGAGTGGCATGACGACGTGGGCGCCCGCCAAACGCAAACCCGAAGGGCCGGGCCGGCAGAATGCGTCAAACTAGCTGCGAAACGCTCCAAGTCGCTTCCGCCGACATTCGCATGGCGAAACGATTTCTGCCAGAGTCAGACTGCAAAAAGCTGCGAGGCCGTGGCCGACGCCCGGAACCCTTGCCGGATCGCTTGTTTCTCCCCTTATGTTGTGGTTGACCTCAACCGATCATCGTCAGGAATCGGAATGGCGCGTTCGGAATTCTTTCGTCCCTTCGAAATCATCGATGGAGACCGCGGCAAGGGCCTTGTCATCATCGCGGATCATGCGGGTCGCTCGCTGCCGGACGAATATGGCACGCTCGGGCTGCCGGAACGCGAGTTCGACCGCCACATCGCCTATGATATCGGCATAGAACCGCTGACGTGCGAACTTGCCGCAATGACCGGCGCGCCTGCCGTGCTTGCCAACTTCTCACGCCTGCTGATCGATCCGAACCGTGGCGAGGACGATCCGACGATGATCCGCCAGCTTTACGACGGCACCGTCATCGGCTCGAACTACCCGATGACGGATGGGGAACGCGAGAAGCGGCTGGAGGATTTCTACAGGCCCTATCATGATGCGGTCGGCTCGGTGATCGCCTCCGTCGCGAAACAGACCGGGAAGGCGCCATTCGTCGTTTCGCTTCATTCCTTCACGCCGGTCATGCAGGGACGTCAGCGGCCGTGGCATGTCGGCATTCTCTGGGACATGGACGATCGCGCGCCGAAGCCGATGATCGACATGCTTTCCGCCGACCCCGGCATCGTGGTGGGCGACAACGAGCCTTACGACGGCGCGTTGCGCGGCGACACCATGTACCGGCACGCCATCGTCAACGGCTATGCCCACGCGCTGATCGAGGTGCGGCAGGATCTCATTGCCGACGCGAACGGCGTCGGGTCCTGGGCGGCGCGGCTGCATCCCATTATTGAAGAATTGAACCGCAGGCCCGATATGCACGAGGTGAAGCAATACGGCTCGCGAACCGGCCCGATTTGAGGAGGTGTGCCATGGCTGACCTGACCGACGACCAGAAGCGGGATTTCGAGGCGGCGGCGTTCCGCAGGCTGCTGGAGCATCTTTCCGCGCGCAGCGATGTCCAGAACATCGACCTGATGAACCTTGCCGGATTCTGCCGCAACTGCCTCGCCAACTGGTACCGGGATGCGGCCGAGGCTTCCGGCATGGAACTGAGCAAGGAAAAAGCGCGGGAGATCGTCTACGGCATGCCCTATGCCGAATGGCAGGCCGCGCACCAGCGACCGGCCAGCGATGAACAAAAAGCCGCATTCGAGCGCAACCGCCCCGAACATTAGCAGTCGCGGCTTGACCCTGCGGGTCGCCTGAGGCATCGAACGCGCCCATCTTCCGGGCCGCGACTCAGCCGGCCCGACTTTCCAGGAGCGAACCATGGCCGACGACGTAACGGACAATGCACAGACCTTTGCCGCCGGGCAATTGCGCGCCCTGATTGAGCGTATAGAGCGCCTCGAAGAAGAAAAAAAGACGATTGCCGACGACATCAAGGATGTCTACGCGGAGGCCAAGGGCAACGGTTTCGACACCAAGGCGATCCGCGCCATCGTGCGCCTGCGAAAGATCGACCAGGCCGAGCGCGAAGAGGCGGAAACGATCCTCGACCTCTACAAGGCCGCACTCGGCATGGCCTGACCGAAAATGGCGGCGGCCCGACAGGCCGCCGCTTTGCATGCATCAGGCGGCCTGCACGGACACTTCCTTGAAGCGCTTCGGCAAGATGAAGTCTATCAACGCGAACAGCAGGATCGCGGTGCCCGTCAGCGGAAAGAGAACGCAGACTGCGAGCGTTATTGCCGCGATCGCGGCGGGCATGCGAAACCCGCGAGGATAGAGAGGCGCGCCGAAATGCTTCGCGGGCCGGCGTCGCCACCACATTACGATGCCAGACAGGCACATAAGGATCACGGCACAGCAGAACAGCAGGTTCAGCGCCGTGTTCAGCACGCCCAGATTGCCCTGATGGAGCGCCACGCCGACCGCCATCGCCTTGCCCGCGAGGGAATAGTCGGCAAAGCCGATATCTGCCAGAACCTTGCCCGTATACTGATCGATATGGACGGTACGGTCTCCTGTTGCGTTGGTGGTATCGCCATCCATTGAATCGGCGGAAATCGTGTACACCCCTTCCTCGTCCTGCGGGACATTGATGCGGAACTGCCCGTCAAAGCCGATGGTTCTTGCAAATGCAGCCACCGAATCGAGATTGACCGGCAATGCCGCCGCAGGCCCTTCACGCCCCGCTTCGGATCCGGATGCCGGCATCGGCGTCTGTTCGAGCGCCCATGGAACCTCTTTCAGCGCCCCGTGGTTCATCGAAGCATGCGTTTTGTCAGACAACGGCACGTTGTCCCATTTCTCCGCAGGAAATGTGCTCCATGCCTGGGTCATGCGCTCGCCCCAGATGCCTGCCCATGACAGGCCGGAAATGAGGAAAAAGATCAGCACGATGGAAACATGGAACCCGAGCGACAGGTGCAGTTCCTTCCAGATGGTTCTTCCGCGCGTTGTCAGGTCCGGCACGAGCGCTTTCGCAAGGCTCCTGCCATTGCGCGGCCACCACATGTAGAGACCGCTCAGGACGAGCACGATTCCCAAACCCGCAACCGTTTCGATGATCCGGTCGCCGATCGTTCCCATGAGCAAGGTTCCATGGATCGCATTCGCCCAGTAGAACCACGTGTCGTCCTTGACCACGGTATCGATCACCTGCGCATCGTGGGGGTCGACGCTCACGACAATATTCTGTCCTTTGGAATCGACCACGAACACGCTTGCACGGTCTGACGAGGCTGGTTGCACCGCCAGCTTGAGCTTGCTTTCCGGCACCGCACGCAAGGCGGCGTCGGCTTGCTCTACAAGCGCGACGCGCTCTCCCCCTGGTTGGACGTAGTGCTTTGCGCCGAGAAATGTCTCGATCGAGTTGCCGTAGAGCATGATCAGACCGGTGAACGCCAGCACGACCAGGAACGGGACGACGATTATTCCGGCATAGAAATGCCAGCGCCACACCGAACGATACAGGCGTGCGCTGTTGACCTGTCCGGAGACAGGCACATTGACAGTGGACATTGTTGAACTCCGAATGCGCGGTCATCCGCGTCTTGGCGCGTGCCGCGATGAATTGCATTTACGGACGAAGGGTGCGTCGGCGTTCAGGCCGCGCAACACGAATCTTCAGGCCGATGCTGGCGGGGCGCGGGGATCGCCCGGTCGTATATCCGGCTCGGGTTGCCATGCCTCATCGTGGCTGCGCCAGACGATGAGCAAATTGTCCCTCGGGCGCTCAACTACGCCCGCGACGCGATCGGGCGGCTCGAGCACGCTCGAACCCATCGTACACCCGAATGTGCAGCAATTGGGAAGGGTGCCGTGACCGCCGTTCTGCCCACCCTGATCGGGAAGGCAAAGCACATTGCCGAAAGCGTCCAGATTGGGGGAAGCGGCCGCGGCAGCCGATGACCATGCACTGGCGAATGCGTTCAGTAGCAGGATGCACGCGGCAACCGCGGCAATTCCCATCGATGAACGGCGCGTCAGCTTGAACACGGTCCCGATATCCCCTCTCGCGCAAAGCGTAGCAGCTATGCGCGAAGTTATGAAGAGACGGGAAGGCGCGCGCCTGAATTTGTCGCAGGCGCGCAGTCGAAGTCAGGCGGGCGTGAAATCCAGCGCCACGCCGTTGATACAATAACGCAGGCCGGTCGGCGGCGGGCCGTCGTTGAAGACATGCCCCAGATGGCTGCCGCAATTCGCACAATGCACCTCGGTGCGAACCATCCCGTGCGACCTGTCCGTTGTCGTCTCGACCGAACCCGGCACCGGATCGTTGAAACTCGGCCAGCCCGTGCCGCTCTCGAATTTCAGCTTCGATTCGAACAGCGGCTGGTCGCAACCCGCGCAGGAAAAGGTCCCGGCACGCTTTTCATACAGCAGCGCACAGCTTCCGGGGCGCTCAGTGCCATGCTGGCGCATGATATAATATTGTTCAGGGGTCAGGCGCGACCGCCACTCGGCATCGGTGCGCACCATAGGAAATGTGTGTTCTTCCATCCTTGTCTCCGTGCCGGCTCTCGTTCGACCGGCCTCGCTCTCTATTCGGCGGGCATGGCCCGATGTTACTCCAACGCGCACAGGCTGCAAAAGCTTCCTGAACCAGTGGCGCGGCACGCGCCAGAGTTCTATATAGGTATTGGCGCTCTGGGCTTCCCGGCAGGAGTAACACTTCCCCGGGGCCTTATTGATCTCGAAGGGAGCTGTCCCTGATTGGACCCGTGGGTTCTTTCATATGGCGCCCACCTACTTTGTAGGTTCCCGGGATCAACCTCTCCACCGGTTGTCTGGACGCCGCTTCCAATGTCGCAGACCGGATGGCCACGCAGCCGTATTCTTTCTAGCATCTCCCCATGGACATCCCGAAAAGTCAGAAACGCGAATTGCGACGACAGGCGCTGGCCCGCCGCGACGAACTCGACACGACATGGCGCATCGAGGCTTCGCTCGCCATGGCCGAAACGGCGCGCGCGCAGCTCGACGTCGCGCCGGGCAGCATTGTGTCGGGCTTCTGGCCGATGCGCTCGGAGGTCGATGTCCGCCCGATGATGTTCGCTCTGCGGGAAAAAGGCGCGCGCCTGTGCATCCCCGCTATCCTCGACAAGACGACAATGATCTTCCGCGAACTGGTGCGCGGCGCCCCGCTTGTCGACATGGGCTTCGGCACATTCGGGCCGGGCGAGGAAGCGGAAGTCCTCGACCCAGCAACCATGCTGGTTCCGATTGCCGCGTTCGATGGTCGGGGTCATCGCATCGGCTATGGCGCGGGCTACTATGATCGGGCGATCAAGAGGCTGCGGGACAAGGGCATCCGGCCCCGCCTCGTGGGCATTGCGTTCGACTGCCAGGAAGTCGAGCGGGTACCGGACGAGCCGCACGATGTGGTCATTCCAGAGTTGCTGACGGAAAGCGGACTGCGCCGTTTCTGAGACCCGCTTGCCATCCGGCGCTCCAAAGCTCTAGAAGCGGCTATGAGGCTTCTTTTTCTTGGCGATATGGTGGGACGCACCGGCCGCACCGCGGTCTGGGAGAAGCTTCCCGGCCTGATATCAGATTTCAAGCTCGATTTCGTCGTTGTGAATGGTGAAAACGCTGCCGGCGGCTTCGGCATTACCGAGGACATTTTCCTGAACACCCTCGCGGCGGGCGCCGACGTGGTGACGACCGGCAACCATGTCTGGGACCAGCGCGAGGCGCTGGATTTCGCAAAACGCCAGGACCGCTTCCTGCGCCCGGTCAATTTTCCGTCCGGGACACCGGGCAAGGGATCGGGCCTCTACGTCGCCCGCAACGGCGCGCGCATCCTCGTGTCGAACATCATGGGGCGCGTGTTCATGCATCCCGAACTCGACGACCCTTTCCAGGCGGTCGAGCGCGAGCTGGACGCCTGTCCGCTCGGCGAGCAGGCGGACGCCGTGCTGATCGATTTCCATGCCGAAGCAACCAGTGAGAAGATGTGTTTCGGGCATTTCGTCGACGGACGCGCCAGCCTTGTCGTCGGCACCCACACCCACCAGCCGACCGCCGATCACCAAATCTTGAACGGCGGCACGGCCTATCTCACGGATGCGGGAATGTGCGGCGACTATGACTCCTCACTGGGCATGGAAAAGGAGGAGCCGCTCAACAGATTCCTTTCAAAAGTGCCGAAAGGCCGCTTTGAAGCGGCAGGCGGCCCGGCCACCCTGTGCGGCGTGGGCGTGGACATTTCTGACCGGACGGGGCTTGCCGAACGCATCGCGCCACTCCGCATCGGCCCGCGCCTTGAAGAAACCGTCCCATCTTTCTGGACCTGATGTTGAACGCGCTTGACGCGCTCCCTACCTCTGCCAGACTTTTCGCTGCTTTTTGGGATTGGGGACACATGGATTTTCTGCTGCCGTTTTTCGACTGGACGTCCGACCCGACGGCCTGGATCGCCCTGCTGACACTCATCGTGCTTGAAGTCGTCCTCGGCATCGACAATCTGATCTTCATCTCCATCCTCACCAACAAGCTGCCGGAAGGCCAGCGCGTGCAGGCGCGACGGCTGGGCATCGGCGCAGCACTCGTGATGCGTCTGGTGCTGCTCGCTACCATCTCTGTCATCGTACGCCTCACCGAGCCCTTGTTCACCGCGTTCGGCCATGGCTTTTCGTGGCGCGACCTTATCCTGATCGCGGGCGGCCTGTTCCTCGTGTGGAAGGCGACGAAGGAAATTCACCACACCGTCGATCCCTCCGACCACAAGGATTCCATCGTCGGGCAAACATTGCAGCTGAGTCTGGGCGGCGCGATCTTCCAGATCCTGCTGCTGGACCTCGTGTTCTCCATCGATTCGATCATCACGGCGGTGGGCATGACCGACCATATCGCGATCATGTATATCGCGGTGATCGTCGCCGTTTCGGTGATGCTGGCGGCTGCCACGCCGCTGGCCAACTTCATCGAAAAGAACCCGACCATCGTCATGCTGGCGCTTGGCTTCCTGCTGATGATCGGCATGACGCTGATCGCCGACGGCATGGGCTACCATGTGCCCAAGGGCTATATCTACGCGGCGATGGGCTTCTCGGCGCTGGTCGAAGGGCTGAACATGCTGGCCCGCCGCCGTAAGGAGAACGCGCGAAAAAGCGGCCATTGACGGCAACGGGGCCGGCCCTGCCGGCCCTTCTCACACGCCGGAAAGAACCACGATGGTCGGTCGGTCGGGCAGCGACTTCAGCGACACGGTGAGCGTGTCGCTGCTGCGGTAATCCACGGCGAAGCCGTCGCCCATCAGCCCGGTAAACTCGCCAAGCGGCGTCGCATGCCGGTGCATCGGCAGGATCATCGAGGAATAAAGCCGCGTCGCGATCTCGCTCATCGCCTCGACCGAAAGCGTCATACCTCCATCGATGGGTACCATGACGATGTCCAGCCTGCCGATTGCACCGTAATGCGCGTTTTCCAGCCTGTGGTGAAGATGGCCGAGATGGCCGATGCACAGGCCCGCCACCTCGAAAATGAAGATCGAATTGCCGTCCGGCTCCATCGACACGCCATGCCGGATGTCCGTGGGGACGTTGCGGATCGTGACGTCATCGACCACCAGCGCATGGTGGGCGGGGCCGCCATCCGGGTTCCAGCCGCGCAGCACATATTCGACATCGGCGGGCGGATTGTTGGTGTAGTGGGTGCGGTGCGCCTTGTTCATGGTGATGACACGCGGGTGGAACTCGCTGCCGTAGGCGCCGCTGAAATCGGTCGCGATGCGCACACCTGCCGGTGTCTCGATCAGATAGGTCGAGTGTCCCGCATAGGTGATGGTGACGGCCTCTTCCTCTGTCGCGACAGGCTGCCAGCCCGGCGTGAAATTGGCGTAGGTGATGCCGGGCACTGACTGGGCGATCGCCATGCATTTTGAAACGACCGGCTTGTCCTGCGCGAACGCGGGCACCGTGATAAGCAGGGTCGCGAGAAAAAGCAGCGGACGGATCATCGGCACGTCTCCCTGTTGCTCCGCCCTCTCGCCGACTATCGCGAGGCGGGGCCTGTCTGCGAAGTCAATTCTGCGCGAGCAAAGCTGCCTTGTGCTGCTGGACGTTCGTCGGCAATTTATCTATAAGCCCGCGAAATCCGCATAGAACTAGGCATCCGCAGAGGGCGCAATGGCCGGCCATTCCCAATTTAAGAACATCATGCACCGCAAGGGCCGCCAGGATGCGGTCCGCTCCAAGATTTTCTCGAAGCTGGCGCGTGAGATCACGGTCGCCGCCAAGCAGGGCCTGCCGGACCCCGACATGAACCCGCGCCTGCGCCTGGCGATCCAGAACGCCAAGGCCGAATCCATGCCGAAGGACAACATCGCCCGTGCGATCAACAAGGCGAGCGGCGGCGACACGGAAAACTACGAGGAAGTGCGCTACGAAGGCTATGGCCCGGGCGGCGTGGCGGTCATCGTCGAGGCGCTGACCGACAACCGCAACCGCACCGCATCCAATGTCCGCGCCGCCTTCACCAAGGCCGGCGGTGCACTGGGCGAAACCGGCTCTGTCTCTTTCATGTGGGACCGGGCGGGCGAAATTTACTACCCCGCCAAAGCCGCAGATGCCGACAAGGTCATGGAAGCCGCAATCGAGGCGGGCGCGGAGGACGTTGAATCCGACGAGGAAGGCCACACGATCCTGTGCGGCTTCGAGGATGTGAATGAAGTCTCCAAGGCGCTGGAAGCCGCGCTGGGCGAAGCCGAAAGCGTAAAAATCATCTGGAAGCCGCAGAACAGCGTTCCCGTGGACGAGGACCGCGCCCAATCGCTGATGAAGCTGGTCGCGACGCTCGAGGACGACGACGACGTGCAGAACGTCTACGCCAATTTCGAGGTGGACGACGCCACGCTGGCCAAGCTGAGCGCTGCGTGAGCGAATCCAGGCCCACAATCCGCATAACCTATTGCACGCAGTGCCAGTGGCTTCTGCGTGCTGCGTGGATGGCGCAGGAACTGCTCTCGACCTTCAGCCTCGAACTCGGCGAAGTCGTTCTGGTCCCGGGTACCGGCGGCGTCTTCACCATCACCTGCGACGACCAGCTCATCTGGGAGCGCAAGCGCGACGGAGGTTTTCCCGACGCCGCGAAGCTCAAGCAGCTCGTCCGCGACATCATCGACCCGGAACGCGATCTCGGTCATTCGGAGCGCAAAAGCTAAACGCCACAAATGCAAAAGGGGCCCGAAGGCCCCTTGCAACAGACAATGCGCCCCGGCTCAGATGCCGAGATTGGCGAACTTGTTCTTGAACTTCGACAGGCGGCCGCCACGGTCGAGCAGCGTCTGCTGGCCGCCGGTCCACGCCGGATGGGTGGAGGGGTCGATGTCGAGGTTGAGCGTGTCGCCTTCCTTGCCATAAGTGGAACGCGTCACATATTCGGTGCCGTCGGTCATGACGACCTTGATCGTATGATAATCGGGATGGATGCTGGCTTTCATCGGTCTGTCCTGGCTATTCGGGGTTGAGCGGCCACGACATGCCCTGCGGCGATGTCACCCACTCGGAAATCTTGAAGCGCGCGTCATGGGAATGTACGGCTTCAGACGGTCGGGCTGGCCTATACAACAGCCTCAATGCAAGCACAAGGCCGTGAAAGAGCCATTTGGCCGGCCTTCGGGGATGAAACGTCATGGCGCGCGATACGTCCAGCGAAACGCAGGCAAGGCGGCGTTCACTCAGGCCGCTGGCAAGGCTGGTTCCCTTTGTGATGCGCTACAAGGGCCATGTCGCGGCGGCGCTCTTTTTCCTGACGCTGGCCGGCGTCACCACGCTGACGCTGCCCCTGGCGGTCCGGCGCATGATCGACCACGGATTTTCCTCCTCCGACGGCACCTTCATCGCCAATTATTTCTCCATGCTGGTGGTGATCGCGGCTGTGCTCGCGCTCGCTTCCGCCTGCCGCTATTATTTCGTGGTCACGCTCGGCGAGCGCGTCGTGGCCGACATAAGAAGCGCGGTCTTTGCGCATATCACCACGCTGTCGCCCGCCTTCTTCGACCGCTCGCAGTCCGGCGAGATCATTTCGCGGCTGGCCGCCGACGCCACGCAGATCAAGTCCGCCGTGGGGGCAACGGCCTCCGTCGCGCTGCGCAACCTCATCCTCGGGCTGGGCGCAGTGGCAATGATGGTGGTCACCAGCCCCAAGCTTTCCGGCCTCGTGCTTGCCGCCATACCCGTGGTCGTGCTGCCTCTGGTGGCGTTCGGGCGATCCGTGCGCGCCAAGTCGCGGCTGGCGCAGGACACGCTGGCCGACGCCACCGCCTATGCGAGCGAACAGATCGGGGCGATCCGCACGCTGCAATCCTTCACCAACGAGCCGCTTGTCACAGGCCGCTTCCGCAAGGCGGTCGAAACGGCGTTCGCCGCCGCCCGCAGCTCGGTTCTGGCGCGCGCGTTGCTCACCTTCGTGGCGATCTTCACAGTTTTCGCCTCCGTGGTCGCGGTGCTCTGGTTCGGCTCACACGATGTGCTGTCGGGAACGCTGTCTCCCGGCACGCTCGGGCAGTTCCTTCTCTATTCGGTGTTCGCCGCGGGCGCGCTGGGCGCTCTCTCCGAGGTGTGGGGCGAGTTGAGCCAGGCGGCAGGCGCGGCGGAACGCCTTGCCGAGCTTCTGGATGAAACGCCGACCATTGCCGCGCCCGCCAGTCCCGTGCCGCTTCCCCGGCCTGCCAAAGGCGAGGTGTCTTTCCACGACGTCGATTTCGCCTATCCGATGCGCCCGCACCGGTCTGCGGTCCACGACCTCACCTTCGAGGTGAAGCCCGGCGAGACCGTGGCCATTGTCGGGCCGTCGGGCGCGGGCAAAACGACCGTGTTTGCATTGCTCCAGCGCTTCTATGATCCCGACAGGGGCACAATACTGGTCGACGGGGTGGACATTCGCGGCACCGATCCGAGGGAACTGCGCAAGGCAATCGCCACCGTTCCGCAGGATGTGACGGTGTTCGCCGCAAGCATCCGCGATAACATCGCCTTCGGCCGCCCCGACGCCGGGGAAAGCGAGATCATCGCCGCCGCAAGGGCCGCGCGGGTCGACGAGTTCACCGAGAAGCTGCCGCAGGGCTATGATACGGTCGTGGGCGAGCGCGGCGTGACGCTGTCGGGCGGCCAGCGGCAGCGGCTTGCCATTGCGCGCGCCATATTGCGCGACGCACCCATCCTGCTGTTGGACGAAGCAACATCGGCGCTGGATGCGGAGAGCGAGCAGTTCGTCCAGCGCGCGCTGGAAGATTTGATGGGTGGCCGCACCACGCTGGCCATCGCGCACCGGCTCGCCACCGTGCTCAAGGCGGATCGCATCATCGTCATGGACGATGGCCGCATCGTCGAGCAGGGAACCCATGCCGCGCTGGTCAAGAAGAACGGCATCTACGCCCGGCTTGCCCGCCTGCAATTCGATACCGGCGGCGAGGCTTTCGGTCGCGCGGCGGAATAGGGCTTACCCTTCCAGTTCCTCGCGCAGCATTTCGAGTTCAAGCCATTCTTCTTCCATCGCGGCGAGCGAGGCCCTTTCCTTGTCGAGCATGGCGATGGCCTGCGCGAATCCCTTCGGATCGCGCTCGTAGAAGGCCGGGTCGGCAAGCCGGTCCTCAAGCGAGGATATCGCCGTGGACACGGCCTCCATCCGTGCGGGCAAATTGTCCAGCGCGAATTTCTGCTTGAAGGACAGCTTGCGCGCGGCCTGCTTCTGCGGCTCCGCACGCGTTTCGGTTGATGCAGACTGCTTCTTTGCGGGGCGGTCATCGAGCCGCCTGCCGCCACGCTGAGCCAGCATGTCGGAATATCCGCCCGCATACTCCACCCACCGGCCGTTGCCTTCCGGCGCAATCACGCTGGTGACGGTGCGGTCGAGGAAATCGCGGTCATGGCTGACGAGCAGCACGGTGCCGGGAAATCCCGCCACGAGTTCCTGCAGTAGGTCGAGCGTCTCCATGTCGAGATCGTTGGTCGGCTCGTCCAGCACCAGCAGGTTTGCCGGTCTGGCCAGCATGCGCGCCAGTAAGAGCCGCGCCCTTTCCCCGCCCGAAAGCTCGCGCACCGGCGTGCGCGCCTGTTCGGGCCGGAACAGGAAGTCCTTCATGTAGGAAACGACGTGACGGACTTCGCCATTGACGATGAGGTTTTCGCCGCGCCCGTCGGTGAGGAAATGCGCAAGCGTCTCCTCGGGATCGACCGCATCGCGCTTCTGATCGAGCGTCGCGATTTCGAGGTTGACGCCAAGCCGCACCGAGCCGGAATCCGGCGCCAGTGCGCCGGTCAGCATCTTGAGAAGCGTCGTCTTGCCCGCGCCGTTCGGACCCACGAAGCCGACCCGGTCGCCTCGCTGGATGCGTGTCGAAAAGCGGTCCACGATGAGGTTTTCGCCGAAGCGTTTGCCGATTTCCTTCGCTTCGACGACAAGCTTACCGGATTCGGCGGCGTCGCTGGCGGCAAGCACGGCGGACCCTTCCGCGCCCCGGTGCGACCGGAAGCGCTGGCGCATCGTCTGCAATTCGCCGAGGCGGCGCATGTTGCGCTTGCGGCGCGCCGTCACGCCAAAGCGCAGCCAGTGCTCTTCGCGCACGATCTGGCGGCCAAGCTTGTGCTGTTCGCGCTCTTCCTCTTCCAAAATCTGGTCGCGCCATTCCTCGAAATGCGCAAAACCTCGGTCCATGCGTCTGGTCTGTCCGCGATCCAGCCACACCGTCGCTTTGGAGACCCGCTCCAGGAACCGCCTGTCATGTGAGATGACGATCACCGCCGACGGGCTTCGCGTCAATTCTTCCTCAAGCCACTCGATGGTCGACAGGTCGAGATGATTGGTCGGCTCGTCGAGCAGCAATATATCCGGCTGCGGGGCCATCACGCGCGCAAGTGCAGCGCGCCTCGCCTCGCCGCCGGACAGGTTCGCGGGGCTTTCGTCTCCCGTCAGCCCGAGATGATCGAGCAGATAGGTGGCGCGGTGCGGATCGTCCGCCGGACCGAGACCGGCTTCCACATAGTCCCGCACCGTCACGAAACCGTCCATGTCGGGCAGTTGCGGCAGATAGCGGATCGTCGCAGTCGGCTGGCGAAACACCATGCCGTCCTGAGGCTCGACCATCCCCGCGGCAATCTTGAGCAGGGTCGATTTGCCGGAACCGTTGCGCCCGACAAGGGCCACCCTGTCACCGGCTTCGACCGACAACGAGGCTCCGTCGAGCAGCGGCGTTCCGCCGAAGGTCAGCCTGATTCCATCGAGGTTGAGGAGCGGCGGCGCCATCAGAAATCCTCGCCGGGAAAGGGATGCGCCAGAAGCAATGCACGACCGGACGCAAGGCTGACGGTCAGCGCGCCGCGCACTTCATTGGAAATTGTCCGCGACGAGCCGAACGAAACGCGGGCCGCATGAAGCGGCCAATGCGCGCCTTCGACCGTCAGGCCTTCAAGATCGGTGAAGGCCATGACGCTGAAGACCGTCCCGTCATCATAGTCGAACCGCCTCGCCTGCGGCCCGAGCGGCGTCGCCTCCTGTGCGCCGCTGGTCAGCAGGACCGGAGTTCCCTGCTCCAGCATCCGAACGGCCAGCGCTGAATGGAAAAAGCTGTGATCGAAGCGCGGGCCGCCAAAGGCTCCCGCAAGGACAAGGTCCGTGGCGCCGCGCTCGATTGCCTTGGCAACCGCCAGTTCGCCGTCCGTCTGGTCCTTTTCCTTGGGGAAGGAACGCCTCTCCACGCCCGCCAGCGCCCTTTCCAGAACCGGCGGCACGGAATCGAAATCGCCGACCCAAAGCTCCGGTACGACCTCGAGCGCCGACGCATGGCGGATGCCGGAATCGGCGGCAATAACGCGCGACCCGGCGATCTGGGCAAGCAGGCGTGGGGTCAAAACAAGATCGCCCCCGAGAAGGATAGTGAAACGGCTCATCGGCGCGCGTCTATCAGGCGACGCGCTTCGAGGCCAGTGGGACTTCGCAATCAGGGTTGCTTACGCGGGGGAACCGGCCTATGTGTTTTCGCGCTCTAACGGGGTGCCGCATGAACGCGGCTGAGAGGCACAGGCCAACCCGCTGAACCTGATCCGGTTTGTACCGGCGGAGGGATTAGATGCTTCGGTCAAACGACGCACATTCACTCCGAAACAGAAGGAAAGAATGAATGCGCCGATTGACAACCTCTGTTTCGCTTGCCTGCCTTCTCGGTATCGTTCCGGCCCACGCGGCAGACAAGCTGACTGTCTACACATATGAAAGCTTCACCGCCGAATGGGGTCCCGGCCCACAGGTCGAAAAGGCGTTCGAGGCCGAATGCAAATGCGATCTGGAGTTCGTATCCGTCGCCGATGGCGTGGCGCTTCTCAACCGCGTCAAGCTGGAAGGCGCGGCAACAAAGGCCGATGTCGTGCTGGGCCTCGACACCAACCTGACCGCCGAGGCAAAGGCCACCGGCCTGTTCGCCCCGCATGGCGAGATCGGCGAACTCACCGTTCCCGGCGGCTGGGACGACGAGGTGTTCGTGCCCTATGACTATGGCTATTTCTCCGTCGTCTACAACAAGGACAAGGTGCCAAACCCGCCGAAGAGCCTCAAGGAACTGGTCGAGGGCAACCCGGAGGAAAAGATCGTTCTCCAGGACCCCCGCACCTCCACGCCGGGCCTCGGTTTCGTGCTCTGGATGCGTGCGGTCTATGGCGATAAGGCAGGCGAGGCGTGGGACAGGCTCAAGCACCGTGTGCTGACCGTCACCCCCGGCTGGAGCGAGTCCTACGGCCTGTTCACCAAGGGCGAGGCGCCGATGGTGCTCTCCTACACCACCTCCCCGGCCTATCATCTCATCGCGGAGAAGGTGGACACCTATAGAGCGACCGCCTTCGAGGAAGGCAATTATATGCAGATCGAAGTCGCGGGCATCACCACGACGGGTGCGCAGAACCCGCTCGCCGCGCAGTTCATCGCCTTCATGACCAGCCCGGCCTTTCAGGACATCATTCCCGAAACAAACTGGATGTTCCCCGCCGCCAAGACGTCCACGCCGTTGAACCCCGCATTCGACACGCTGCCGCAGCCCGTCAAACCCCTTGTGTTCGCGCCCGAGATCGTTGAGCGCAACCGCAAGGCATGGGTCGATGAATGGCTGGCGATCATGAGCGAATAGGCTGATCGGGGACATGGGATCGCTCAGGGCAATCGGTCCGGGCCTGCTGGCGCTCGGCGCAATCGCGCTGCTGATCGGCGGCGCGTTTGCAGGGCTGCTCGCCGAGGGCCTGTCCAATCCCGACGGCGCGCTCGCCGCCTTCGATCCCTATCTCCTGCGCGTCGCCCGCTTCACCTTGTGGCAGGCCGCGCTCTCCACCCTGTTGTCGGTCGCTCCTGCGATCCTCGTGGCGCGCGCCCTGTCGCGCCACCCCTCCTTTCCCGGGCGCGGCCTGATCCTGAAGCTGTTCGCGGTGCCGCTTGCGCTGCCCGCAATCGTCGCCGCGCTCGGCGTGCTTGCGCTCTACGGGCGCGCGGGCCTGTTCAGTTCGCTGTGGGGACCGGGCTGGCCGGGCATATACGGCCTGTCGGGAATTCTCGTCGCGCATGTGTTTTTCAACCTGCCGCTGGCGACACGCCTGTTGCTCGAAGCGCTCGACACGATCCCTCCCGATCAGTTGCGGCTTGCCGCGCAGCTCGGCATGGGCGCCCGCCCCGCTTTCACCCTCATCGAGTGGCCGACGATCCGCCGCGCCCTGCCCTCCGTCGCGGGCCTTGTCTTCATGCTGTGCATCACCTCCTTTACCATCGTGCTGACGCTTGGCGGCGGCCCGCGCGCGACGACGCTCGAAGTGGCGATCTATCAGGCGCTGCGCTTCGACTTCGACCCCGCCCGCGCCGTCGCCGTGACCCTGCTGCAGATTCTATTGACGGCCATCGTGCTTGCCGCGTTGGCGCGCCTCGGCGCAAATGTGGCGGGCGACGCAAATCTCTCGGTTTCGCGCCGTTCGCCGCTACGCCCGGAGCGGTTTGAGACAGCCTTCAACGCCGCGGTGCTGTTTGTTGCGGCGCTGTTCGTGCTGTCGCCCATGGCGGCGACCGTGATCGCCGGACTGCGCGCCGACCTCGCCCGGCTTGCCTCGGAGCAGGCGGTGCAGACCGCCGCGCTGACGAGCCTTGTCCTGGCAAGCCTTTCGGCGATCCTGTGCCTCGCTCTTTCGTTGTCGCTGGTCGCCACGCGCCAGAAGATTGCGGCTGAGCGACGCAAAACCCGGCCGGGACTTCTGGAAAGATTGCTCGACACCGGCGCGGGCTTTGTCCTCGTCGTGCCACCCATCGTCATCGGCTCGGGTTGGTTCCTGCTGCTGCGCACCCGTATCGATGTTTTTGGGGCCGCGCCCGTTATGGTCGTCGCAGTCAACGCCGTCATGGCGATGCCCTTCGCCATCCGCGCCATCCGCCCCGCCTATGACGCCGCCGCCACCCGCCACGACCGGATCGCCGCGCAGCTTGGCATCACGGGATGGAACCGCCTGCGCCTCATCGACTGGCCCGTGCTGCGCCGCCCGCTGCTCACCGGTCTTGCCTTTGCAATGGCCCTGTCGCTGGGCGATCTTGGCGTCATCGCCCTGTTCGGATCTGACGCCGTGCAAACCCTTCCCTATCTTCTGCTCGGCCGCATGGGCAGCTACCGCACCGAGGACGCGGCAGGCGTCGCGCTCCTCCTCGGCCTGCTCTGCCTTGCGCTGATGCTGATTGCCGACCGGCTTGGGAGAGAGGCCCGATGAGCGCCGCATCGATCCGGCTAGAACAGGTCGCGTTCGGCTATGACGAGACGCGCGTCAGCTTCGACCTCTCGGTGGAAGCCGGTTCGGTGACAGCGGTGATGGGTCCGAGCGGAGCGGGCAAGACGACGCTCCTCAATCTGATTGCCGGGTTCGAAGTGCCCGAGTCAGGCCGGGTGCTGATCGGCGGCAGCGACGTCACCGGCCTTGGCCCCGCCGAGCGGCCCGTTTCGATGGTGTTTCAGGAAAACAACCTGTTTGCGCACCTCAGCGTCGAGAAGAATGTCGGGCTGGGACGCTCGCCCTCGCTCCGGCTCGACGACCGGGACCGCGCAGCTATCGGCGAGGCGCTGGCGCGCACCGGGCTGGCGGGCAAGGAGAAGCGCCTGCCCTCAGAACTGTCGGGCGGAGAGCGTCAACGCGTGGCGCTGGCGCGCGCGCTGGTGCGAGACCGTCCGGTGCTGCTGCTGGACGAACCTTTCGCCTCGCTCGGCCCCGCGTTGCGTGAAGACATGATCGACCTCTTGGCCGACATTCACGCCGAGCGCGGGATGACCGTGCTCTTCGTCACCCACCAGCCTGAAGACGCCCGCCGCATCGCGCAGGATGTGCTCTTTCTCGAGGAAGGCAGGCTTGCCGCTGCTGGTCCGGCAAAACTTTTCTTCGAAGGCAATGCACCCGCACCGTTCAAACGCTATATAGGATTAGACGAATCGGCGCGGTTTGCCCGGAAGCGGACATAATTTGTCGCCACAGCGTCAGCGGCAGAAGGCATCCGCGTGCAGGGTGCGCGAGACCAGTTGGAAGGGACCATCGTGACGGGTTCGACCCGAACGACCGGGAAGAGGCTGAAAGGCTTCGGCGCGGTGCGCCGAGGCGTGGTGCTGCTCGCGCTTTCGACACTGCTGGCCGCCTGCCAGAATCTCGACGTCTATCCTTCCCGCGTGGACGAACAGGCATTCCAGCCGTCGAACAATCCCGTCACCGTCGATACGGTCCAGAAGAACAACAAGCTCGCAGCGCTCGCCCGCGCCCAGCATCCGCGCATCCTCGCGACCTATGGCGGCGAATATGCCGATCCCAAGCTGGAGCGCATGGTCGCCAAGGTCGTCGGCAACCTCACCACGGTCGCCGGCAATCCGGGGCAAGCATACCGTATCACCATTCTCAACTCGCCCAATGTGAACGCCTTTGCGCTGCCGGGCGGCTATCTGTACGTCACGCGCGGCCTGCTGGCGCTGGCGAACGATTCCGCCGAACTGGCGGCAGTTCTGGCGCATGAAATGGGCCACGTCACCGCCAATCACGGCATTGCCCGCCAGCAGGCCGAGGCGGAGGCCGAGCTGGCCACCAAGGCGGCTGCCGAGATTTTCGGCACGAGCCCGGTCGCGGAAGTCACCGCGCTGCGCGGCAAGCTGAAGCTCGCCCAGTTTTCGCGCAACCAGGAGCTTGAAGCGGACGCGATTGGCATCAAATCGAGCGGTCAGGCCGGATTTGACCCTTATGCCGCCGGGCGCTTCCTGAAGACCATGGCGGATTACAGCAATCTGCGCAGCGTGTCCGGCGCGACCGACGCCAGCCTCGACTTTCTCGCCAGCCATCCCAATACCCCTCAGCGCATCGAGCTTGCGCAACGCCACGCCCGGAACTTCGGCCCGCCCGGCTCGGGCATCGTCGATCGCGACGCCTATCTGGCGGGCATCGATGGCCTGCTGTTCGGCGACACGCCCGAAGAGGGCTATGTGCGCGGCCACACATTCCTGCATCCCGGCCTCGGCATCTCCTTCTCGGTGCCCCAGGGCTTCATCATCGACAACAGTTCCGCCGCGGTCACCGCGAACGGCCCCGGCAACATGGCAATCCGTTTCGACGGCGTGACCCTGCAACCTAGTGTCTCGCTGCCGGATTATCTTCGCAGCGGCTGGGTCACGGGCCTCGATCCGGCGAGCATCCGCCCGGTCAGGATCAACGGCAATGACGCGGCGATCGCCCGTGCGCGCGCAGACAACTGGCAGTTCGACATCGCCGTCATTCGCGCCGGGGGGCAGGTGTACCGGCTGCTCACGGCGGCGCCCGCCGCCGCGACGAACCTCGATTCGGTCGCGCGGACGGTCAGCGACAGCTTCCGCATCCTGAGCGCGGGAGAAAAGGCGGCGCTCCGGCCATTGAGGATCCGCATCGTCACCGCAAAGCCGGGCGATACGGTTGCCTCCCTCTCGGCGCGGATGGTCGGCGTGGACCGCCGTGAAGAACTCTTCCGCGTGCTGAACGAAATCCCCACCGGCAACACTGTGCCCGCCGGTTACAAGGTCAAGATCGTCACTGATCGCTAGGCCGCGCTTTCATCCGCCTGCCGGCACCTTCTTCCCGCGACAGTCTCCGGCGCTGACGCCCCCTCGCCCCATTTTACCGGGAGAGGGTAAGGGTGAGGGGCAGCGCCAAACTTGCCGCGCTCACGCTGGCACTTACCCCGGCAAAATTAACCTCTTGCGCCCGCAAACCCGCCCCCGCCTGTGGATAAGCTGTGCACATTGGTAGGAAAATCAATGTATGGCACAACATGTTGTGGAGAACAAAACGGGAAAAACAGCCGATCACCGATTCGTCGCCGATTCGTTCCACCTTGGTTCGAAGTGTTAACGCAAACGGGCCGAGGAGCTTCAGAAACAGTTAATATGAATTAACAATGTGCTTATTTTTCAGACATTTGAGGAGAGGACTATACCCGCTCAAAAACCGCTTGCGTCAAAAGTTAACGCCGCAGCCCCATGCATCAGCTTTCGCAGAAACGCGATTCAGCATCTGGTGGGAGTTCACCTCCGGGGAACCACATCTAGCGGTGAACAAAGACAGAATTCAGCTGAGTCAGCGATTCGTCGCCGATTCGTTCCAGACTCGTTCCAGATGTTAATTGCGGCATGCAATCGGTCGAAGAATAAGCTTCCTTGAACGCCGATGAATGCCTATGTGTGGAAAAACATCAGGATGGCGCAGCGCCGCAGGAGTCCGGCAAACCTCTCCCAATGAACGTTCAGCCAAGAAACAACCAGCCGCTCATCCTTTCCGGGCGTGACGTGACAGCCGTGCTCGGGCCGACCAACACGGGCAAGACGCATCTGGCCATCGAACGCATGGTGGCGCATGAGAGCGGCGTGATCGGCCTGCCGCTGCGCCTTCTTGCGCGCGAGGTCTACCAGCGCGTTTGCGAAAAGGTCGGCGCAAACAAGGTCGCGCTCGTTACGGGCGAGGAAAAGATTCAGCCGGTCGGTGCGAAATATTCTGTGTGCACGGTCGAAGCCATGCCGCGCGAATCGGACGCGGCCTTCGTCGCCATCGACGAGGTGCAACTGGCGGGCGACCTCGAGCGCGGCCACATTTTCACTGACCGCATCCTGCACCTGCGCGGACGCCAGGAGACGCTGCTGCTTGGCGCACCGACCATGCGCATCATTCTGGAACGATTGCTGAAGGGCGTATCCGTGTTGACGCGCCCCCGCCTGTCGCACCTTGCCTATGCGGGATCGAAGAAGCTGACGCGCCTGCCCCGGCGGTCCGCGGTCGTCGCCTTTTCCGCCGACGAAGTCTACGGCATTGCCGAACTGATCCGCCGCCAACAGGGCGGCGCGGCGGTGGTGCTGGGCGCTCTCAGCCCGCGCACGCGCAATGCGCAGGTAGCGCTCTACCAGTCGGGCGATGTCGACTACCTCATTGCGACAGACGCCATCGGCATGGGCCTCAATCTCGACGTGGACCACGTCGCCTTTGCCCAGAACCGCAAATTCGACGGCTACCAGTACCGCCAGCTCACCCCCTCCGAACTGGGGCAGATCGCGGGTCGGGCGGGCCGCCACATGCGTGACGGAACCTTTGGCGTCACCGGACGAGTGGACCCTTTCGACGAGGAACTGGTCCAGAAGCTGGAATCGCATGATTTCGAGCCGGTGAAGGTGCTCCAGTGGCGCACCGCGCAATTCAATTTCGCGAGCCTCGATGAACTCAAGCGTTCCATCGAAACCAACGCGCCGATCGAGGGCCTGACGCGCGCGCCGCCCGCGGTCGATGCCCAGGCGCTGGAGCATCTGTCGAAGGACGGCGCGATCAGGGCGCTGGCGACCTCGCGCGAACGGGTCGCGCTTTTATGGGAAGTTTGCGCGCTGCCCGACTACCGCAAGATCGCGCCCGCCCAACACGCCGACATCATTGCGAGCATCTATCTCGACCTCGCGCGGCGCGGCCATGTGGACGAGGACTACATGGCCGAACAGGTCAGGCGCGCGGACACGACCGAAGGCGACATCGACACGCTGTCGCACCGCATCGCCCAGATCAGGACATGGACATTCGTGTCCAATCGTCCGGGCTGGCTCGCCGATCCCCTCCATTGGCAAGAAAGAACGCGTGAAATAGAGGATCGTCTCTCCGATGCATTGCATGAGCGGTTGACGAAACGCTTCGTAGACCGCAGGACTTCCGTCCTCATGCGCCGCCTGAGAGAGAACACGATGCTTGAAGCTGAAATCAACGCTGCGGGAACCGTCACGGTGGAAGGCCACCATGTCGGCGAATTGCAGGGCTTTCGTTTCACCGCCGACCAGAGCGCGGGCGGCGAGGACGGCAAGGCCGTGCGCACTGCCGCGCAGAAAGCGCTCGCCGCCGAGTTCGAGGCGAGGGCCGAACGCTTCGCGGCCGGGCCGAACGGCGATATTGCGCTGGCCTCCGACGGCACGGTGCGCTGGATCGGCGCGCCGATCGCCACGCTGACCGACGGCGAAGATGTCCTGAAGCCGCGCTTCGTGCTGCTGGCCGACGAGCAACTGACCGGCCCTGCCCGCGACAAGGTCGCGGCGCGCGTCGAGCGCTTCATCAATTTCCAGATCGAATCGCTGCTGAAGCCTCTGGTCGACCTGCGCAGCGCAGAGCAGGTTTCAGGCATTGCACGGGGCATCGCCTTCCGGCTGGTCGAAAACCTCGGAATGCTCAACCGGCGCGACATCGCGGACGATATGAAGGCGCTGGACCAGGAAGGCCGCGCCGCGCTGCGGCGACTGGGCGTGCGCTTCGGGGCGTACCATATTTTCGTGCCTTCGCTTCTCAAGCCCGCACCGGCGGGCCTCGTGACCCTGCTCTGGGCACTCAAGAACGACGGCAAGGGCAGGAACGGCTTTGGCGACGTGGTGAACGCGCTTGCGACCGGGCGCACCTCGCTCGCCGTCGATCCCGAATTTGACACCGCCTTCTACAAGCTCGCCGGCTATCGCGTGCTGGGCAAGCGCGCGGTTCGCGTCGACATTCTCGAACGTCTGGCGGACCTGATCCGGCCCGCGCTGGCGTGGAGAGCAGGTGCGGGGGCACGCCCCGACGGCGCGTTCGACGGCCACGCCTTCATGGTGACGCCCGCCATGATGTCCATTCTCGGGGCGACCGCCGACGACATGGACCAGATATTGAAGGGACTCGGCTATCGCGGCGATGCCCGGCCCGCCGATGATATCAGGGCAAAGCTGGACTCGCTTGACGCTGCCGCAGCGGCAGCCGCCGCTCAGCCCGCCCCCGAAGCCGGCGTTGAGCCGACCTCCGAAGCCGAACCGACCCCCGAACCGCAAGTCGTCGTCGAGGCGGAGACCGCCACACCGGAAGCGCCGGCTGTGGAAGTACTCCCCACAGACACGCCCGCCGCGGACGTGCCTATCGCGGAAATGCCCGTCGCGGAAGCAGCGGCCACGGATCAGGCCGCCGAGCCGCCGAAGCCGGTCATGCTGTGGCGCCCGCAACGCTTCGACCACCGCCCGCGCGACGGTGGCGCGCAGCGCCATGAGGGCCAGAACCGCCACAAACGGCACGGCCAGCCGCATCGCAATACAGACACGGATCAAGGCGGCGAGAACAGGAAGCCGCGCTTCAAGGGCAAGCCGCCTCGGCCCGATCACGCCGGCAAGCGCCCGGAGGGCGGCAAGGGAGAGCAACCGTTCCAGCAGAAGCCGCGCGAGGAGCGTCCCGTCCGCGTCGATCCGGACTCGCCTTTCGCCAAGCTCGCCGCATTGCGCGAGCAGCTCCGCAAATAGGCGACACAGGTGATCGCAAGCGGAAGGCAGCGCATCGACAAATGGCTGTTCTTTTCACGCGCGCTAAAGTCGCGTTCACTGGCTGCGAAGCTGGTCGAAGCCGGAAGGGTGCGCATCAACCGCGAAAAGGCGACGCAGTCCTCCGACGGCGTCAAGCAGGGCGACGTGCTGACGATAACCCTCGACCGGCGCATTCTGGTCTATCGCGTGCTTTTTCTTGGCGAGCGGCGAGGCCCCGCCACCGAGGCGAAACTGCTCTACGAAGACCTTTCTCCTGATAGCGCCACAGGCCCGGAAAAGGACACCACACAAGAGTAGCAACCAGAGCAAAATCGTTCCGCAACAGCGACATTTTGGAGTGTTTGCTGCCCTTGCATGCACAGTGCAAAGGGTCTACGTCACCGGCACGAGCAGAACCGGACTGTCCGAAAGCATGACCTATATCGTCACCGACAACTGCATCAAGTGCAAGTACACCGATTGCGTGGAGGTCTGTCCGGTCGATTGCTTCTATGAAGGCGAGAACATGCTCGTCATCCATCCGGACGAGTGCATCGATTGCGGCGTGTGCGAGCCGGAATGCCCTGCCGACGCGATCAAGCCCGACACCGAGGCCGGACTTGACGACTGGCTGGCGCTCAACACCGAATATGCGGCAAAATGGCCCAACATCACGCAGAAGAAACCGGAACTGCCCGAAGCCAAGGAATTTGACGGCGTTCCGGACAAGTTGAAGTATTTTTCTTCGGAACCGGGCACCGGCGATTAACCTGCTTTAACTTCTGCTCACAAAATAAGCACTTGACGCCGCTTTGTTCGCGTATGCAGCAAAAACCTTGATTCTTGGCAGGTTTTATGTTACCTGTCTAAGAAATGCCGTCGGCATATCGTCACTCTTGGCGCTCAGGTCCACTCGCTGAAAGGTCGTTTCCAATATTTGCACGCCAGGGGACTGGTGATGTTGAACTGGATGCTGTGGCCTGTATTTGGCCAGCGCCGGTGGAAGCAATCTTTTTCGTCTGCTGGGGAAAGTGTGGCGGCGGTGCCGATTGGCCCTTGTTTTCGCAGATAGTACCCAAAAGGAGTCAATAAGCGAATGGCAACGACCACCCAGCAGAAGAAGCCCTCGCCTGCCCGCCACGGCTTCAAGACCGGCGAGTTCATTGTCTATCCGGCGCATGGCGTCGGGCAGATCGTGTCCATCGACGAGCAGGAAGTTGCGGGGCACAAGCTGGAACTGTTCGTGATCGACTTCCAGAAAGATAAGATGCGGCTCAAGGTTCCGGTCGCAAAGGCGCAGTCCATCGGCATGCGCAAACTGTCCGAAACCGATTATGTCGACCGTGCGCTCAAGGTTGTGCAGGGCCGCGCCCGCATCAAGCGCACCATGTGGTCGCGCCGCGCGCAGGAATATGATGCAAAGATCAATTCCGGCGACCTTATCTCGATCTCGGAAGTCGTGCGCGACCTGTTCCGTGCCGAAACCCAGCCCGAGCAGTCTTATTCCGAGCGCCAGCTCTATGAAGCCGCGCTCGACCGCATGGCTCGTGAGATCGCCGCCGTGAACAAGATGTCGGACACCGAAGCCGTCCGCCTTATCGAGGCCAACCTCGCCAAGGGCCCGAAGCGCGGCGCCAAGGCCGATAATGAGGAAGCCGAGCAGGAAGAAGCCGCCTGACTGGCCTCTCCTCCTAAAGGACAATAAAAACCCGGCCATTGAGCCGGGTTTTTCTTTGCGTTTCTCCGACCGCCGTCAGGTGAAATACTGGCCGCCATTGGCGGAGACCGTCGAGCCGGTGATGAAGCCCGCATCGTCGGAGGCGAGGAACACAACGCAGCGCGCAATCTCCTCGGGCTCACCCAGCCTGCCGACCGGAATCTGCGGAATGATGCGCTCGTTCAGCACCTTCTCGTCGATGGCCTTGACCATTTCGGTCGCGATATAGCCCGGCGCGATCACGTTGACGGTTATGCCTGCCCGCGCGCCTTCCTGCGCCAGCGCCCGGGTGAAGCCGATGTCGCCGGCCTTTGCCGCCGAGTAGTTGGCCTGCCCTGCCTGGCCCTTCTGGCCATTGATGGAGGAAATGGTGATCACCCGCCCGAACTTGCGGTCGCGCATGCCGTTCCAGACCGGATGCGTCATGTTGAAAACGCCGGAAAGATTGGTGTCTATGACCTCTTTCCACTGCTGCGGGGTCATCCTGTGGAACATGGCGTCACGGGTGATGCCCGCATTGTTGACAAGAATGTCGACCGGCCCGATCTCGGCTTCGACCTGCTTCACGCCCGCCACGCAGGCGTCATAGTCGGCTACCGACCATTTATAGGTCTTGATGCCCGTTTCGGCGGTGAATTTCTTCGCCGCTTCGTCATTGCCGGCATAGTTGGCGGCAACATTGTAGCCTGCCGCCTTAAGCGCAATTGAAATCGCCGCGCCTATGCCGCGCGAGCCGCCGGTCACGATTGCTGTTCTTGCCATTTGGCCCTGCTCCTCCCTGTTATTCGTTGTGGCCCGTCAAGCCCTGTTCATTTCATGGATTCGACGCACATCGCAACACCCATGCCGCCTCCGATGCAGAGCGTTGCGAGACCCTTCTTCGCGCCACGGCGACCCATCTCATAGACCAGCGTATTGAAGATGCGCGCGCCGGAGGCACCGACGGGGTGGCCAATGGCAATCGCCCCGCCATTGACGTTCACGATGTCGGTGTTCCAGCCCATGTCCTTGTTGACGGCGCAGGCCTGTGCCGCGAAGGCTTCGTTCGCCTCGATGAGGTCGAGGTCATCCACCTTCCAGCCTGCCTTTTCCAGCGCCTTGCGCGAAGCCGGGATCGGTCCTGTGCCCATGATCTGCGGATCGACGCCGGCTGTCGCCCATGACACGATGCGCACGAGCGGCGTGATCCCGCGCCGCGCAGCTTCCGCCTCGCTCATCAGCACCACGGCGGCCGCGCCATCGTTGATGCCGGACGCATTGCCTGCAGTCACCGAGCCTTCCTTGTCAAAGGCCGGGCGCAGCTTCGCCATGGCGTCAAGCGTCGCCCCATGCCGGATATACTCGTCCGCATCGACAACGATGTCCTCCTTGCGACCCTTGACGGTCACCGGCACGATCTCGTCCTTGAATTTGCCGGCCTTCTGCGCGGCCTCGGCCTTGTTCTGCGAAGCAACAGCGAACGTGTCCTGGTCCTCACGCGTAAGCTGCCACTGACGCGCGACGTTTTCGGCAGTGTTTCCCATATGGTAGCCATAGAAGGCGTCTGTCAGGCCATCCTTGATCATCGTGTCGATCATCTTGAAGTCGCCCATTTTGACGCCGTTGCGCAGGTGCTGGCAGTGCGGCGCCATCGACATGGATTCCTGGCCGCCGGCCACGATGATCTTCGCATCGCCGGACGAAATCTGCTGCATGCCGATTGCGATGGTGCGCAGGCCCGATCCGCAAAGCTGGTTCAGCCCCCAGGCCGTCGCCTCGTTGGGTATTCCGGACTTGATCGCGGCCTGCCGGGCCGGATTCTGGCCCTGCCCCGCCGTCAGGATCTGACCGAGAATGACCTCATCGACTTCCTTCGGATCGACCCCGGCGCGGGAAAGCGCGCCTTTGATCGCGACGGTGCCAAGCTCATGCGCGGGGGTGTTGGCGAAAGCCCCGTTGAAGGAACCGACAGGCGTGCGCGCGGCACTCGCAACGACAATTGAAGATGCGGACATTTTATCCTCCGGGTTGTGTGCTTGGCGGCAATGTAGGATCGCCGGCAGCGTGAGATACGGCAATTGTTGTGGATTTCTTCACCCTTTCTGCGCGGCAAGTCAAATTCCAAATGAGCTTGCCGCCTTGCTCTCTGCCGCCCCTCGTCCGCGCTGCGTAAGTCGCCGATTTCTTTCGCAGGTTTCGCACTGCACAAAATGCTTGGATTCGTAGCGACTTTACGCATATCCTGCCGGCTAAGAGCCAAAATCGTCGACCAACCGGCTCGGGAGGCAGGGTAATGGCAGCAAAAGACGAACCGGTAGTGATAAAAAAATACGCCAACCGCCGTCTGTACAATACCGGAACCAGCACATACGTCACGCTCGAAGACCTTGCGGAAATGGTCAAGCGGGACGAGGAATTCGTCGTGCACGACGCCAAGACCGGCGAGGACATCACCCACCCCGTGCTCACCCAGATCATCTTTGAACTGGAGAACAAGGATGGGCAGAACATGCTGCCCGTCCCTTTCCTGCGCCAGCTCATCGCCTTCTACGGCGACCAGATGCAGATGGTGGTGCCGAGCTTCCTCGAACAATCGATGATCGCGTTCGCCAAGGAGCAGGAACGCTTCCGGGAGCAGATGAAGGCGAGCTTCGGCAAGTCCCCTCTCGGCATGATGGAAAACCTTCCGACCTCGATGAAAGCGCTGGAGGAGCAGACGCGGCGCAATGTGGAGCTTTTCCAGAACGCCATGCGCATGTTCACACCCTTCCCCGCCGGGACGGGTGCGGCACCCGCAGCCGAGGAGCCGGAGAAGAAGGCCGCGCCGGACAAATCCGACGACCTGAAGGAACTCAAGGAACAGATCGCCGCGATGCAGCGCAAGATCGATTCCCTTTCCTGAACGCGCTTTTGCGCTTTGACGCCAATTGTCATATGATCCGCGCTGCTTCATATGGGGCAGGTATATGCGCGTAAGTCGTGCCAAGGCTGCGGAAAATCGCGCGCGCGTTGTCGAGACCGCAGGCAGGCTTTTCCGCGAAAAGGGTTTCAACGGCATCGGTGTGGCGGACTTGATGAAGGCCGCCGGCATGACGCATGGCGGCTTCTACGGTCATTTTCGCTCCAAGGACGACCTTGCCGCCGAGGCCGTTGCGAAGGCGCTGGAAACCAGCCAGGAGCGCTGGCGGCGACGCATCGCCAAAAATCCCGGCAATCCCGCCGGCGCGATCATCGAACGCTATCTGTCTGAAAAGCATCGCGAAGACCTTGCGCAAGGCTGCCCGATCGCAGCGCTGGCATCCGATACGGCGCGGCAGGTGGACGATGTGCGCCAGGCCTATGAGGACGGCGTGAAGGGGCTGCTCGAAATTCTGGCCGACGCCATGCCCGGCGAGAACGCGCGGGATCGCCGCGCCGACGCGCTGGCGGCGTTTTCCACGCTTGTCGGGGCCTTGCTGCTGTCTCGCGCCGTCCTCAGCGACGACTTCGCGAGGGAAGTACTGGAGGCGGCGCACGAGGCGCTAAGCCCGTGACGCGGTGAATGAAGCCATTTGCATTGCTTTTGAAATTGGAACCCACTATGTGTCTCCGTTGTAGATACAATGCGGGAACGACCGCAGGAGCATTCCGATGATTGCCACCGTTGCAAAATGGGGAAACAGCCTCGCGCTACGCATCCCGAACACATACGCGCGCGAAATCTCCGTCCGCGAAGGCGTTTCGGTCGATATCTCGGTGGCGGATGGCGCACTTCTGGTGCGGCCTGTTGAAGACCCGCATGTCTATGAGCTAGATGCGCTTCTGTGCCAAATCACGGAAGACAATCGTCATGGCGAGATCGCCACTGGTCAGTCGGTCGGCAACGAGTTTTAGTCCATACTGTCCCAGGCAGTATGACATAATCCATATCCAGTTTAATCCGCAGGTGGGCCGCGAGATGGCGGACAAGCACTACGCGCTGGTGCTGTCGCCGGAGAGGTACAATTCGATCGCGCGCCTGTGCATTCTTTGTCCAATTACATCCAAGGCAAAGGGCTATCCTTTCGAGGTTGAAATTCCCGTTGGCGGCAAGATCACCGGGGTCGTCCTGTCAGATCAGATCAAGAGCCTCGATTGGTCCCAGAGAAACTCGGAATTTGTCGAAAGCCGTCCAGAACTTGCCGGTCCCGTATTGGGCAGGGTCAAGGCGATCCTGACCATCTAGGGGTCAACTGGAACAGCAGTGATCGCGCTGATCCATTGACATCCGCCGCACGATCCGCCACCTGATCGGCAAATTCCGAAACGGAGCAGGCCGGCTATGTCCGGATATTTCTCATCACCATTTCCGCGCCGCAGGTCGGTCGCCGTCGATGTCGGCGGCATCCTTGTCGGCGGCGACGCGCCTGTCGTCGTGCAGTCCATGACCAATACGGACACCGCCGATGTGGACCAGACGGTGGCGCAGGTCGCCGCACTGCATCGGGCAGGCTCCGAACTCGTCCGCATCACGGTCGACCGTGACGAAAGCGCGGCAGCCGTACCGGCCATCCGCGAACGCCTCGACCGGCTCAACATCAACGTGCCGCTGATCGGTGATTTCCATTACATCGGCCACAAGCTTCTGGCCGATCACCCGGCCTGCGCCGAAGCGCTCGCGAAATACCGTATCAATCCCGGCAATGTCGGCTTCAAGGACAAGAGGGACCGGCAGTTCGCCGAGATCGTCGAAATGGCGATCCGCTACGACAAGCCCGTCCGCATCGGCGTCAACTGGGGCTCGCTCGACCAGGAATTGCTGACGCGATTGATGGACGAGAACAATGCGAACGGTTCGCCTCTGACCGCGCAACAGGTGACGCGCGAGGCAATCGTGCAGTCGGCGCTGTTGTCAGCCGAAGCAGCCGAGCAAATCGGGCTTGGGCGCGACAAGATCATTCTCTCGGCTAAGGTCAGCCAGGTCCAGGATCTCATCTCGGTCTATGCGGAGCTTGCCAGCCGCTCCGACCATGCACTGCATCTCGGGTTGACCGAGGCGGGGATGGGCTCGAAGGGCATCGTCGCGTCGTCGGCGGCAATGGGCATCCTGCTGCAGCAGGGCATCGGCGACACGATCCGCATTTCTCTGACGCCGGAGCCGAACGGCGACCGCACGCGCGAAGTGCAGGTTGCGCAGGAACTGCTCCAGACCATGGGCTTTCGCCAGTTCATCCCGATCGTCGCAGCCTGCCCCGGCTGCGGGCGCACCACCTCGACGGTCTTCCAGGAACTGGCGCAGACCATACAGGAGGACATCCGCCGCAACATGCCCGTCTGGCGGGAGCGCTATCCGGGCGTCGAGGAACTGAAAGTCGCGGTGATGGGCTGCATTGTCAACGGGCCGGGCGAATCCAAGCATGCCGACATCGGCATCTCGCTTCCGGGCACGGGTGAGACACCGACCGCCCCGGTCTATATTGACGGACAGAAGGCCGCCACCTTGCGCGGCCCCGACATCGCCCGCGATTTCGAACGCATGGTTGCAGACTATATCGAGCGGCGCTTTGGCCGCGGACGCCAGGCTGCGGAATAAAAGCATTTCGCAAAATGGACTCGATGCAAATGCCGGTCACTTCCTGGAACAGGCGCATTGCATGCTGCCTCGCGGCGGCGCTGGCCTTTGCCTGCCTCCGAACACCCGCGCTCGGCGCCGAAACGGATGACCGCGTCGGCGGGCCGGAGCCGGTTCACCGCATCTGCAAGCTGATCCAGCACCACGCCGAGTTGAACGACATCCCCCGCGAATTTTTTGCGCGGCTGATATGGAAGGAAAGCCGCTTCGATGCCAATGCGGTCAGTCCTGCCGGGGCGGAGGGCATTGCGCAGTTCATGCCCGGAACGGCGAGACTTCGCGGATTGCAGAACCCATTCGACGCGCCAACGGCGATTGCGGCCTCAGCAAAATATCTTGGCGAGATGAAGCGCAGCTACGGCAATCTCGGATTGGCCGCCGCTGCCTATAATGCAGGCGAAAATCGCGTCGCGCGATGGCTTTCGGTCGGCGGTTTCCTGCCGGTCGAAACGGAAAACTACGTCCTCGACATCATGGGCGAGCCTGCCGACAATTTCGCGGATTCCGCGCACACGGGCACCAACCGCCCGCTGGAAGAAAAGCGCAGCTTCGCGGAAGCCTGTCGTCGCCTTCCGGTCATCCAGACCGCGACCATCCCGATGGCGAGCGTGCATACGAAGCCATGGGGCGTGCAGCTTGCCGGAAACTTCCGCCGCTCCGCCGCCTTGCAGCAATGGGAGCGCATCAGGGGCCGCTACCCAAGCCTTCTTAACGACTATGAGCCTGTGGTCAGCCGCAAGCGCATGGCTTTCGGGCCGCGCGCCTTCTACATCGTCAGGATCGGCATTGATAACCGCACCACCGCCTATAAGGTCTGCGCCCAGTTGCGCAGCGTCGGCGGCTCCTGCGCGGTGCTGCGCAACCGCTGAAAAATCAGTGGCTTCTTTCGGCCACGAACCGCGCCGCCGCACGCAACAGGCTGCCGCTTTCTCCATAGGGCGCAAGCAACTCCTCGGCCTGGCTGACAAGGCCGCGCAACTGGGTGCGCGCCCAATCCTCGCCGTGCAGCGACGCAAGGGTCGCCTTGCCCGCCTGCCGATCCTTGCCGGTCGCCTTGCCCATGGTCTTGACGTCAGAGGTCAGGTCCAGCAGGTCGTCGGCAAGCTGGAAGGCAAGGCCGATGGCCGCGCCGAATTCCGCCATGCGCTCGCGGTCGGCGGTTCCGGCGTTTCCGGCAATGGCCCCGGCTTCGCAGGCGAAGCGGATCAGCGCGCCGGTTTTCATGGCCTGCAACCGTATGATCCCGGCTTCGTCAGGAACATCCCGCTCCGCCGCCAGGTCGAGCGCTTGCCCGCCCGCCATGCCGCCCAGTCCGGCAGCCCGCGACAGCGACAGCACCAGCGACAGCCGCACGTCGGCCGAAAGTTCGGTCGCCGGGTCGGCCAGCACGTCAAAGCCAAGCGTCAGCAGCGAGTCCCCCGCGAGGATCGCCGTTGCTTCATCGAACGCCCGATGCACCGTCGGCTGACCACGCCGTAAATCGTCATCGTCCATTGCCGGCAGGTCGTCATGAACCAGCGAGTAGCAATGGACGCACTCCAGCGCCGCAGCAACGCGAAGCGCGGCATCCTGCCGGACGCCGAACAGGGCCGAACTCTCCAGCACGAGGAACGGGCGCAGCCGCTTGCCGCCGTTCAACACACCGTGACGCATCGCGGCGAGAAGGCCGTCCGGCCTCGCGATTTCTCCCGTTTGCGGAGCCGAAGCGAGGATAGCGTCAAGCTCGGCTTCTACCGCGCGGGCGCGTCGGGCCAGCGCCTTTTCAAAATCATCATGAGCGGTCTGCAACATGGCGCAACCGATGACGGCAAAGTCGCCGACGGTCAAGCGCCCGAAAGGCTCATCCGTTGCACAATGGCTTGCCTGCCGCTATGCGATTGGAATGGAGACAGGGATTGCCGGAACTGGTGCGGAGCCCGATCCGGCAAAGCCGGACATGGCAGCAATTCGCAAGCTTCTCGGCACGAGCCGAAAGAGGATATGGCTGCGCCGCCTGGCAAAGGCGGCGATTGCCATTGCGCTTGTGCCGGTCGTGCTGACCATTCTCTATATACCCTTCTTCGTGCATCCCGTTTCCACGTTGATGATCGCGGACCTCCTGATGTTGCGCGGCTACGACCGCCAGTGGGTGGCGCTGGAGGATGTCGCCCCGGTCATGCGCAGATCAGTCATCATGTCGGAGGATGGCCAGTTCTGCTCCCATATGGGCGTCGACCTTGGCGAACTCAAAGGCGAGGTCGAGGACCTTTTCGCTGGCCGCCCGACGCGGGGCGCATCCACCATTCCCATGCAGACTGTCAAGAATTTATACTTGTGGAACGGCAGGTCTTTCGTGCGCAAGGCAGTTGAACTGCCGCTTGCCGTCTATTTCGACCTAGTTACGCCGAAGCATCGCATCCTTGAAATTTATCTCAACATCGCCGAATGGGGCCCGAATATCTATGGCATCGAAGCGGCTGCCCAACATTATTTCGGTGTTTCAGCTAAAAATCTTTCGGCACAGCAGGCAGCACTTCTGACCGCCGCCCTGCCCAATCCAATCGCCCGCAATCCGGCAAAGCCGCAGGCCGGCATGCGCGGCGTTGCCCGCGTCATCCAGCGCCGCGCCAGCCGGGCGGGCGGTTATGTGGGCTGCGTGGAATAGCAATCGCGCAAAAATATTCGGGCCAAGTGCTGGTCAAAGGCTCGCAAGCCGTGTATAGGCACGCGCGATTTCCCGGATTTCAGCCTCAAGCTCGGCTCTATGCAAGGGCTGGTGGGGCTTTGACGAATTGAGTGGAGCATAAAATGGCAGTTCCTAAAAAGAAAACCTCGCCGGCCAAGCGCGGAATGCGCCGCTCGGCGGACGCCCTCAAGGCTCCGGCCTATGTCGAGGACAAGAACTCGGGCGAGATGCGCCGCCCGCACCACATCGACCTGAAGAGCGGCATGTATCGCGGTCGCCAGGTTCTGGAACCGAAGGGCAACTGAGCGCGCAACCGCTCTTATTTGCTGCGAATTGGCCGGCAAATGCCGGCCATTTTTGTCTGAAACGCCGAAAACGCGCCCGCAAAAATCGCGTTTTGCGCGCAAACGCCGCATTCTTTCGGAAATATTGCGGCGCGTTCAGTGAATATCCAGCGAAGGCTTGACCTGCTGGAGCGCTTCGGTCCAGTCCGTCGGCCGCACGATCATCCGTTGCACACGAGGCGGGTTGGGTCCCGCATGCAGGGCGCGCAGCGTCTCGCCGATGACCGCATCGGCATGGGTGGCGCGCTGGTTGTGGCGGACATATTCGACCCATGTCGGCGCATGGTAGGTCTCGCGCCAGATTTCCGGGTTTTCAAGATCACGCATCAACTCCCACTGGCGGGCGCCGTCGCGCAGCCGGATGCGGCGGCGCTCCGACATGGCCTCCATGAAGGCAGGCAGATCGGTCTCGCGGATGATGTATTCGATCACGATGAAGATGGGGCCGCTTTGCGGACGCAGGTCGAGCGCGACATCGGGCTGCTGCCAGCGGTTCAGCGGATCGAGATTGAGCACCTGCTGGGTGGGCATCGGAAAGCGCAGTCCGGCAAGCACCCCTACCATCATGGTGGCGGCGGCATAGAGCAGGGCGATGGCAACGCCTTGCGATTCTGCGACCACGCCCCATATCCATGAGCCGAGCGCCATGCCGCCGAAGACGGCTGTCTGGTAGAGGGCGAGCGCCCGCCCGACCACCCAGCGCGGGGTGGAAAGCTGGACGGTCACATTGAACAGCGAAAGCGCCAGCACCCAGCACGCCCCACCGACCAGCAGCCCGATGCCAGTCTGCCAGATTGAGGTGCTGTAGGCGCAGACCACGGCGCAAAGGGCGAAGCCCGCGAATGAAATACTGACGACCAGCTCGTTGGAGAGGTGATGGCGGGCGCGGCCTCCGATGAACGCGCCGCAGACGGCACCGACGCCGAAACAGCCAAGCAGCACGCCGTAGGTCAGCGCGCCGCCGCCCAGAAGGTCGCGCGCGACGAGAGGCAAGAGCGCCAGAATCACGATGGCCGTGAAACCGAACAGCAGCGCGCGGAACAGCACGATCTCGATGTGCGGCGACATTCCGACATAGCGCAGCCCCGCCGTCATGGCGCGGCCCATGGTCTCGCGCGGCAGGCTGCTCTTGGCGATATTGGGACGCCAGCGCGCGATGACGATCAGCAGGGCGATATAGCTGAAAGCATTGACAACGAAGGCGGCCGCCGCTCCGAAGGCGGCGACGATGGCGCCGCCGATGGCCGGGCCGACGCTGCGGGTGAGGTTGAAGCCGACGCTGTTAAGCGCGACGGCTGCGGGCAAATGATCGCGCGGAACCATATCCCCGACGGAAGCCTGCCAGGACGGGTTGTTGAGGGCAGTGCCGCAACCGATCAGAAAGGTGAAGGCAAGCAGCAGCCAGGGCGTAATCAGTCCGAACCAGGCGCAGGCTGCAAGAGCGATGGACACGACGAGCATGAAGCCCTGCGCGATCAGGATGACGCGCCTGCGGTCGAAATTGTCGGCAATCGCGCCGGACGCCAGCGAAAACAGCATGATCGGCAAGGTGGTGGACGCCTGAACCAGCGCCACCATGTCGCTTGAGGTGGTGATCGAGGTCATCAGCCATGCCGATCCGACCGACTGGATCAGACCGCCGAAATTGGACAGCAGGCTCGCGAACCAGACCGCCCGGAAGGTCGCATGCGAAAGCGGCGAGAGAGCGGACGGACGTGACTGGACGTGCTCGTTCATGGGTCGGGAATCGCCGTGCCTCGCCTCGGTTCGGGCACATGCTTATGCCCTGCGCCGCCGCGCAAGGTCAAATCGGCGCAGCCAGGGGCAGGACCTATTTTTTCAATGCAAGTTCGATGACGCGGATAAGCTGGCGGAGCGCGGTGCGCTGGGTCTCGATATCCGAGACACGATGCTTGACGCCCTCAAGTCCGTCGACCAGCAACTCGGCAAGCACCTGCGCGGTCAGGCCCCGCGCGGCAAGGTCGACGCCGGTCGACGCGGCCTCGGCCTCGATGGCCTCCTTGAACAGCCCGACAGACCTTTCATGCCAGTCATGCATGAAACCGCCGGAAAGCTCATGCTTCATGTCGATCAGTTCGGACCCGTGCGGCGAAGCATTCACCTTGGCCATGATCGAGATCATGCCCTGATCGATCGATTGAAACAGGCGTTCCGAAAGCGAGCCCGGACCGTTGAGAACATTTTCAAGACGCATGGCCGAGCGCTCGAAAACGCGCACCGCGCCCTCCTGGAATATGTCCGCCTTGTTGCGGAAGAGCAGGTAGAGCGCCGGACGCGACATACCCGCCGCCTTCGCGATGTCGTCCATCGACGTGCGCTGGTAGCCATAGGAGAAGAATGCCTTCATCGCGCCTTCGAGCGCGCGCAGCTTCTTGGCATCGTCCGGTCCGTCACTGGGCAGTGAAATATCGAAAGGCATGATTCAGAACAGTTTTATTCTTTACCACCATATGCTTGACAAATTATACCAAAATTGTCAATCTGTCATCGCCGTATCGCTGGACGAGAGTGAAGGTATCCCCATGCGCCTGATTGTAAACGGTAATTCCCTCGAAATCGACGTTGATCCTGAAATGCCCCTGCTGTGGGCGCTGCGCGACATTGCCGGCATCACGGGGCCGAAGTTCGGATGCGGAATTGCCGCATGCGGTGCCTGCACGGTCCATATCGACGGTGTCCCGGTGCGTTCCTGTTCAATGCCGGTCGGCGGCGTCGAAGGCGAGATCACCACCATCGAGGGGCTTTCTCAGGATGGCAAACTGCACCCTGTGCAACAGGCATGGCTGGAGACACAGGTGGCGCAATGCGGATACTGCCAGGCAGGCCAGATCATGACGGCAGTTGCCTTGCTCGATGAAATCGAAAACCCGACGGATGCGGATATCGACAATGCAATGGGCGGCAACCTCTGCCGCTGCGGTACCTATCCACGCATCCGCGCGGCGGTGAAGCGCGCCGCAGCCCTCAAGACCGCGGGGATCTGACCATGGCCAGCCTTGGGAAAATCGCTCGGCGAACCTTCCTGCTCGGCGCGGCCGCAATGGCGGGCGGCGTCGCGGTCGGATACTGGTATGTCAATCGGCCCTACCCCAATCCGCTCGACGGCGAGTTGGAGGAAGGCGAAGCGAGTTTCAATCCCTTCGTGAAGATCGGGTCCGACGATACGATCACGATCATCGCGCCGCGTGCCGAGATGGGACAGGGGATTTCCACTACGCTCGCGGCCTTCGTGGCCGAAGAACTCGATGTGACGCTGGACAAGATCAGGGTCGAGCATGGCCCGGCATCCTATGCCTACTACAATTCGGAAATTATGGCCGAGGGCGGGCCGTTCAATTTCTTCGACGACAGTTTTTTGGCCGAACTGACCCGCAGCGCTTTGGGATCGGTCGGCAAGGTGCTCGGCTTGCAGGCGACCGGAGGATCATCTTCGACGCGTGACGGGTTCGATAGGATGCGGCAGGCGGGCGCGGCGACGCGCGCCGTGCTGATGCAGGCCGCCGCGAAGCGCTTGTCCGTGCCGCAGGCGGAACTGGCCACCGAAAATGCCCGCATCGTGCACAAAGGCTCGGGCCGCAGCGTGAGCTATGGCGAGGTGGCGCTCGATGCAGCGCGCATCGGACCGCCGAACTCGGTTCGGCTTCGCGACCGCAAGGACTGGAAGCTGCTCGGCAAGCCGCAACCGCGCGTGGACATGATGGACAAGGTGACAGGCGCGCCGATCTTCGGGATCGATGTGCGCCTGCCCGACATGCTCTACGCCACCGTCCGCATCAGCCCCGTATTTGGCGCGAAAGCAGTGAAAGCTGACCTTTCAAAGGCCGAGGCGCTTCCCGGCGTGGTCAAGGTGATGCCGCTGGAAACGGTCTATGGTTCGGGTTTCGGCGTGATCGCGGAAAATACATGGGTCGCATTCAAGGCAGCCGAAGCCATTGAAGTCGAGTGGGGCGCTCCGAACAATTCCCCCGACACCGACGGCCTGATGCAGGCCATTGCCGAGGCTGCCGCAAAAGGTGAAGGCGACGTGATGCGGGACGACGGCGATGTGGATGTCGCCTTCGCCGACGCGCCGCAGGCGCAGCTTGTCGAGGCCGAATACCGGGTGCCCTATCTGTCGCACGCGCCCATGGAGCCGATGAACTGCACGGCGCAACTCAAGGACGGCCACCTGACGATCTGGGCGCCGAACCAGATGCCGACGCTGATCCGCTGGCTGTGCGCGGACCTTGCCGGGGTGTCGCAGGAGCAGACCACGGTGCACACGACCTCGATGGGCGGTGGGTTCGGGCGGCGCGGCGAACTCGACTATGCGCTCTTTGCCACCCTGATCGCAAAGGAGGCCGGCGGACGCCCGGTCAAGATGACATGGACACGCGAGGAGGACATGCAGCACGACTGCTACCGACCCGCCTATGTGGCGAGGATGCGGGCGCGGCTCGGCGCGGACGGCATGCCCGAAGCGCTCGACCTGAGGATCGCGGGACAGTCGATCATGGCAAGCCTCGTGGGCCGGATATTCCCGGGCCGCTCGGCCCCCGGCCCGGACCGGATGACCACGGACGGAGCGCACAACCAGCCCTATACGATCCCGAACTATCGCGTGACCGGGATAACCGCTCCGCTCACCCTGCCGGTGAGTTTCTGGCGTTCGGTCGGCAATTCGCAGAACGGCTTTTTCCATGAGAGCGCGATAGACGAAATCGCCCATGCAGGAAAAATCGACCCCGTCGAATTGCGGCGCAAGCTGATGGCGAACTATCCGGCGGCGGTCGCTGTGGTCGACAAGGTGGCGGCCATGTCGAACTGGGGCGAGACGCTGTCTGAAGGAAAGGCGAAGGGGTTTGCCTTCTCCTTGTCCTTCGGAAGCTGGTGTGGGCAGGTGATCCAGATCGCACAGACCCCGGAAGGAATCAGGCTGGAAAAAATGTGGATTGCGGTGGATGTCGGAACGGCGCTCGATCCGGGCATCATCGACCAGCAGATGGTCTCCGGTGCGATCTTCGGCCTGTCCGCTGCGATGAACCAGAAGATCACTTTCGCCGAGGGCCGCGTGGAGCAATCGAATTTCCACGATTTCGACGCGATGCGCATGTTCCAGTGCCCGCAATTCGAGGTCGCCGTGCTGGAAAACTTCCATCGCATGGGCGGCGTCGGCGAAGTGGGAACGCCGCCTGCCGCACCCGCGCTGGCGAACGCCGTGTTCGCGCTGACCGGCAAGCGTGTCCGCTCGCTCCCGCTGTCGGACGAGGTGACATTTGTGTAACAGCGCTCGCGACCATCTGGCTTCCACGGTGCGGTGTGATCTTTTGGCTGCTGTATTGAGGCGACAAACTCGTATATGAAACGCGGAAACTTCGGACATGTACGAAATTCGATTGAAGACATGTCGGCTCCGCCCCATATCAGGCGTCCTTGAGACGCTCGGGCACCGCAGACACAACGGACAGTGAACGGCAATGGCCAGGTACAGATTCCACAAGATCGCGGCGGTCGCCGTGCTGGTCGCCTTCGCGGCATGGATGGGGACAGGAAAGTTCTCTTCGGTCGGCAGCGCATCCGCCGAAGGCGACGGCGCCGAAAAGGCGGAACAGGCCAAGCCGGCTGACGCCGAGGCAAAGGCGGAGCTGCGCACCGTCGCTGTGATGAAACCGCCGAGGATCGAGCACGCGCGCGCCATCCGCATTTCCGGCCAGACACAGGCCGACAAGCGCGCAGTGCTGGCCACGCGGGCCGGGGGTGTGATCGCCGAACTGCCGGTCAAGGAAGGCGACCGGGTCAAGGCGGGCGACCTGATTTTGCGGCTGGAAGCCGAGGAAAAGCCCGCGGCCATCGAGACGGCCACGCAACTCGTGAACCAGCGAGAGGCCGAACTGGAAGCCGCCCGGCAGCTTTCGAAGACCGGAAACCTTGCCAAGTTGCAGCTTGCAACCGCGGTTTCGGCGGTTGCGGCGGCGCGCTCGCAACTTGAGACGGCGCGCGCCGATCTCGAGCGCACCCGCATCGTTGCGCCCTTCGCGGGCACCGTGGACGACGTGATCGTCGAGCTTGGCGCATCGGTGAGGGACGGCGGCGAGGTCGCCACCATGCTCAACCTCGATCCGGTGATCGTCAAAGGCGAAATCAGCGAACGCGACCTCGCGCATATCAGGATCGGCGACAAGGCCGAGGCCGCGCTGGTCAATGGCGACAAGGTCGAAGGCACGGTGCGCTATATCAGCCGCGAGGCGACGGCGGCGACCCGCACCTATCGCGTGGAAATCGCGATCCCAAATCCCGACGACAGGATATCGGCGGGCATGACGGCGGAACTGACGCTGCGCAGTACGCCGGTCGACGCGGTCGCGCTGCCGCGCTCGGTGGTGACGCTTTCGTCAACGGGCGACCTCGGCATCCGCGCCGTTGATGATGCCGGCAAGGTCGTGTTCTTTTCCATCGACCTCGTGGACGACACGCCGAACGGCCTGTTGCTGGCGGGCATCCCGGACGATGCGCGCGTCATCATGGCCGGCCAGGACCTCGTCAAGGAAGGCGACCAGGTCAAGCCGGTCGAGGCCGACCCTGCCCTGATCCAGAAGCTTGCGCAGGACGCAACCGGTACGCAGTGATGGATATCGTCAAACTCGCGATCCGCAATGCGCGGCTGACCCTTTCCGTTCTCCTGTTCCTCGTCATCGCGGGGGCGCTGGCCTATCGCGCCGTGCCGAAGGAAGCGGAACCGGACGTCGCCATCCCGATCATGTATGTCAGCCTGATCTATCAGGGCATTTCGCCGGAAGATTCCGAGCGCCTGCTGCTGCGGCCCGTCGAGGCGCAGTTGAAGAACCTCAAGGGCCTGAAGGAAATGCGGTCCGCCGCCTATGAGGGCGGCGGCTATGTGCTGGTCGAGTTCGACCCCTCGACCGATCTCGGCGACGCACTGATCGACACGCGCAACAAGGTGCAGGACGCCAAGCGCGACCTGCCGCAGGGTGTCGAGGAGCCGACCGTCAACGAGGTCAACCTCTCCGAATTCCCGGTGCTGGTGGTGACGCTTTCCGGCGACGTGCCGGAACGCGTGCTGACGGCGGCGGCGAAGGAATTGCGCGACCGGATCGAGGAAGTGCCGGGCGTTCTGGAAGGCACGCTGCAAGGCTCGCGCGACGAACTGGTCGAGGCGATCATCGACCCGATGCGGCTGTCTTCCTACGGACTAAGGCTCGAACAGCTCATCCAGGGCATGGCGCAGTCGAACAATCTCGTCGCGGCGGGCGCGATGGAAGGCTCGGAAGGCAAATACGCCATCAAGGTTCCGGCCCTGATCGAGACCCCTGAGGACGTGGCGACGCTGCCGGTGGTGGCCGGACCGAACGCAGTGGTGCGCGTGCAGGACATCGCGACCGTGCGCTCCACATTCGAGGACGCCGAGACGATCACGCGGCTGGACGGCAGGAACGCCATCGCCATCGAGGTCAAGAAGCGCATCGGCGCGAACATCGTCGAGACCATCGAGGGCGCGAAGAAGGTCGCCGACGAGTTCGTCAAGACCGCGCCCGAAGGCATGGTGGTGACCTACACGCAGGACAAGTCCGTCTTCGTAAACCAGCTCCTGTCCGATCTTCAGAACCATGTGCTGATCGCGGTCATCCTCGTCTTCATCGTCATTCTCTATGCGCTTTCGGGCCGCGCCTCGATGCTGATCGGCATCGCGATACCCGCCTCCTTCCTGATGGGCATACTGGCGCTGGCGCTGATGGGCTACACGATCAACATGATCGTGCTGTTCAGCCTCATCCTCGCGGTGGGCATGCTGGTGGACGATGCGATCATCGTCACGGAATTCGCCGAGCGGCGCATGTCCGAAGGCATGCCGCGCGAGCAGGCCTTCGAGCTTGCCGCCAAGCGTATGGCAGGGCCGGTGATCGCCGCCACGATGACACGCATCGCGGCTTTCTCGCCGCTCTTGTTCTGGCCGGGCATCATCGGCGATTTCATGAAATATCTGCCGATCACGCTGATCGTGACGCTGGCGGCTTCTATGGCCTATGCGCTGATCTTCGCACCGACGCTGGGAGCGATGTTCGCGAAAGCGCCGGAACATGAGGAAGAGCACAAGGACGGCCTCTACATGGCCGTGGTCAAGAAGGCCGTGCACTATCCGAAGACGGTGCTGGTGCTGACGGTCGCGCTTTTGGTGGCGGTGCCTTATGCCTATTCGCATTTCGGGCGCGGCGTCGAGTTCTTCCCTAATGTCGAGCCGGACTACGGCCTGCTCTACGTGCATGCGCGCGGCAATCTCTCGCTTGAGGAGATGGATGCCGCGACACGGCAGGCCGAGCGCCGGATGCTCGGCTGGCCGGGCATCAAGTCGGTCTATACGCGCGTCGGCAAGTCGCGCGGCGGCAACGAGATCCCGGAAGATGTCGTCGGCGTGATCCAGTACGAATTCGTCGACTGGCGCGAGCGCAAATCCGCGCATGAAATCCTCGACGAGTTGCGGCGCGAGATGGCGGGCATTCCCGGCGTCGATGTCGAGGTGCGCGTGCCGGAAGCGGGACCGCCCACTGGCAAGGCCGTCCAAGTGCAGCTATCCGCGACCAATCCGGAGGGGCTGAACGACAAGGCGCGTGAAGTCGCCGCAGTGGTCGCACAGGTTCCCGGCGTGATCGACCTCGATGACGGCCTGCCGCCGCCCGGCGTCGACTGGGCGCTGGAAGTCGACCGCTCGAAGGCCGCGCAGTATGGCGTGTCGCCCACTTCGGTCGGCACGGCGGTGCAGCTTGTCACCACCGGACTGAAGCTTACCGACTACCGGCCCGCCGGAGCCGACGATGCGGTCGATATTCGCCTTCGCCTGCCCGAACAGCGGCGCACGCTGACCGAGCTGGACCAGTTGCGCATCGAGACCGCGAACGGCTCGGTGCCGATCTCGAACTTCGTCTCGCGCAAGCCGGAACACACAGTCGGCATCCTGAACCGCATCGACGGAAAGCGCACCATCACCGTGCAGGCCAACGTCGCCTCGGGCTATCAGGTCAGCGCCGTACAGACCGAGGTCCGCGATGCGGTCGACAAGCTCGATCTTGCCGGCATCGACTGGAAGATGGCGGGGTCCGACGAGGACAGCGCGGAGGCGCAGGCCTTTCTCGGCAATGCGTTCGGAGCGGCGATCTTCCTGATCTTCATCGTGCTTCTGGCGCAGTTCAACAAATTCACGAGCGTCATCCTCGTTCTGTCCTGCGTGGTCATGGCGACCATTGGCGCGCTGCTCGGCATGATGCTCACCGGACAGTCCTTCGTGATCGTCATGTCGGGCATCGGCATCATCGCGCTGGCAGGCGTGGTGGTGAACAACAACATCGTGCTGATCGACACCTACGACCGGCTGCGTGAAGAGGGCTGGAACCGGCTCGACGCCGTGCTGCAGACCTGCCGCGAACGTGCGCGCCCGGTGGTGCTGACCGCGCTTTCGGCCATTCTCGGCGTGCTGCCCATCGCCTTCGGGCTCGGGCTCGAAATCTTCCATCACGAGACGACGATGAGCGCACCGTCCACGCAGTGGTGGATCGCGCTGTCCTCGGCAATCGTTTTCGGGCTGTCCTTTGCGACGGGCCTGACGCTCATCGTCACGCCCGCAATGCTGATGGTGTTTACCCGCGAAAAGCGCACTCCCGGCGAAAAGGGCTTGGTCGGACGATTGAAGGACCGGCTGTTTCGGCGCGGCGGGAAAGCCGCTCGCGCTGGGGACGACGCTCACGCGGCCCCGGCGGAATAAGGGAACCACAAGCCCGCCTCGCGCATTTCCTTCCCGGCCATACCATTTGGAGGGAATGAAATATGACGTTAGGCACACTTCTTCTCATCATATTGATTTTGATCCTGATCGGCGCGGTTCCGAGTTGGCCCTATTCGCGCGGATGGGGATACGGACCTTCCGGCATCGTCGGCGTGCTGTTGATCGTGGTGCTCGTGCTGCTGCTGATGGGCAGGATATGATTCAGATCATCTCGGGACCGGCGATCTGCCGGTCCGGCTGGAAATCGGCGGCCCGGACAAGCTCGGCGTAGGCGCACACCACGACGAGCGGTATCGACAGCGCAATATAAACCCACGAAAAGCCGACATGCTCGGCGGCAAAGCCGATGGCCGAAGGCGCCAGCAGGATGCCGGAATAGCCGATTGTCGTGACGACGCTCATGCCGGTGCTGGCGGAAATGCCGGGCTGGTTGCCGGCAGCCGAGAATGCGATGGGAACGATGTTGGCGATGCCGATGCCCGCGAACGCGAACGCGGCGATGACCAGCCACGCCCATGGCGACAGCCCCGCCACAAGAATGCCCGCAGCCGCAATGAGGCATGAGACGCGCATCGTCCTCACGGCTCCGAAGCGGTTTCGGACGCGGTCGCCCGCAAATCGCAGCGCCGCCATCGCTCCGGCAAAGAAGGCAAAGCCAAGACCGGCGGTCGCAATCGATGCTCCAAGCTCCTGCCGGAGATAGAGCGCGCCCCAGTCGAGCACCGCGCCCTCGGGTATCATGGCAAACAGCGCCACCGCTCCGACGAGATAGACCGCCGCAATGCGGGGCAGCCGCATCGGCTGCTTCGCCTCGCCCGTCGGCGGCTGCCTGTCCTCGATGACGAAGGGTGCGGCGGCGGCCAGCATCAGCGCCATCGCCAGCGTGACGCCGACGGCATGTGCGAAATAGCCGAAATTCTGGATCACCACGCCACCCAGACCACCACCGACGAAACCGCCAAGGCTCCAAAAGCCGTGCGACGACGACATGATGGCCTTCGACAGCTTTCGTTCGACGGCGACGGCATTGGAATTCATCGCGACATCCATCGCACCGACGACGCCCCCGAAGAAGAACATCGCAGCACCCGCAAGCGCGACATTGGGCGCGGAAACGACCGTCAGCAAAGACACCACGCAGGCGACGCCGAAGCCGCAGCCCACGCGCCGCGACCCGTATCGAGACATCAGCACGCCCGACAACGGCATGAACAGCATCGCCCCAAGGCCGAAGACGAGGATCAGGATGCCGAGCGTCGATTCCCGAATATCGAGCCGAGTAACAAGTTCCGGGATTTGCGGCGCCCAGCTGCCCACCAGAAAGCCATTCATGAAAAACAGGCCGGCCACCGCCCAGCGGCCACGCTCCTGCAACGCAAGACCACGCCCAGCACTCATGCGGATTCATTCCTTTCAAAAGCGCGCCACTCTTAAATCGGTTAGAATGGCGGTCAAGGATCATTCGACTGGTCCAGAAACCTCTCCTGCCTCAGGGCAGAAACGTCGACGCCAACGCACGCCCCTGAAATGCCGCCTGCAAATCCTATCTTGCATTCCACAATAAACTTGATATTTTTAGTCAAGAAATTTCAGGGTTCGCGTCGCGGGCCGGATTTCCATTAGCAAGGGGTCACCGATGAACACATACAATCCCCATTTCCATCGCTCGCTCAACACCGAGCGGACCGACACCCACCGCCCGCAGGAGGCCACGCGGCTTGGCGTTCGCACGGTAACCAGCAGCAGCCTGTTCGAACGGGGAGAACACGAAATCGGGATAGCGCATGGGGAGTCGCTTTACCGGCTGAAGATCACCCGTCAGGGAAAGCTGATCCTCAACAAATAGGGCGAGCGCGCAGCGCCCCCGATCTGTTCCGCAACAATCGATTCCGCCCGGCGGCAGAGACCCGTTGGCCTGAACCCGGATTGCACGGGACAATCCGTGCCAAATTTGTTTGCACTGCACAATTTTTCAGCTAATCAAAGAGGGTCAGTCTCACTGTCCCTCGGAGCGAGTGCGTGGCAATCAGAAAAATTCTCGTCGCCAACAGGTCGGAAATCGCCATACGCGTGTTTCGCGCGGCCAACGAATTGGGACTGAAAACAGTCGCCATCTGGGCCGAGGAAGACAAATATTCGCTGCATCGCTTCAAGGCGGATGAAAGCTACCAGGTCGGTCGTGGTCCATGGCTCGCGAAGGACATGGGGCCGATCGAAAGCTACCTGTCGATCGACGAGGTGCTGCGCGTCGCCAGATATTCCGGCGCGGATGCAATCCACCCCGGATATGGCCTGCTTTCGGAAAGCCCGGAATTCGCGGAAGCCTGCGCGGAAGCGGGGATTACCTTCATCGGGCCGAAGCCGGAGACCATGCGGCGGCTGGGCAACAAGGTCGCCGCCCGCAACCTCGCCATAGAGGTGGGCGTGCCGGTCGTGCCCGCCACCGACCCGCTGCCCGACGACATGGAGGAAGTGAAGCGGCTGGCCGCGAAGATGGGCTATCCGGTGATGCTGAAGGCATCCTGGGGCGGCGGCGGACGCGGCATGCGTGCAATCAGGGCCGAGGCCGACCTGCTGCGTGAGGTGACCGAAGGCAAGCGCGAGGCCAAGGCCGCCTTCGGCAAGGACGAGGTCTATCTGGAAAAGCTCGTCGAGCGCGCCCGCCATGTCGAGGTTCAGATCCTGGGCGACACGCACGGCAACGCCGTTCATCTGTTCGAGCGCGACTGCTCGATCCAGCGGCGCAACCAGAAGGTGGTCGAGCGCGCACCCGCGCCCTATCTCAATGACGCGCAGCGCAACGAACTGTGCGGACACGCGCTCAAGATCGCAAAGGAAACGAGCTATATCGGGGCCGGGACGGTCGAATTCCTGCAGGACGCGGACACCGGCCAGTTCTATTTCATCGAGGTCAATCCGCGCATCCAGGTGGAACACACCGTCACCGAGGCGGTGACCGGCATCGACATCGTCAAGGCGCAGATTCACATTCTCGACGGCTTCGCCATCGGCACGCCGGAATCGGGCGTGCCGAAGCAGCAGGACATCAGACTGAACGGCCATGCACTGCAATGCCGGATCACCACGGAAGATCCCGAGCAGAATTTCATCCCCGACTATGGCCGCATCACCGCATACAGGGGCGCGACCGGCTTCGGCATCCGGCTGGACGGCGGCACAGCCTATTCCGGCGCGGTCATCACGCGGTTCTACGATCCGCTCCTGGAAAAGGTGACGGCCTGGGCGCCGACTTCGGAAGAGGCGATTGCCCGCATGAACCGTGCGCTGCGCGAGTTCCGCATTCGCGGCGTGGCGACCAACCTGACATTTCTGGAAGCGATCATTTCCCATCCGAGCTTCCACGACAATTCGTATACCACGAAGTTCATCGACACGACGCCGGAGCTTTTCTCGCAGGTGAAGCGGCAGGACCGCGCCACCAAGCTCCTGAACTATCTGGCCGACGTGACGGTTAACGGCCATCCGGAAACGCGGGGGCGCCCCGCGCCCAACCCGGAAGCGGCCGCGCCAGTGGTTCCCTGGTACACGGGATCGGTGCCGGACGGCACAAAGCAGAAGCTGGACGCGCTCGGACCGGACGGTTTCGCGCGCTGGATGCGCGAGCAGCCGCAGGTCCTCATCACCGACACGACGATGCGCGACGGCCACCAGTCGCTGCTGGCGACGCGCATGCGCACCTACGACATAGCGCGCATAGCAGGCACCTATGCGCGCGCCCTGCCCCAGTTGCTTTCGCTGGAATGCTGGGGCGGCGCGACATTCGACGTCGCCATGCGCTTCCTGACCGAGGACCCGTGGGAGCGGCTCGCGAATGTGCGCGAGGCAGCCCCAAACCTGCTGCTCCAGATGCTGCTGCGCGGCGCAAACGGGGTCGGCTACACCAACTATCCCGACAATGTCGTCCAGCATTTCGTGAAGCAGGCCGCCAGTGGCGGCATCGACCTGTTCCGCGTGTTCGACTGCCTGAACTGGGTGGAAAACATGCGCGTGGCGATGGACGCCGTTCGCACCGAAGGCAAGCTCTGCGAGGCGGCCATGTGCTACACGGGCGACATACTCGACCCGGAGCGCGCGAAATACGATCTGCGCTATTATGTCGAGCTGGCGACCGATCTGGAAAAGGCGGGCGCCAACATCATCGCCGTCAAGGACATGGCGGGCCTGCTGAAACCGGGCGCGGCGCGCGTGCTGTTCAAGGCGCTGCGCGAGGCGACCGACCTGCCGATCCATTTCCACACCCATGACACGTCGGGCCTCTCCGCCGCGACCGTGCTGGCGGCGGTGGAGAGCGGCGTCGATGCGGTCGACGCGGCGATGGATTCCTTCTCGGGCAATACCTCGCAGCCCTGCCTCGGGTCGATTGTCGAGGCGCTGCGCGGCACGCCCTACGATCCGGGCCTTGATCCGCAATGGATCCGGCGCATCTCCTTCTACTGGGAGGCGGTCCGCAACCAGTACACCGCATTCGAAAGCGACCTGAAAGGTCCTGCCTCCGAGGTCTACCTGCACGAGATGCCGGGCGGGCAGTTCACCAATCTCAAGGAGCAGGCGCGCTCGCTCGGGCTGGAAACGCGCTGGCACGAGGTCGCGCAGGCCTATCACGACGTGAACCTGATGTTCGGTGACATCGTCAAGGTGACGCCATCGTCCAAGGTCGTCGGCGACATGGCGCTGATGATGGTGAGCCAGGACCTCAGCGTCGCCGATGTGGAGAACCCGGCGAAGGACATCGCCTTTCCCGATTCGGTCGTGTCCATGCTGCGCGGCGATCTCGGGCAATCGCCCGGCGGATGGCCGAAAGACCTGCAGAAAAAAGCGCTCAAGGGCGACAAGCCATATACCGAGCGGCCGGGCTCGCTGCTCAAGCCCGCCGATCTGAAGGCAAGCCGCGCCGACATCGAGGCGAAGCTTGGCCGCAAGCTCAGCGAATATGAGTTTGCGTCCTGGCTGATGTATCCGAAGGTGTTCACGGATTTCGCGGCGGCGCAGGAGGCCTACGGCCCGGTGAGCGTGCTGCCGACCTTGACCTATTTCTACGGCATGGGGGCGGAAGACGAAGTATTCGTCGACATCGAGCGCGGCAAGACGCTCGTGATCCGCTGCCTCGCCATCGGCGACACCGACGAGAAGGGCATGGTGACGGTGTTCTTCGAGCTGAACGGGCAGCCGCGCCGCATCAAGGTGCCGGATCGCGCACATGGCGCTTCCAACGGCAAGGCGCGCCGCAAGGCCGAGGCAGGCAACGAACTGCATGTCGGCGCCCCCATGCCGGGCGTTGTCTCGACGCTTGCGGTCGGCGCGGGCCAGGCCGTCAAGGCGGGCGACGTGCTGCTCTCGATCGAGGCAATGAAGATGGAGACGGCGCTGCATGCCGAGCGCGACGGGACAATCGCGGAGGTGCTGGTGCACAGCGGCGACCAGATCGACGCCAAGGATTTGCTGGTGGTTTTCGCGGCGGACGCCTGAGCGGCATTTTTGGACGGTTCGGACCAATCCGAAACTTGACAGGCCGCGCCGGGCAATCCTATATCCGCGCGTCTTCAGGACAGCGCCGCGCGGAAACGCAAGGCAAACCTTGAGGCGGAGTAGCTCAGTTGGTTAGAGCAGAGGAATCATAATCCTTGTGTCGGGGGTTCAAATCCCTCCTCCGCTACCAAGCAAAAGTCAAATGAAATCAATATAATAGAATTTTCGGACTGCTCGAACGATTGCCGGTCGATGGCACGAGTCGGGTTGTATAACGGGGATATCCCGCCGGCGGCCGCTGGCCGGGCGCGCTCCAACAATTCGGACCAAATGGGCGCAGCGCGACAAAGCCGGGCGACTCGTGCTCTTCCAATTCCTGCAATTCGCGGAATATGACGGGCAATGCTTACCGGTTGCCTTCGGCAGCCTCCGCCTTCAGTCGGGCCGCGCGCAGACGCTTGGTCTTGGCCTCGCGTTTCGCCGCTTCTGCGTCAGAGATGGCGCGAGCCGCAGCGTTTGTCACATCCGCCTTCAAAGCATTTCGGCCGGTTCTCGTTAGATGGGACGCTTCGATTTTTCGGGGCAAGACGTTCTCCGTGTCAAAAAAAGCAAAAGGCCGGGCACCAACCCGACCTTCCTCGCCACTCACAGTTCCCTGCAGTTGTGCGGCACTCAAATAGCTATCTGCCATTTCATGCGCAGCCGCGTGCAGTTACCTTCATGGCTCGCCGCAGTACATCCGTGCAAGCGAGCCTTTCGGAGTGCTTATGCCGCCTGAAGATTTTCAGCGGCAGACTTGCCGGAACGGCGATCCGCAACCACGTCGAACGACAATTTCTGTCCCTCGACAATCGATCGCATGCCCGCCCGTTCCACGGCGGAAATATGGACGAACACGTCCGCACCACCATTATCGGGGGCAATGAAGCCAAAACCCTTGGTGGCATTGAAGAACTTAACTGTACCAGTATTCATGACGATCACCTTTCAATCGCTCATAGTTTCAGTTGCGATCGGCGGCCGCCAATCGCATGAAAAAATCGAAGTTGAAAGAAGAAGATCGCCAGATGCGCCACAGCGCGGTAACAAAGTTCAACGGCAAGTTCGATGAACACTATATAGAGGCTTCAATCCCGGAAATCAAGCCTCGTAGTACTTCAATAAATCCTGCCTCAGCCGCCGTCCGTCCCGCTCGTCAGATGGCCGAACGCCGAATATGCGCCTTCCTCGCGTATGCGGACGAGTTCTTGCAAGAGACCGGGCGAATTCGAGTGCCCGACACTGTGAGGACGCCGCGTCCTGACCACGCTGCCGCTCAGTCCGGATCGAAATGATTCTGCTCGGGAATGATGTGCTTTTGGAAGGGTGCGCGCTCGCATAGCCGGGCGTACCATTCCTCGACATGCGGGAATCTGGGGCGGTCCGGGTCGAACAACACCCAGCGGTGAATCGCCGGCCCGACCGAAATATCGGCAATCGTGAAGCTGTCGCCCGCAAGATAGGACTGCTTCGCCAGCTGGTCGTCCAGCGTCTTGACCTGCTTCGGCATTTCCGCCTTGCCTTTTTCGGCGAGCGCCGGGTCGCGCAGGTGACTGGCCAGCCGCGTGATGTGCAGCACCAGATAGGTGGTGATCGGATCGAGATGCTCGTTCGCCCACGACCCCCAGCCTATCGCCCGGCCAAATGTCTCGACATCGTTCCCATAAAGGTCGGGCGCGTATTTCAGCGCGATATAGGCAAGGATCGCATTGGACTCCCAAAGCACGTAGTCGCCGTCCTTGATCGTCGGAAGCGTTCCGTTCGGGTTCATCGCCCGATATTCCGGCGTGTTGACGATACCGAAGGGCTCGCCGCCCTTGGAGATGTGCCCGCCCGGTCCCATGAACGCGCTGGCGAGCGTCAGTTCGAAGGGCAACCCCGCCTCCTCCAGACACCATAGAGCGCGCTGGGTGCAACCGGAGGTTGGCCTTCCCCAAATTCTTATCATCTTGATGTCTCCGATGGCCGCGTGGCCGCATTGGTGCTTGGAATCGACGCCAAAGTTGTATTATCTATAAAACAACATTTCAAGCGGTCTGCGCAGAGCCGGCGCAACCCCGCACGAGCTCCTGGAGCATTGACCTTGTCCGATATCGCAACACAAGACCTGCTTTCGCTGAATGGAAAGGTCGCACTGGTAACCGGGGCAGGCCGGGGCATTGGGCAAGCCACTGCTGTCAGGCTGGCGAGCGCCGGAGCCGCCGTTGCGCTGTGCGACCGCAGCCCGGACCAATGCGAGGAGACGGCGGCCCTGTTGTCGGCGATGGGCGCGCAGCATGCATCTGTTTGCGGTGACCTGTGTTTAACATCAGACATATCGAAGATTGCGGAGGATACATTCCGGGCGCTTGGCCGCCTCGACATACTCGTCAACAACGCCGCGCTGCGCGGCGTTTCAAGCTGGGATGGTCTCCGCGAATCCGATTGGGACCGGTATATGGCGGTGAACTCCAAGGCGCCCTTCTTCATGTCGCAAGCCGCGGCGAAGATCATGGCGAAACAGGGTGGCGGGTCGATCGTCAGCATCGCATCGACCGCCGCCATTCGGCCCGTATCGCAGAAGGTCGACTATAACATGGCGAAAGCCGCCGTGGTGGCGATGACGCGCTCGCTCGCGGTGGAACTCGGCAAGCTGAACATCCGCGTCAACGCCGTGGGGCCGGGCGCGACCAACACGCGCGGCGGACAGGAGCAGCAGGACAGCGACAGCAACCGCAAGCAGGCCGAAGCCTGGATCAGTCGGCTCGCATTGCCGGTCGGCTTCGCAGAACCGGACGACATCGCCCGTGCGGTGCTCTATTTCGCAAGCCCCGCCTCTAATTATGTCACCGGGCAGGTGCTGTACGTCGATGCCGGCTATCTTGCCGGCTAATAAACGTAGTTTCCCGAGCGCCCGAAGGTGCGAAATCAACCCAGGTGCAGCTCGCGCGGCGCGATGTGCTTCTGAAACGCCGGGCGTTCGGCAAGCCGGGCATGCCACGCTTCCAGCACGGGCATCGCGGGACGCTCAAGGTCGAACAGGAACCAGCGATGAACGGACGGGGCGACCAGAATATCGGCGATGCTGAATGTGTCGCCAAGCAGATAGTCGGATTTGGCGAGTTCGGTTTCGAGAATGCGCAGCTTCTTGATGAAGGTCTTGCGCGCCTCCTCGACCAGCACAGGATCGCGCTGTTCTTCAGCCAACCGCACGAGATGGAACACGAAAACATACATCGAAGGGTCGAAATGCTGGTTCGACCACGCGCCCCACTGAACCGCGCGCGTGAAGCGGGACAGGTCGTTGCCGTACAGGTCCGGGGCATGGTTCAGGGCCACATAGGAGACCACGGCAAGCGATTCCCAGAGCGTGAAATCGCCCTCCTTGATCGTCGGCACCACGCCGTTGGGGTTCATCGCCAGATATTCGGGCGTGTCCACGACGCCATACGGCTTCGCGCCGGTCGAAATGTGCCCTTCAGGACCCATGATGCCGCTCGCGAGGATGAGGTTGTACGGCACCTTCGCTTCCTCGAGCGACCACAACACGCGCTGCGTGCAGCCGGAATTCGGACGTCCCCAAAGCGTCAGCATGTTCTTTCTCCGGAATATGGAAGACGATAATGTATTAACTTTCATACTTATGCGACAGCCGAAGTCAACATGCCCGTTTCAGGCGCTGCTTTCATTTCGATCCGGCCCCAGGCACTTTTTATTCCACGAAAGCGGCAATTTCCAGATTTGCAAGCGTTGAACCAATCCGGTGCAACCCTAGCCTATTGACATCGGATATCGCAGCGGCCAATTGTCGAAATGTAGCATACTTAATGCATATAGACGTCGCGACGCGACGGCAGGAGGAGATGCAGGTGCCAAGCGCATATATCATTTCTCAAGTCGAACTCTTCGATGAAGAAGCGTTCGCCGAATACAAGGCCGCCGCACCGGCATCCGTCGAGAAATTTGGCGGCGAGTATCTCGTGCGCGGGGGGCGCTATCAATCCCTGGAAGGCAGGGAGCCGCACTCGCGCATCGTCGTGATGAAATTCGAAAGCTATGAAAAGGCGCTCGCCTGGTACAATTCCGAAGAATATACGCGCCTGAAAGCCATTCGTTCGAAGGCCGCGCGGGGCGACATCCTGTTGGTGGAAGGCCTTGACTGACGAGCAGGCTCCATCGCGATTGCGCATGATGTCGAACACGACGGATTCGGGCGACGGCAAGGTGGCCGCGGCAGCTGACCTGCTGGCTTCGGCCTATCGCAATCGCAAGCAGGTGGTCCTGCCCGAAAGCCTGATGCCGCTCGACCTTGACGAGGCCACGCTGATGCAGGACGCCGTGGCCGACCTCATCGGGCGGCGCTGCGTCGGCTGGAAACTCGGCCTGACCAACACATATTCGCAGAACGCGCTTGGATTTCCGCATCCGTTCACCGGCAGGCTGTATTCAGATATGGTCCAGCGCACGCCCGCCCGTTTCTCGATGGGTCAGTTCATCCAGCCCCTCATGGAGACCGAAATCGCATTTCGCATGGCGCGCGACCTGCCTTGCCGGATCGAAACCTATGGCGAACAGGAAGTGCTGGATGCGGTGGAAACCGCGCTGGTCGGCGTGGAGATCGCCGATAGCCGCAGCCTTGGCACATGGCCGTTTCCGATCCCGCTTCTCGCGGCAGACAACGGCGCCACGGGAGGCTTCGTGATCGGACCCGACATAGAAGACTGGCGGTCGCGGGCGCTTGAGGAAATCCCGGCCACGCTGGAGTTCGATGGCGTCGAGGTCTCGGGACCTGTCGAGCAGGCGGCGCGCACATTTCCGATCCCTGTCCTGGTTTGGGGCATCAATGCGCTTTCGCGCCGGAACATAGACGTGAAAGCGGGCGACATCATCGCCACCGGGTCGACCTGCGTCCCGAAAACATTCAATACGCCGGTTCATGCAATTGCCCGATTTGAAGGAATAGGCGACATAAGCATTCTCATAGAGCCGCTGCACAACGCGTCCGGGAGGTCCGGTTGAACGCCGTCGGTTTCGTCGGACTGGGGAACATCGGGGCCCCGATCGCCAATTGCATCGCAAAGGCGGGTGCACGCCTCCACGTCTACGACATCTCTCCGACGCCGGATCGCGTGCCGCAGGACGCCATTTCGGAAGCCTCGCCGCGCGCGCTCGGCGCAAACACGGAGATCGTATTCCTCTGCCTTCCCTCCGCCGAGGCTGGACATTCCTTTGCAGCCGAAGTCGCAACCCTCGAATCCCGACCGAAGATCGTCGTCGACACCTCGACCATTGGGCCGAGCGGCGCGGCATCGCTTTCCAGGGCGCTCGCCGCAAGCGGCATCGCCTACATCGATGCCCCGGTCTCGGGCGGAGTGGCACGCGCCGTCCGCGCGGACCTGACCTCGATGGTGGCAGGCGACCCCGCCGCCGTGGAGGCAGCAGCACCATGGATCCGGGCCTACAGCTCGAAGATCGTCAACATGGGCGCAAAGCCCGGCCTCGCGCAGGCCATGAAACTCGTGAACAACTACGCGTCCGTCGCCTGCATGCTCAGCACCAGCGAGGCGATCAGCTACGGCCTGCGGCAGGGCCTCGGCATGGATGCCATGCTGGAGGTGATGAACACGTCATCGGGGCAGAGCTTCGTTTCCTCGGTGCTGTTTCCGAAGCATATCGCAAACGGCGCGTTCGACAGCGCCGCACCCGCGCGGATCGTGGCCAAGGACCTGGCGCTGTTCCTGCGCGAGGCCGATCTTGCGGGCACCTCGCACACCATCGGCGATGAAGCGCTCTCGCTGTTTACGGGCTACAGCCCGGAAAACCCGGAAGAGGACTGGCTCCACATTTTCGAGTTCATCCGCGACAGGGGCAACCGTCCGGGATGAGACAGTCGGCAATCGTCGTCCGCCTCGATGCTTGACATTAAATGTATTAAGAATAATACCTTTCTCCTTTCAGAATGGTCCGAGCGGTGTCTACGGAAAGTTCAGGGAGGAAGCAGTCGGTGGTCAATTCTCTTCAATCGGATGTGGTCGTCATCGGTGCCGGGCACAACAGCCTGACCGCAGCGGCCTATCTCGCAAAGGCGGGTCTTTCGGTGACTGTGCTGGAAGCGCGCGAGCGCATCGGCGGCGGCACGGTGACCGAGGAACTCACCCTGCCCGGCTTCCGGCATGACACGTTTTCGACGGGCCACCCATGGCTGCTCACCAATCCGATGCTCGCCGACAACGAGCTTGGAATCGTCAATTCGACGCTGTCCTATATCGGTCACGATCCGGTCGTGGTGTTTTCTTTCCCGGACGGCCAGTCGCTCACCATGTGGCGCGACAAGCATCGCACTTCGAAGGAGATTGCCCGGTTTTCAAAGCATGATGCCGAAGCATGGCTCGACCTCTATGAGTTCTGGGAGCGCATTTCGCCACGACATCTGGCGCGCGTGCGCAACGCGCCGGGGCAGGCTCCCGAATGCCCGGCGGACGAAGCCGGGGCAGAGGCGGATTATGTTGCGCTCGTTGCCGCCAGCGCCGCCGAAACCGTCAACACGCGCTTCGAGACCGACTATGTGCGGGCAATGATGCTGTGGTTCGCATCCGCCGCGACGCAGCCGCTGGGCCGCAGGGGAACCGGCCTGCTGCCTGTCTCGGTGCCCATCGACTGGTCGAAGCATGGATGGATCAATGCCCGTGGCGGCTCGTCAAGCCTGCCGGAAGCGCTGGCCGGCGTCGTGCGCAACCGGGGCGGGCAGGTGCTGACATCCGCGCCGGTGAAGGAAATCATTGTCGACGGAGGCAGGGCGACGGGCGTCAGGACAAGCGACGGACGCCATTTCACTGCACGCAAGGCGGTGCTTTCGAGCATGCATTTCACACGGCTGGAAGGCACCCTGCCACGCGGCCAGCTTCCGGCGGAATTCGTTGAAAAATCCCGCAACTGGCGCTCGGGGGCGTCCCTGTTCGTGGTCCAGATCGCGCTCGCGAAACCACATAAGATCAGGACGGTGCAAGGCTCGGTGGCAGCCGTTCTTACCGGTCGCGCTTCCGTCGACGGCCTGCTCAATCAGTTCGAATCGATTGGCCGCAACGAGCTTGCCATGTCGGATCCTTACATATTCGGGGCCTGTTCGACCTGGATCGACCCGTCACGTGCGCCGACAGGTGCGGCCACGCTGAAGCTGGTCACGCTGGCGCCCTATGACCTGAACGGGGACCGTGGCAATTGGGAAGGCGCCAAGGCCGACTATGCGCAATGGCTGCTCGATCAATATGCGGACCTGACCGAAGGATTCGACCGCGCCGACGAGTTGGGTCGGTTCGTGCAGTCACCGGTCGACATCGAGGCAACGAATTCGTCCTATCAGCGCGGCAATCCGCAAGGCGGCGACATGCTGCCCGACCAGGCGGGCCTCAACAGGCCGGTCAAGGGCTGGGCCAACTACCGCATGCCGGTGCCGGGGCTGTACCAGACAGGCTTCACCACGCATCCCGGCGGTCCTGTGAGCGGCTGGCCGGGCCGCCATGCCGCCCGCGCCGTGCTCGAAGACTTGCAGATCGATGCCGACAAGGCGTTCAATGCGGGCCGCCAGCCGGATTCCTTCTCCTGCGAGATTGTCGAACTGGCCAGACTGTAACGGCTAGGCACGGCTGCTTTATTTTGGAATCAATCGCGACGCCGCCCCGCCGGCAAGGATGATGCGGGCTGCGCAAACTTGACATGAAAGGTATTATACATAATACCTTTTGAAGGGTCTGTGTTCGCAAGAAGAACATGACCCCAATCGACCTGATCTACCGAGGGAGGAAGGGATTTCATGGCCGAGCTAAAACTGGAGGCTCTGACCAAGACCTACGACAGTTCGCGCAATGTGCTCGACGGGATCGATCTCGTCGTGCGCTCGGGAGAATTCATATCCCTGCTCGGGCCGTCCGGTTGCGGAAAATCGACCGCCCTGCGCATCATCGCCGGTCTGATCGAGCCCAGTTCCGGGCGGGTGCTCGTGGGCGACCGCGACATCACCGACCTCCCCGCGCACGCCCGAAACGCCGGTCTGGTGTTTCAAAGCTACGCCCTGTTCCCGCATATGACGGTCGCGGACAATATCTCGTTCGGCCTGGAGATGCGGGGCGCGGCCCGGCGGAACACGCGCAAGCAGGTTGAGGAGGCGCTGGCCATGGTGCGGCTCGAAGGGCTTGGCGGGCGCATGCCCAAGCAGCTTTCGGGCGGCCAGCAGCAGCGCGTCGCACTGGCGCGCGCCCTGGTCATCAGGCCGGACATATTGCTGCTCGACGAGCCGCTGTCGAACCTTGACGCCAAGCTGCGCGAGGAGATGCGCTCGGAAATCCGCGACCTTCAGCTGCGCTCCAAAATCACCACCGTGTTCGTCACGCACGACCAGGAGGAAGCGCTGACGATGTCGGACCGCGTCGCGGTCATGCAGCGCGGGCAGATCATCCAGAGCGCCATTCCGACAGAACTCTACGAGCAACCCGCGACGGCTGAAGTCGCCGCCTTCATCGGGCGTGTGAACCGGCTCGACGGCGTGGCCCTTCGCAGGCAAGGCGATCGCACGCTGGTCGGCGTCGAGGGCACTGGCGAGATCTGGGTTCCGCGCGCCTTCAAGGATGGAGAGCGCGTCACCGTGATGTTCCGCCCGCACAAACTGCATTTTGGTGCAAAGGGTGGGGGAGCAAAAGGGGACGCAACGCGTCTCGACGGCGAAGTTTCGAAAGTCGTCTATTCGGGCGGCTACGCGCAGGTCTACGCGAAGATCGCGGGCAAGACGATCCTCGCCGAATGCCCGAGCCATCACCCTGAATGGAAAAATCTCTCTCCCGGCGACCGGATTTCGCTGTGGTGCGACGTCGCCGACACGCTGGCCTATGCCGAAAGCGAGGCGAACTGATGGAGAAGCGAGCGATCACCGACCGCAAGGCGCTGAGGAAAAGCGGCGAGGCCGTCCTTCTGACGCTGCCCATGATGCTGCTCATCGGTCTCGGCTTTCTCGTGCCGCTTATCTGGATCGGGCGGATTTCCTTCCAGCCCGTGATCGAGGGCAGCACGCTGCTCGAAGGCTTCACCTTCGATAGCTATGCCCAGTTCTTCGGCGACCCCTTCTATCGCAGCGCCGCCCTGCGCTCGATCCAGCTTGCCGTTACGGTGACCATACTCGCACTGCTGGTGACCTATCCGATCGCGCTCTTCCTGCACCGCACGGAGAGCCGCTGGCGGTCGGTGCTGGTCGTCATCACCATCGCGCCGTTGCTGGTCAGCGCGGTTGTGCGCACCTATGGCTGGATGGTCATTCTGGGCGATGCGGGCTGGGTAAATTCCGTCCTGCGCATGCTCGACCTGCCGACCCTGCGCCTGTTCAACAACTATACCGGCACGGTGATCGGCCTGACCGAGATCATGATGCCCTATATGGCGCTCGGGCTTATCGCGGGGTTCAACAGGATCGACCCGACGCTCGAGGAGGCCGCCGCCTCGCTGGGGGCGACGCCGATGCGCAGGTTCCTGCGCGTCACGCTGCCGCTGAGCCTGCCCGGCGTCGGGCTGGGCTGCCTCCTGTCCTTCGTGCTGACCATGAGCGCCTTCGTGACGCCGAGCCTGCTCGGGGGCGGCCGGGTTTTCGTGGTCGCGACCGAGATCTACAATCAGGCGATTGCCGTTCTCAACTGGCCGCTCGCGGCGGCCATGTCGGTGGTGACGCTGGTGTTCTTCGTGGTGGTGCTGGTTTTCTACAACCGGATCAGCCGTCGCTGGGAGGTCCTGTGATGCGCCCTTCCCCGCTCGCCGTCTGGCTGAACCGCATTCTCATCACGCTGCTGTTCATCTTCCTCCTGGCCCCGGTGTTTCCGGTCATCATGATGTCGTTCACCAACGACCCCTACATCATGTTCCCGCCGCAGACATGGGGCGTGGAAGCCTATTGGAACATTCTCCAGAACAGGGCTTTCGTGGCGGGCGCGCAAAACAGCCTCATCATCGGCGTCATCGTCACCGTGCTGGCGCTGGCGGTCGGCATTCCCGCTGCCTATGCCATTGCACGGCTGCCGCTGCCGGGCCGCGACACGCTGCTGGCGCTGTTCACCTCGCCGCTGATCGTGCCAAACATCGTGTTTGCGCTCGGCCTTCTGCTGGTGCTGGTCTATTTCGGCCTTCTGGGCAGCTATTTCGGCCTGATCGTCGCGCACACCGTGCTGGTGGTCCCATTCGTCATCCGCATACTCCTGACCGCGCTGAACACCATGCCCGCCGAAGTGGAAGCCGCGGCGTCGACGCTCGGCGCGACGCCGGTCAGGGTCTTTATGCGCATCACGCTGCCATTGCTGCGACCGGCCATTCTCGCGGCGGCGGGCCTCAGCTTCCTGTTGTCCTTCGACGAGGTGACCGTATCGCTGTTCATCGTGGGCACCAGCGTGAACACGCTGCCGGTGGCGCTGTTCAGGTACACGCAGAGCCATACCGACGCGCAGATTGCCGCCTTGTCGGTGGTCCTCATCCTGATCACCATCGTCATCGTCCTTGCGGTCGAACGGACGGTGGGATTGATGAAAGGACTGGGCCGGCATTGAATTGTTCGGGGGCGGCGACAAGTTGCGCCCTCTCGGGAGATCAAAAAATGTTGGATAAATCAACGGGTTCCAACTTCACCATTGTTCCAATTTCCGGGAACACGAATATAGAGCGTTTCATAGACTTTTCATTGAGCAAGCACGCGACGCTTTTTCTTTGACGAGGGACCATCGCCGGGAGCAGCAACGGAATTTTGGGGCACGCATTTGTGCACGGGAAGGACTTTGAAATGACGCGCAAAGGGCCGATGCCGCTCGCTCTCTATCACCAGATCTACATGGTGCTGCGCGAAAAGCTGCTCGGTGGCGAGTTTCCCGTCAATCAGGCGATCCCGAGCGAAGTCGCCCTTGCCGAGCAGTATGGCGTGTCCCGGGTCACGATCCGTGCCACGCTTGAAAAGCTGGAGAGCGACGGGCTGATCTCGCGCGAAAAGGGGCGGGGTACGTTTCCGATACCGCCGAAGCCGCTCGTCTCGAAAGCGGCCCCGGCGGATATGAGGGGTTTCCTCGACAGCCTCGTGCAACTCGGCCTGCGAACCAAGGCCAAGGTGCTGGAGTTCGAATACACCGTGCCGTCGCCTGAAATAGCCGACCGGCTGGGCATCGGACCCGGCGGCGTGGTGCTGCGCACGACGCGCCTCTACACGTCGAAGGGCGCGCCCTTCTCCTATGTCACCGGCTATCTGCGCGAAGAGATCGGCAGGACCTTCACCAAGGCGGACCTGGACAAGGGACCCATGCTGCCATTGCTCGAAAAGACCGGCGTGAGGGTCGCGCGCGTCGAGCAGGTCGTGACCTCGCGGCTGGCGGACCCGAATGTGGCAAAGTACCTCGACGTTCCGATCGGCTCCGCCGTCACGCTGATGGAACGTGTCATCTTCGACGAAACGGGCCGCGCGCTCGACGTCAATATCGGCCTTTACAGGCCCGACCGCTACACATTCCAGCTCGATCTTGAGCGCCCGGCAGACGGCAGCGCGGCGTCATGGACAAGCGCCGCCCAGCTCGAAAGCCCGGCCAACTCCGAAGCCCCATAAGGCATCGCTTATTTTTTCGTGTCGCGCTCGCGCCGATACGCCGCGAGAATTTCCTCGCTCGGCGGATAGACGCCGACGATGGAGTTGCCCTCCGCGATCCGGCTCTTGAGATAAACCTCAAGATCCTCCTGCTCGCGGCTGTCGCGCGCAACTTCATCGGCAAGATCACGCGGCACGACCACCACGCCATCCTCGTCGCCGGCGAGCACGTCGCCCTGCATCACCGCCACACCGCCGCAACCGATGGCGCAGCCGAGATCCGCCCCGAAATGCGCAGTCAGCGTGGGCGGGGCAGCAGCCCCATTGCAGTAGATGGGCAGGTCCATTTCCCGCAGTTCGCGCACGTCGCGCATCGGCCCGTCGCTGACGACGGCGGCGACCCCGCGCACCTGAAGGCGAAGCGCGAGAATATCGCCGAGCACGCCCGCCCGGACATCGCCCCGGCAATCGACGACGAGGACGTGCCCCGGCGGGACGGTCTCGATTGCCTTGCGGGGCGGATAGTCCGGGTTCGACAGAACGTCGCCCTGGCTGAGGTCCTCGCGCATCGGGATGAAGCGAAGCGTAAAGGCTTCTCCGGCGAACGTGCGCGGCGTGCTGTTCAGCGGCTTCGCACCGACGATAAGGACGTTGCGAATGCCGCGCTTGCGCAGTTGCGATGTGATCGTCGCGGTGCTGACCGATTTGAGGACATCAATGGTGTTTTCGGCAAGCGGCTTGAGCGTACGCTGCACGGGCCGTCCCCCAGCTTGGTATCAGGGCCTGTCAATCTGGACGAAAAGCGCGGTGCTATTCCAGAGAAACTTCGTCGGTCTTGCCCGGAATCTTGTCGATCGTGTTGGTGTCGTACTCGGCGGGCGACAGGATTTCGAAGGTTTCGAGGTCGTCGGAATAGTCAAGCACGCCATGATAGATGTGCGGCGGGAGATAGAGGAAATCGCCGGGGTGAAGCACATATTCGCCATGGTCCTCGATCTCGAACCGCACCCATCCCCGCAGGACGAGCACGCACTGGAAATCGACCGTATGCTGGTGCGGTCCGGTGCCGCCGCCAAAGGGCAGCTTCACGCGTTCTTCCTTGGGAATCTTGGGATGCACGATATGCGCGAAATACTTTCCTCCGGTCGCCTCCTTCAACCCGAGATCGCGATACTCGTTGAAAACGCGGGACCCATGCGTGCCCTCGATGTAGGTGGGCTGCGACGCCTGATGAAAAACCGCGCCCTTTGCGCGGCTGACATAGAAATTCTTCGAACGTTCGGACATTCCGGTTTCACTCCCTGATCATGTGCCGCAGCTTCGCTTGCAGCTCAAAAATAAGTATTATAGATAAGACTTCTACAGTCAATGTGCGCGCTTGACGCATGCTTGCAGGGGAGGCTTCGGATGCGATGGTTGCGGTATGTTTCGGATGGCGAGAGCCATTGCGGCATTCTCGAAGGGGATGAGATCGCCGAGATTTCGGGCGACATGTTCGCACACTACAGCCGTACCGGACGGAAGCTGCCGCTCGGCTCGGTGACGATCGACATCCCGCTCATTCCCCGCACCTTCTACACAGCGGGGATCAACTATCTCGTCCATGCGCGACAGCAGGCGGAACTGGCGGGGACGGCCTTCAAGCTGCCGGAGAAGCCGGACGTGAACTATCGCGGCGTCAGCGCGCTCACCGCGCACGACACGCAGATCGTGATACCGAAGGATTCATCCGGAAAGGTCCAGTTCGAAGGCGAGCTTGTGGTGGTGATCGGCAGGCAGGCGCGCAACCTCACGAAGGAAAATGCGCTGTCCTGTGTATTTGGCTACACGATCGGCAATGATGTGAGCGAGCGTCGCTGGCAGGGTATCGACCGCACGCTGTGGCGGGCCAAGAACAGCGACACTTTCAAGCCGATGGGGCCGTGGATCGAAACCGATGTCGAGCTGGATCGGCTGCACACGACGGTGCGCCTCAACGGCCAGGAAGCGGCCTCGTTCAGGACAAACGACATGCTGTTCGGCGTCGCCGACCATCTCAGCCTGATGAGCCGCTACATGACGCTTTATCCGGGAGACGTGCTCTGGATGGGAACTGACCTCATGCCGGGCGACATGGTGCCGGGCGATTCGGTCGAAGTCGAGATCGCAGGCATAGGCACGCTTCGGAACAGGGTCGGCGGCGAGGATTGACGCCGACGCGCGGCGCGCTCGCTTGACACAACATGTATCACACGTAATACATTTCATATGGATGTAGACACCGGGAGGAGTGGGAACATGCCGCAGAACGCGACCCCTGAGGCAATCGCCGCAGCCGCTGACCGCCTTGCGGCGGCGGTGCGCGACGGTGTGCCCTGCGAGCCGGTGCGCGACCTTATCGACCTTGCCGACGTGGCGGCGGCCTATGCCGTTCAGGAAAGGTTGACGGAAGCGCGGCTGGCGTCGGGCCGCCGCATTGTCGGGCGCAAGATCGGGTTGACCGCGCAGGCGATCCAGAAGCAACTCGGCGTCGACCAGCCGGACTATGGCATGCTGTTCGACGACATGGACGTGCCGAGCGGCAGCGACATTCCCTTCGGCGCGGTGTTGCAGCCGCGATGCGAGGCAGAAGTCGCCTTCGTCATGGGCGACGATCTCGACGACGAACGCCTGACCACGGCGGACATCATCCGGGCCACCGACTTCGTGCTGGCCTCCATCGAGATCGTGGGCAGCCGCATCGCGGGCTGGAACATCCGCATCGCCGACACCATTGCGGACAATGCCTCGTCCGGCATGTTCGCGCTCGGCCACGAGCCGCGACGCCTGAGCGAGATCGATATTCGCGGCTGCGGCATGGTGATGGAGCGGCGCGGCGAGCCGGTATCGGTCGGCGCGGGCGTCGCCTGCCTCGGCTCCCCCGTCAATTCGACGCTCTGGCTGGCCCGCGTCATGGCCAAGGCCGGACGACCCCTGAGGCGGGGAGACGTCGTGCTTTCCGGCGCGCTTGGGCCGATGATACCGGCGGAGCCGGGCGACTTCTTCGAGGCGCGCATCGAGGGCCTTGGAAGTGTGTCCGTCGGCTTTGCAAACGGAGCATGATGATGAGCGCAAGCAAGATCGGGTGTGCGATTGTCGGTTCGGGCAATATCGGCACCGACCTCATGATCAAGATCAGCAGGCTTTCCAAAAGGCTGCGAGTGGTGGCCATGGTGGGCATCGACCCGGATTCGGACGGGCTGGCGCGCGCCCGCCGCCTCGGCATCGCGACCACGCACAAGGGCGTCGAGGGATTGATCGCGATGCCCGAGTTCAAGGATGTGGCGATTGTTTTCGACGCCACCAGCGCTGCCGCCCATATCGCCAACGATGCGATGCTGCGCCCGCTCGGACGACGCCTGATCGATCTGACGCCCGCGGCGGTCGGGCCTTATGTCGTGCCGGCGGTCAACATGAATGTCGAGCGGCATGCGCCCAACATCAACATGGTCACATGCGGCGGGCAGGCCACGATCCCGATCGTTCACGCGGTCAGCCGGGTCGCTCCGGTCGCCTATGCGGAAATCGTCGCCTCCATCGCGTCGAAATCGGCGGGTCCGGGCACACGCGCGAACATCGACGAGTTCACCGTGACGACCGCCCGCGCCATCGAGAGCGTCGGAGGCGCAAAGCGCGGCAAGGCGATCATCGTCCTCAACCCGGCGGAACCGCCCATGGTCATGCGCGACACGATTTTTTGCCTCGTCCGCGAAGGCGACCGCGACAGCATACGGTCCTCGATTGAAGAGATGGTCGCCGAGGTCGCGGCCTATGTGCCCGGCTACAGGCTGAAGCAGGAGGTGCAGTTCGAAACGATCAGCCACAACAGCCCCCTGCCCTCGCCTGACGGCGAGGAGCCGTTCTCCGGCCTCAAGGTTTCCGTGTTCCTCGAGGTCGAGGGCGCCGCGCACTATTTGCCCGCCTATGCGGGCAACCTCGACATCATGACCTCCGCCGCGCTCAGGACCGGAGACACGCTTGCGGGGCTGTTGCAGGAGGAAGCGGCATGAAAAGTTGCGCCAACAAGCGTCTCTATGTGCAGGACGTGACTCTGCGGGACGGCATGCATGCAATCCGCCATCGCTATGAGGTCGGCCATGTGCGCGAGATCGCACAGGCGCTGGATGAAGCAGGCGTGGACGCCATCGAAATCTCGCATGGTGACGGGCTTGCCGGATCGAGCTTGAACTACGGCTTCGGCGTGCACACCGACTGGGCCTGGATCGAGGCCGCCGCGAAAGTGGTGAAGCGGGCGCGGCTGACCACGCTGCTGATCCCCGGCATCGGCACGGTGGAGGATTTGCGCAGGGCCGTCGATCTCGGCATTGCGTCGGTTCGCGTTGCCACGCATTGCACGGAAGCCGACATTGCGCTCCAGCACATCGGGGCCGCGCGCAAGCTCGGCATCGACGCCTCGGGCTTCCTGATGATGTCCCACATGTCGGAGCCGGCGGCGCTGGCCGCGCAGGCCAGGCTGATGGAAAGCTATGGCGCGCACTGCGTCTATGTGACGGATTCAGGCGGCGCGCTGACGATGGCCGGGGTAACGGCGCGGATCGACGCCTACAGGCAGGTGCTGGACGAGGCGACCGAGATCGGCATCCACGCCCACCACAATCTCACCCTCGGCGTTGCCAACACCATCGTCGCCGCCGAACATGGCGCGAAGCGGGTGGACGCCTCGCTCACCGGCATGGGCGCGGGCGCGGGCAACGCGCCGCTCGAACCCTTGATCGCCGTTGCCGACCGGTATGGCTTCGAGCATTCCTGCGATCTCAACAGGCTGATCGATGCAGCGGAGCGACTTGTCAGGCCGTTGCAGGACAGGCCCGTGCGCGTCGACGGACAATCGCTGATGCTGGGCTATGCGGGCGTCTATTCGAGCTTCCTGCGCCACGCCGAATCGGCATCCGCGCAAACCGGGATCGATGTAGGACGCATCCTCATGGAGCTTGGACGGCGCAAGATGGTTGGTGGCCAGGAGGACATGATCCTCGACGTCGCGCTGGACCTCAGGAAAGACATGGAAGGAGCCGGGACATGAGCGTTCACGCCTCTCTCGCTGCAATCGTCGACGACGCCGCCCTCAAGGCGACGGCGGTCGAGCAGCTTACCCTTTCAAACCCCGATCTCGACGGAACGGACGGATACACGATACAGGCGCAATCGATCCGCCGCAGGCTCGAACGCGGCGAACGCCCGGTCGGGCTGAAGCTCGGACTGACGAGCCGCGCAAAAATGCAGCAGGTAAACGTCAACGAGGTGATCGTCGGGCGGTTGACCGACGCCATGCAGATTTCCGACGGCGGCGAAGTTTCGATCGACAGATTCATCCATCCGCGCATCGAGCCCGAGATTGCGTTCCTGCTCAGGCGGCGTCTCGAAGGGAAGGTCAGCCTTGCCGAAGCCGCCGCTGCGGTCGAGGCCGTGATGCCGGGGCTGGAGATCATCGACAGCCGCTATATCGACTTCAAGTTCACCCTGCCCGATGTCGTGGCCGACAACACCTCGGCCGCCGGGTTCGTGCTCGGCCCGCCGTCACCGCTCGACAGGGATATCGGAAACCTTGCGATGACGCTTAATTTCAACGGCAGGCCGGTGCAGATCGGCTCGTCGGCGGCTATCCTCGGCCACCCGCTGCGGGCGCTGGTCGAGGCGGCGAGGCTGGCCGAAATGATCGGCGCTTCGCTGGAGGCAGGCTCCATCGTCCTCGCGGGCGCCGCCACGGCGGCGGTTGAACTGAAGGCGGGCGTTCATGTGACCGCTCAGGTTTCGGGCCTTGGTCGCGCGGCGGTGACAGCCGTCTAGGGTCCCGACCCTAGCCTATTCGACCGCAACGGTCGAAAGGCCGCCCGGCACCTGTCCGACGGGGAGGATTTCCAGCCGCGTCACATTCACATGCGCGGGCGCTTCAATGACGTAGCGGATTGCATCCGCCACGTCGGAAGGTTCGAGCGGCTGTATGCCGTCAAAGAAGCGCCGCCTCGCTTCGTCGGCGTCGCCGACCGCATCGTTGAAGATATTGGTTCGCGTCCTTCCGGGGATGATCTCCGTCACCCGGACGGGGGTGCCGAGCAGTTCGAGCCGCAATTGACTGACGAGCATCGCCAGCGCCGCCTTTGTCGTCGCATAGACCGTCTGGTTGGCGGAGGGATAGTGACCGGACTGGGATGACAATATGACCAGATGGCCGCGCTTTCTCGTCCTCATGCCCGGCAGTGCGAGACGCACGAGGTCCATCACGGCAACCAGATTGGTCTGAACCTGATCGTCTATGTCCGATACGGGCGCGCCGCCGAGCGGCCCGAAACGTGCGATTGCCGCATTGCAGACGAGTACGTCCGGCTGCACGCTTTCGACCAGCGCCTCCAGCGACGGGCGGTCTCGGATGTCGAGGCTGCGCACGTCGACGCCGTTCGCTGCGAGCGCGTTGAGCGTTTTGACATGGCGGGCGACCGCGACGACGCGATAGCCGAGGCCGTGCAGCATGGTGGCAAGCGCAAGGCCGACGCCCGAGGATGCGCCGCTTATCAGGACGGTTGTCTGCCGCGCCATGTCGAATTGTCCCTGCTGGCGAAGTGAAATGAGGGGTCTCGGGACCCTGCGATCCCGAAACCCCGCACGTCTGGCCGACGCCCGCCTATTGGCTCATTGCCCGGCGGCGGATTTCGTTGTTCCACCCCTCGCGCTTGGAGGCGAGGTAGGTCCAGTCCAGCGGGATCGTCTTTTCGAGGATGTCCGGGCGCACGGCCGTGCGTTCCAGGATCTCCGGTGGAAGCTCCGCCTTGGTGTTGGTCGGCGCATAGGCCATGAGCGCACTGAACCGCGCCTGCACGTCCGGCCGCAACGCGTAGTTCATGAACTCCTGCGCTTCCTTCGGATTGGGCCCGCCCTTGACGAGGTTGAGCGTGTTGATCTGGAAAACCGTGCCTTCCTTGGGCGCGACGATGCCGAGCTTGCCCTTCGAAAGATCGGCGTAATATTGCGCGAACGAGTTCCAGCCGAAGCCGACCTTCGCGGTGCCGTTCATGACCACGGTGTAGACGTCGGGCGCGGGCGCGAATGTCTGCACACTGGGGGCAAGTTCGGCGAGCTTGTCGATGGCGAGATCGATGTTTTGCATATAGTCGCCACCGAGCGACTTGTTGTAGGCGATCAACGGCATCAGCATGTCCATCGTGCCGGCCGCCCATGCGATCTCACCCTTGTAGTCCGGACCCCAGAGGTCGGCGATCGCCGTCGGCGGAGTCGGAACCCGGTCCGTATTGTAGAGCATGCCGACATAGTCGAAGGTCACGCCCGGACCATATGGTTTGTTCGCAAGGGCGACGGGATTGAGGTCCGCCATGTTCGTCACGATGCTGGGATCGACTTCGGCGAAAATGCCTTCCTGGTTGCCGCTGCGGGCGACGCTGACATCGATGATTGAAAGATCGACCTGCGGGTTGTCTTTCTGCGAACGAAGAATGGCGATCTGCTCCGCCGAGTTCCCAGCGGCGATATAGTTCACCTTGATACCGGTCTCCTGCTCGAAAGGTTCGATCACCGCCTTCTTATAGTTGTCCTCGAAGCGGGCGATGTAGCCCATGAAATTGACCTCTGCCGCTGATGCCGGCGCCGCAATCACCGAAGCACCTGCCAAGCCAAGGACCAGAGACGCCCAAATACCAGACCTGAAGTCCATGCGATTTCCTCCCTAACATTCAAAAACATGACGGCGTTGGACCGCGTCCACGTGGTTGACGAATGCCCATGCCCTCCTGCCAGGCGCCAGCCGTCCATAAAAGTATTATTTTTAATACATCTATTGTCAAGCGTCGTTAAGCCCGCCTTCATGCTGCAATCGATGCGGAACTTGCCCTGAGGACAGTTTGTCGGGAACTGACAAGCTATAGTGATGGCTCCGCGCCGGATGCAAAGTCTCCCCGGATTGTGCCGGAGTCGGGCCGGAGCGCGGACCCAGTTCAATATTGACACAGCCTGTCTTATAGATGATACCTATTTTCGGCTGCTTCAGGCTAAAGCTTTCATTGGACGGACAGTTGTGCGTCATCGCTTGATCAGCCGCCTGGTTGGAGTGTCATCCGCTCTTGGAGGAGAAAGGATGGCAGATAAGTGGAGGAGCACATTGATGAAAATGAAACTGGCGCTCCCGGCGCTCGCGGCCCTGTTGGCCGCATCGACGGCAATCGGGTCTGCGATGGCAGCCGAAGTCAATCTGATGGCGTATGACGCCCGGTTCGAGACCAACTACAGGAAAGCTGTGATCGAACCGTTCGAACAAGAGACAGGCATCAAGGTGAATTACACCCCTGCCAGCACCTCTGCGGAACAGATCGGAATCCTGCGCGCGCAGAAGGGCAATCCGACAATCGATCTTTCGATCATGGATACAAGCACGGGCCGCAGCGGAAACAAGGAAGGAATATTCACCGAGGTGGATGCTTCGGTCGTGACCAATATCAATGACCTGTACGAGGCGGCGCACGTCAACAAGCCGTTCGGCCCCGGCCTCACCTTCGACTATATCGGCATCATCTACAATACGGAGCGGGTCCCGCAGGCCCCCACCGCGCTGGCCGATCTGTGGAAGCCGGAGTTCAAGGGCGAGATTGCCTGGCCGGGACGCTCGATGGACGCGCTGATGCCGACCGTCGTGCTGAACAAATCGCTTGGCGGCGACTACAAGCAGAACGTCGATCTTGCGATTGCCAAACTTGTCGAGCTGGCTCCATCGGTACAGACATGGGCGCCTGCCCCTGACGTCTATACCGTCGTGATGAACGGCACAGCCAAGATCGGCATCGGCTGGAATTCGTTCGCGCAATATTATGCCGATCTTTCGGGCGGCAAGCTGGCCATCGTTCCTCCTGCGGAGGGCACCGTGTTCCAGATCAACACAATCAATCAGGTTGCAAACGGCCCCAACCCGAAGGAAGCCCAGCAGTTCATGAACTATGCACTGCGGCCTGATGTGCAGGCGCGTTTCAGCTCGCTGATGGCCTATGCGCCGACCAACTCAAAGGCGGAGCTTCCACCGGAAATCCTGAAGCGGACTGCTTCGCGTCCCGACGTGATGGAAAAGGCGATACCCATGGATTGGGATTATTTCGCTTCCAAGCGCGATGAGTGGCTGGACCTCTGGCGCAAGGATATCATGACCACCCAATGAGCGGCTGAGCCCCTGGCGGGCGCGCCGATGCTTTTCAGGATTTGAGCCGCCGCGGACAAGACCGCGGCGGTTCGCTTTTGGTGAACCTCTATGCGAGCCTGCGCGCCGGGACTTCCGGCTGGACAGGGTTGCGCGCCGGGAATGTGCGCGCCGGAGCCGGCCTTCCAACCAGAAAGCCTTGCGCCTTGTCGATGCCGAGCTTGCGCAGCAACGTCATCTGCTCCTCGGTCTCGACGCCTTCGATGAGAATATTGTGCCCGTGATTGCGGACCAGACTGATCATGTCCTGGAACATGGCCCGGCCGCGTGGCAGCGCCGCGTCATGCAGGAATGAGCGGTCGATCTTGACCGTATCGAAATCGATCAGCCTCAGCCACGACAGGCTGGCAAAGCCGGTGCCGAAATCGTCCAGCCAGATATTGATGCCGAGCGCACGCAGGTCGCTGATGCATTCGGCGATTTCCGGCTGGCGTTCCAGATCGAGGCCCTCCGTGATTTCGAAGGCGAGCCGTTTGCCCGACACGCCGGTCTCGGACAGAATCGTCGCCACCGACTGGGCAAAACCGGCAGCTTTCAACTGGATGGGCGAGACATTGACCGTCACCAGATCGATCCGGTCTTCCACAAGCATTTCGTTGCAGGCCTGTTCGATTGCCCATCGTCCAAGCTCGATGATCGCTCCCGTTCGTTCCGCAATGGGCACGAAAAGATTGGGCGAGATCGAGCTGCCGTCCGGCGCCTTGAGCCGCATCAGAGCTTCCGCCGCCTCGATCCTGCCGGTTCGGATGTCCAGGATCGGTTGATAGACGAGCGAGACGAGGTCCTGCGAAAGGGCAATCTTGAGCCACAGCGCAATGTCCTCGCTCTCCTCCCCGAATTCCAGGTCATTGGGGTCGAACAGCCGCGCGCAATTGCGGCCATGCGCCTTTGCAAGATAAAGCGCTCGATCGGCCTCATGGATGATCTTCTCGAATTTCGTTCCGATCTGCTTGCGCGTGAACGCGGCACCGATGCTCACGGTCACCACGGAAGAGCCGTCATGGCGCTTTTCATGCACGAGGCCCATGTCCTCGACCGCACGGCGCATGATTTCGCAAAGGTCCGCGATCTGCTTGCGGCTTCGGGCACGCGCGAGGACAAGGAATTCCTCGCCGCCATACCTGCCGATCGTTGCCTCATGGCCCTTGAGCGCATTGCTCAGCGCATCCGCGACAAACACCAGGCAGCCATCGCCTTCCTGATGCCCGTAATAGTCGTTGAATTTCTTGAAGTGATCCACATCGATGAGGATCGCGGCAAAGTTCCTGCCCGACTGTTTCCATGCCCGCCAGTAGTCGCGCAGGCTCTCGTCGATGGCGCGGCGGTTCTTCAGCCCCGTCAGGGAATCCGTCCTTGACAGGCGAAGGAGCGCCTTGCCGCGTTCGATGGCCTCGTTCTGCCGGGCCTCTGCTTCAAGCGCCTTCAGGAACACATTGTAGCGCTCCCGGTTCAACTTCAGGTTTACGTGCGATGTGAATGTGTAGCAGGAGACATAGAAGATCACCATGGTCAGCCGATAAGTCCAGTCGTTGGAGAAATCGAACATGGCCACGAGGAATATCAGCAGGATGACGCCGGACGACACGACCGAGATCAGGAACTGAAGGCTGAAAAAGAGATTCGCTCCCATCATGAATATCGATCCGAAGATCATGTAGTAGGAGAACGTATAGGTGTAGGTCGTGCCCATCGCCGGCAGCAACCAGACGAGATAGCCCGAAACCAGCGCGAGCGCACATGTAAGATCAAGCCATGAGGTCTGGATCTTCCAGCGGAACTGCAGCTCCATGACCGCGAGAACCAGCGTCCCGATGGCGAAGCGTGCGGCAATCGTATATTTGGCCACGTCCGGTATGAGCAGCATGTCGGGGAAGGCAAACAGCAAATAAACGGTAACGGCGATCCAAAGGCCCTTGCGGGCCTCGCTGCGGCGGGTCTCGTCGTCGCGGGCGCGATAGCGCGCCCGCAATTCCTCGGGCGAAAGGGATACACGCGCTTCGTTGAGTTCAAGATCGCTGAATTCAGAGGGAATAGGATTCATCGGCCGCGCCCCCCGGCAGGAATCCGGGCGTAAGCCGTCCTTGTTCTGGATCCGCAAACGTCACGGGTATCTAGCAACGAGCTCCCCTCGAAAAAGCCTTTGATGCCTACCCGTGAATCTTGCCGGAATGATGTGAAGCAACCGACCCCCGCATGCGAAAGAATGGCGCAGGTTATATGGTTCGCGTTTAAATATTTCCCAATATTCAGCCCGAGCCGAAGCGCGGCACCTGAAAGACGTGCAAACGGCCGCAGCCTTTCGTGCCGAACCGTTCGGACGATCGAACCCCATCGGCCTTCGCTCCGCTCCTCGCATCTCATTGCCGTTTCAGGCGCCATTCCCGTCAAGATCTATGGGTCCCCATCCTAGCTAATGACCCGTTGGCGCTGCACGAACTTCTAGAGGGTCAGGTCTTAAGGAATGCTAGTGCAACAAAGCAAATTTTAGCTAAATTAACCATGAAGTGTCATGGTAAAAGGTGGGACACGAATTTTCGGCCAGCTTTGGCATCGATTGGCCAATCGCGACTGAACATAAGTGCCCGTCCCGATACAGCATTTTATGAAAAGGTTACCTCAATTGGCTGAATTTGCATTCGATGGCAAAAGCCTGATCACTCCCGAGGCATTTCTGCGAGAGTTCGCACATCCGCGCCCGGTCTCCGTGGATGCGCAGTTTGAAGAAGCTTCGGCGCATCTTGCCCTGATACTGAACTTTGCCCACCAGCAATTTCTGGGAGAGGCAGCGCCGGCTTCGATCATCGAGCGGGTGGCGCTGGAGCTTCACAAGATTCGCCTCAAATATCCAGCCGTTGTCTGGCAGGCGCTGATTCCTCTCGCGCAACAGCATGCCGTTGCGCAGTTTTTCCTTCAGGACCCATTCACGCATTGGTCGTTCACCAAGCCGCGCGGCTATTCCGGAGATGCCTCGCTGCTGGATTTCATCTACGGCCATCCAAGCATCGAACCCAGGATAGCGGAGGCGAGCGATGTCGGGCGCGCGCTTTACGACTATACAAAGGATGCGTCTTCTTCGGTGGCGGTGCGCGAGCGGCGCGACATTCTCACCGCGCGGGTCGACGAGATTGCGGACGCGGCCGGAAAGCAGACCGAGATATTCACCATCGCAGCCGGCCATCTTCGAGAAGCGGAGCATTCGGTAGCCCTGCGCGAAAAGCGCATAAAGCGCTGGGTTGCGCTGGATCAGGACCCCCGCAGCATCGAATCGATCCGCAACGAATATAGCGGGACGGCGGTGATGCCGATGGATGGATCGGTGCGGGCATTGCTCGGCGACAGTTCCAAGCTTGGGACCTTTGATTTCGTCTATGCCGCAGGGCTGTACGACTACCTCGCCCAGAACGTGGCGCTGAAGCTGACGCAGCGGTGCCTGCGGCTGCTAAAGCCGAACGGCGTATTTCTCTTTGCGAATTTCGCCCAGGGAATCGGCGTGGACGGCTATATGGAGACCTTTATGAACTGGCCGCTGTTGCTTCGATCGGAAAAGCAGATCTGGAACATCATCGAAGGAAGCGTGGACAACTCGATCATTGACGCGAATGTCTTCTTCGGCGCAAACCACAACATTGTTTACGGCGTGATCGTCAAAGGCTGATACGCCCTTTCCTTTTGTCCAATAGAAAAGGCCCGGCGGATCGCTCCGCCGGGCCTTTTCTTACGTCCTGAAAGATCAATCAGCCTTCGGCTTGTAGGTGTACTTGCCGTCGTCGCCCTTGACCCATTCATACATGATGTAGCCGGGGAGCTTCGGGTCACCCTTTTCGTCGAAGCCCATGTCGCCGAGCACGGTCGGGAAGGTGTTCGCCTTCATCGCCTTCGCAACTTCCTGCGGATCGGTCGAGTTGGCGGCCTTCGCGGCCTCGGCAATCACCTGCATCGCGGCATAGGAATACAGCGTGTAGGCTTCCGGATTGAATCCGGCGGCCTTGAACTTCTCGACGAGTTCCTTGTTGGCCGGGTTCAGTGTCGGATCGGGGCCGAAGGTGTTCAGCGTGCCGGCAACCGCGTCACCCGCGATCGAGGCCAGCTCGTTGGAGACGATGCCGTCGCCCGAGATGAGCGTGGCCTTGAGGCCCTGATCCGCCGCCTGGCGAATGATCAGACCGGCTTCGGTGTGCAGGCCGCCCCAGTAGATGATCGTGACGCCAGCGTCCTTCATCTTGCCGATCAGCGCGGAGAAATCCTTGTCGCCGATGTTGACGCCTTCATACATCACCTCGTTGAGGCCGCCGGCGTTCATTGCCTTCTTGGTTTCGTCCGCAAGGCCCTGGCCATAGGGCGTCTTGTCGTGGACGACGGCGATCTTCGCGTCCTTGAAATGATCGACAAGATAGGCGCCCGCAACGCCGCCCTGCTGGTCGTCACGTCCGCAGGTGCGGAAGACGTTCCAGAGGCCACGCTCGGTGAAGACCGGGTTGGTCGCAGCCGGGGTGATTTCGAGGATGCCGTTCTCGGCGTAGACTTCGGACGCAGGGATCGAGACACCGGAGTTGAAGTGACCGACAACGAACTTCACGCCGTCAGCGACGAACTTGTTGGCGACCGAAATGCCCTGCTTCGGATCAGACACGTCGTCACCGACGACGACCTTGACCTGCTCGCCATTGATGCCGCCGGCTGCATTGATGTCAGCGGCTGCCTGTTCGGCACCCTTCTGCAGCTGTGCCCCGAAAGCGGCGTTCGGACCGGTGATCGGGCCAGCGACACCGATCGTGATATCCGCCCAGGCGCTGCCGGAGAACGCGACGAGCGCGGTCATGGCAACAGCGGACAACAGAGATTTCTTCATAGAGAGACTCCCATTAAATGAGTGGGCGTTAGGTTTCATTTCGGCGATGCCCACCCAATCGCAGAAAAGGTACAATGCTGATTTTGCAGCACTTGTCACGCCAATTTCCCGTCAGCAGGTTGTATTGGCAAAAAGTCAGTTCCTGTTCTTCCAGCTGAGCGGCGAAGCACGCTCATACAACCAGTGGTATTGAGTAACCATTTGGTTGGTCCGGGTATACTTATAGCCGAGGATGCCGAAGACCATGAGGACGATGGTATCGACAATATAGTACTGTGCCGAGAACATCGTTCCATTGAAAAGCGCGTGATGGATGAACCTCACGCCGAGCCCCAAAGCAAGCAGGTAAAGGACAAGCGTCATGTATGGACGCCATGTCTGCGCACAGGCTTTGCCTGTCATCCAGGCCGCGCCACCGCCAAGCAGGATGGTGACGAAAAAAAACTGCCAGATGGAAGGTTCTTCGTGAAGGATGCCTTGCATGGTTTCGTTTCCTAATCTGCCTGCGCGCGTGCCGGTCCGGCCATCAATGCCGTCCGCCTTCCAGATAGGCCGCGCGCACCTCCGGATTTGCGAGAAGTTCCTGTCCGGTCCCGCTCATCGTCACATTGCCGTTGACCATCACATAGCCGCGATGCGCCAGTTTCAACGCGCCGAACGCGTTCTGTTCTACGAGAAATACCGTGAGCTTCTCGCTGCGATTCAGCTCGCGGATGGCGTCGAAGATCTGCTTGACGATCAGCGGAGCAAGACCGAGCGACGGCTCGTCAAGCAGCAGCAGCTTCGGCCGCGCCATCAGCGCGCGCCCGATGGACAGCATCTGCTGCTCACCGCCGGAAAGCGTTCCGCCGCGTTGCGCGACGCGTTCCTTGAGGCGAGGGAAAAGCGTGAAAACCCGCTCCACATCCTCTTCGAAATATTTCAGACCGTCGAGGCTGGCGCCCATCTGGAGATTTTCCAACACCGTCATGCGCGGGAAAATCCGACGGCCTTCCGGTGACTGGGCAATGCGCAGCCGGGCGATTTCATGCGTCGGCAGACTGGTAATGTCGGTCCCGTTGAAAACGATCTGGCCGGAACGGGCGCGAGGGCTGCCGAAGATCGTCATCATCAGCGTCGACTTGCCCGCGCCATTGGCGCCGATCAGCGTAACGATCTCGCCTTCGCTGACCTCGACATTGACGCCGTTCAGCGCACGGATGTTGCCGTAATAGGTTTCAACGCCGCAAATGTTCAGAAGCGGTTCGTTCGACATTATTTGGAACTCCCGCGCTTCGTGGTCTTAGGCGTCCGGGCCGCAAGCTGCTTCGCCTGCCCGATCCAGTCCTCACGGGCGATCCTGCCGTCAAATTCGAGATAGGCTTCCGCCGCAGCGATATCCGCCCTCTTCCACGCGGCGATCTGGTCGAAGTGGAATATGCCATGCTCGTTGAGCTTGCGGTTGTTGATCGGCCCTATGCCCTTGATGAGCAGCAGATCGTCGGGCTTGCCGCCGCGCGGGGCCTGAAGCCTGTTCGAAACTCCCGATGCCGATGACCCGGCGCGCGATGCGGCTTTGGCCGCAGGTTCCTTGGGCGCGGCTTTCGCTACCGGTGCTTTCGGCGCCGACTTGGCTGCGGGCGCCTTTGCGGCAGATTTTGCTGGTGCCGCTGCCGCAGCGGTCCTGGCGACAGGCTTTTTCGCGGCACGCGTCGCCTTTGGCTTCGCGGCAGGGGCCTCGCCCGCCGCCGCGGCACTGGCCTTCGCAGCAGCCTCCGCAGCATGCAGGCGATTTAGCGCGTCGACCTGTTCGGCCTTCGACGCCCCACGCGCCACGCGTGTCACTTCGCCACCTGGATCGCTGTGGCCGATCGTATCCGACACCGGACCCGCGAGGAATGAGGACGAGGCTCCCGGACCGTGCGCCGCATCTGGCTCGGCGTCGAGTTGCTCAATCACATTGTCGTCGCCAACCGCGACAAGAACATCCTCGACCTCCTCGTCTTCGACGCCGAGATAAGCCGCGATGACGCGTGGATCGCTCTTCACGAACGTCGGATCGCCATCGGAAATCTTGCGACCATATTCAAGGACGACGACGTGATCGGAAATCTGCATCACCACCGACATGTCGTGCTCGATCAGCAATATCGATGTGCCCGTCGAATCCTTGATGTCGTTGAGCAAGGTGTTGAGCGCCAGCGACTCGCGCGGGTTGAGGCCGGCGGCGGGCTCGTCGAGGCAAAGCAGTTCGGGACCCGTGCACATGGCGCGCGCGATTTCCAGGCGGCGCTGGTCACCGTAAGGCAGCGACCCCGCAGGTTCGTCCGCGCGCCGGATCAGGTCGGCCTTCTCCAGCCAATGGCGGGCGAGGACGATCGACTCCTCCGAGGCAGCCTTGTAGCCGCCGAGGCCGAGCAGGCCCATCACGGTGAAACCGGACGCCTTCATGAGCTTGTTGTGCTGTGCGACGAGAAGGTTTTCCAGCACGGTCATGCCCGAAAAGAGCCGGATGTTCTGGAACGTCCGGGCGACCTTGGCGCGCTTGTTGATGTCATGGCCGGGCAGCCGTTCCAGCAGGAACTGGCTGCCGTCTTTGGCCGTCAGCGTAATCATGCCCTCAGTCGGCTTGTAGAAGCCGGTGATGCAATTGAACACCGTGGTCTTGCCGGCGCCGTTCGGTCCGATCAGCGCAGTGATCTCGCCGCGCCGCGCGTCGAAGGACAGGTCACCGATGGCGATCAGTCCGCCGAACTTCATCGACAGATGCTCAACCTTGAGAATGGGCTCATTCATGCCGGATACGCTCGCGTTCATCAGCCGTGTCCTTCCTTGGTGAAGGCGGCGGATACGGTTTTTCGCTCATGCAGGAAGGCTGTCGGTTCGCGGCTGCCCACGAAACCGCGCGGCTTCCAGAGCATCACGACGACCATCGCCAGACCGAAAAGGAGCATGCGGTAAAGCTCGGGCGTGAAATCCGGGCCGAAGATGACCTTCAGGAATTGCAGCTCGCGCAGCGCCTCCGTGCCGCCGATCATCACGGCAGCCGCTACGGCGATGCCGATCAGCGATCCCATGCCGCCCAGCACCACGATAGCGAGGATGATGGCTGACTCGATGAAGATGAACGATTCGGGGCTGACGAAACCCTGACGCGCGGCGAAGAACGATCCCGCGAAGCCGGCGAACATCGCACCGATGGCGAAAGCCGTGAGCTTCGTCGTCGTGGTGTTGATGCCGAGCGAACGGCAGGCGATTTCATCCTCGCGCAGCGCTTCCCAGGCGCGACCGATGGGCATGCGGCGCAGGCGAATGGTGACATAGGCCGTCAGCAGGCAAAGCCCGAGAATGAGGTAGTAGAGGAAGATCTTGTAGTAGACGCTCGATACCGGCAGGCTGAACACCTTGGCGATATAGTTGGGGTCAGACACATTGAAGGTGAACAGCCCGAAAAAGCTGACCTTCGGTATGCCGGAAATGCCGGCTGCGCCATTCGTCACCTCGCGCCAGTTGATCAGCACCAGACGGATGATTTCGCCGAATGCCAGCGTGACGATGGCAAGATAGTCCCCTCGCAGGCGCAGCACCGGAAAGCCGAGAATGACGCCCCAGAACGCGGCAAGAATGCCGGCGAGCGGCAGCAATATCCAGAACGACAGTCCGAACTGCTGGCCGAGCAGCGCATAGGAGTACGCGCCCACGGCATAGAACGCGACATAGCCGAGATCGAGCAGGCCCGCGAGGCCGACCACGATGTTGAGGCCCCATGCCAGCATCACGTAGATCAGGATCTGGATGCCGAAATTATCGACCCATTTCAGCGACCCCTGCAGTCCGGCAAACAGCAGGGAAAGGATGGGAAAAAGCAGAAGGAAGATAATGGCGAGCTTCGAGAAATTCCGCCGGATGTAGCCGGGTTCCTCTTCGGTGACGGTCGCGGCCTTCTGGGCCTTGCGCCGCGCGGCGGCCGGCAGGATGAACGCCACGAACACGAAGCGCACGACCATCACGAGCGCGACGACGACCGCGAGCAACCCCCAGCGCTGGACGAGGATCAGCTCATTGCTGATGTTCTGTGTGGTCTCGAGGCCGATGAGCAGGAAGAACAGCCCGAACGACAACAGGCCAGCGTACAACGCCTCTCGTATAGCGACGGCAAAATTGCTTTCCGGCTCGCTTTTTTCAACAGCCGCCATGGTTCAAACCTTTTCGACTTCAGGCCGGCCAAGAATGCCGGACGGCAGGAAGATCAGCACGATGGCAAGGATCGAGAACGCCGCGACGTCCTTGTAGTCGATCGAGAAATAGGCTGACCAAAGGGATTCGATGAGTCCGATCAGCACGCCGCCGATGACCGCGCCCGGAAGCGAGCCGATGCCGCCCAGCACCGCCGCGGTGAACGCCTTCACGCCGGGAACGAACCCGTCGGAAAAGGACACGACGCCGTAATACATTAGGTACAACGTGCCCGCGACTGCCGCGAGTGCCGCGCCCATGATGAAGGTGATGGAGATTGTCTTGTCCACGTCGATGCCGAGCAGCGCGGCCATCTTGCGGTCCTGCTCGCATGCACGCTGCGCGCGCCCGAGAGCGGTCTTGTTCACGAGATACCAGAACACCGCCAGCAGCAGCGCCGTAACCACGACGATCACGATCTGCTTGAGCGAGACCGAGATGCCGCCCACATTGTAAACCTGGCTTATGAGCGGCGGGATGGGCTTGTTTCGCGGCCCCTGCGTCACCTGCACGAAGTTCGACAGGAAGATCGACATACCGATCGCGGTGATCAGCGGCGCAAGCCGGAACGATCCCCTGAGCGGCCTGTAGGCCACCTTCTCGATCGTCCAGTTGTAGAGGCTGGTCATCAGCATCGCCACGATCATCATGATCAGCAGGAACAGCACCACGTGGATGCTTGCAAAGATCGATGTGAGGATGAGGAAGACGATCAGTGCGATGAAGGCGCCGACCATGAAGATGTCGCCGTGCGCGAAGTTGATCATGCCGACAATGCCGTAGACCATCGTGTAGCCGATTGCGATCAGCCCGTAGATAGCCCCCAGCGTCAGCCCGTTCACAAGCTGCTGGATGAAGTACTGCATAACTTCTTGCTCCCCAGGAGTGTCGCCGTCGCCGGTCGCGCTCCGTTATGTCATTCTCTCTAGTCCTAAGCGATTGGCTAAGGAATGCAACGCCCTTTATGGGGGTCGTTCTGCTTCCCATGAAGCCATCGATTCTTGCAGGACACCAGGAATTTCATTCCCGCCAGACAGAACAGCGCGCACCGCCTAGCGCAAAGCCAACGAAGAATCCAGTTATTTTAGCACATCCTCACATGACATCTCGCATCGCGTCAGCCAGCTTCCGCGCGCACGATTTTATTTGACGACAAAGCCTTTCGCGAACGGATCGCGATCGTCGATGAAGATCGTATTGTAGCCCGTCATCCGCGCCCAACCGCCGATCGACGGGATGATTCCGGTCCGGTTGGCGACCGGCACCTCACGCTCGACCCGACCCTTGAAGAGCGAGCTGATGATCGATTCATGATTGAATCTGTCGCCTGCCTTCAGCCTGCCCTTCGCGTGCAATTGCGCCATCCTTGCCGAGGTGCCTGTGCCGCAGGGCGAGCGATCGATGGCCTTGTCGCCATAGAACACGGCGTTGCGCGCGTCGCCTTCGGGCGTGACCGGAGCGCCGGTCCAGAGCATGTGGGTGAGTCGGTCGATCTCCGGTTTTTCCGGGTGCACGAAGCTGTATTTCTCGTTCAGCCGCTGCCGCACGACCGGGCTCCACGCGATCAGCTCGCCTGCGCTGTAGTCGGCCATGTCGCGATAGTTCGCCTGCGGTTCGACGATTGCGTAGAAATTGCCGCCATAGGCGACGTCGACAACAATCTCGCCGAGCACCGGGCAATCGACGGTCAGGCCCTCGGCATAGAGGAAGGATGGCACATTAGTGATTCGAACCTCTTCGACATGGTCGCCCTTCTGCACATATTCCGCCACGACCAGCCCCGCCGGAGTGTCCAGATTCAAACGCCCCGGCGTCTTCGGTTTGACGAGGCCGTTCTCCACGGCCATGGTCACGGTGCCGATGGTGCCATGGCCGCACATCGGCAGGCAGCCGGACGTTTCGATGAACAGGATGCCGATGTCGCAATCGTCGCGCGTCGGCGGATAGAGGATCGAGCCGGACATCATGTCGTGGCCGCGCGGCTCGAACATCAGGCCGGTGCGTATCCAGTCGAACTCGGCAAGGAAATGCGCCCGGCGCTCCATCATGGTGCTGCCTTCCAGCAGCGGCCCGCCGCCCGCAACAAGCCGGACGGGATTTCCGCAGGTGTGGCCGTCGATACAGGTGAAGGTGTGGCGGGCCATGGAAACTCCGTCAGAAGCGGCGCGCCGAAAACGGCGCAAGGTCGATGGGTGCAGGGTGCCCGAGAACGAGGTCGCGGATCAAGCGTCCGGTGGCCGCCGCCTGCGTCAGGCCGAGATGGCCGTGGCCGAACGCGTAGAAGATTGCCGGATCGTCGCGCGAGCGCCCGATGACGGGCAGCGAGTCCGGCAGCGACGGGCGATAGCCCATCCACTCCCTGCCCTCGCGATTGTCGAAGCCCGGCAGGAACGCCTTCACCTTTTCAACCATCGCGCGGGAACGGGCATAGTTCGGAGGCAGCGCAAGGCCACCAAGTTCGACCGCGCCGCCGACGCGTACCGCGTGTTCGAGCGGAGTGACCACGAAGCCATGGCCAGAAAAGATGAGCTGCCGCTTCAGCTCGAACGCCGTCGCCGGAAAGGTCGTGTTGTAGCCGCGTTCCGTTTCAAGCGGGATACGCTCGCCGACGTCCCGTGCCAGCAGATGCGACCATGCACCTGCGGCTACAACAAGCATGCCGACTTCGACGCGTTCGCCATTGTCCAGCACGACGACCGGACCGCCCGTTCCCAGCGCGATCCGGCTGACCGTTGCCCTGACAATGCGCGCGCCCGATGCTTCCGCATGGCGCCAGACCGCCCTGGCGAGGTCCAGCGGATTGCTGACGGTTTTCCAGCCGGGAACGAAGGTTCCCTTCACGAAACGCGGTGACAGGCCGGGCTGGAGTTCGGCCATCCCGTCGCCTTCGACATGCCGGAAGTCGATGCCGAACCTTTCGCGCGCGTTCCAGCCCGGAAGCGCCGCCGCAAACTCCGCCTCGTTTTCGTAAAGCTCCAGCGAACCATCCTCGCGCAACATCGAGCGGGTGCGGGAGCGCTCCATCAAGCCCATCCATTCGCTCTCGGCGAGCCGCATCAGCGCGACCTGCGCGGCCAGAGCGCGCTCGTGGTTCGACCGCGCGCCCGCGCGCCAGAAGCGGAACAGCCACGGCGCCAGTTTCGGCAGGTAGGATGGCGGAATCGACAGCGGGCCGAGCGGGTCGGCGAGCCAGCGCGGAAGGTTGCGCAGCATTCCCTTCTGCGCAAGCGGCAGCACATCCGAAAAGGCGAACGCCGCCGCATTGCCGGAACTCGTTTCCTCACAGACGCCGCTGCGGTCGAACACCGTAACCTTGCGCCCCGCTTCGGCAAGCAAGGTGGCCACGGCAATTCCGACAATGCCGCAACCTACGACGGCAATCTCGGGGCGACCTTCGGCCAACAATTTTTCGCGGCCCCTGCTGCGATCAGAATTTCGGCAGCCTGGGGCGCCTTGAAAGCGCGTCCTTGACGATCTTCTCGACCACCTTACGGCGCGCGCCCGAAAGCGGCTGTCGCGGCATGCGCACCCTGTCATTGGTGTCGATGGCAAAGACTTCCGCCAGCTTGATGTTCTGCACCAGATAGGTGGACACATCGAGGTCGAGCAAAGGCCGGAACCAGCGATAGATTGCAAGCGCCTCGTCACGGCGGCCCTGCTTCATGAGCTGGTAGATCGCGACCGTCTCGCGCGGGAAGGCCGTGACAAGCCCGGCCACCCAGCCGATGGCGCCCACTGAAAGCGCCTCGAAAGCGAGATTGTCGACACCCGTGAACAGGTCGAAGCGATTGCCGAAGCGATTGATGATTTCGGTCGAGCGCCGGATGTCGTCCGACGATTCCTTGATCGCCACGAAACGCTCGTCCTTCGCGAGCTTTTCCATATCGTCGCAGGTCACGTCCACCCGGTAGGCAAGGCGATTGGAGTAGATCATCACCGGCAGGTCGCCCGCCTTGGCGACGGCCTTGAGCGCGGCAACCGTTTCATCCGGATTGGTGTGATAGATCGGGCTCGGCACCACCATCAACCCGGATGCGCCTTCCTTCGCCGCGCGCTTCGCAAGCGAGGCGGCATCGCGTGTCGCGGCTTCGTTGATGGTCAACAGAACCGGCTTGCGGCCCGCCACCTTCTGCGCGGTCTTGAGGATCTCGATCTTCTCGTCATGGCTCAGCATCGGGCCCTCGCCCAGCGAACCGCAGACGATGATGCCGTCAACGCCTGCATCGATCTGCAACTGGAAGCACCGCTCCATCTCGGCATGGTCGAGTTTGTCGTTCTTGGTGAATTTCGTCGTGACTGCTGGAAAAACCCCGGTCCACATCGCATCCGCTCCTCTGATATATCAGATGTATATCTCATCAAATAATGGGTGTCAACAGGATTCGTGCTGTGATATATCAATTTCCATGTACGACACCCTTTCCCGGAACGAGCAGGTTCCCGCCGCCTCGCGCGCCTATCACGAGCTTGAACGGCAGATCGTGACGTTGGAACTTGCGCCCGGCTCTCTGGTGACGGAGGGGGCCTTGATCGAGCGGATCGGTCTCGGGCGCACGCCGGTGCGCGAGGCGATCCAGCGACTTGCGTGGGAGGGCCTGATGAGCGTGAGGCCGCGCGCGGGCCTACAGATCGCGCCGCTCGATCCTGCGGACTGGCCGCGCGTTCTGGAAACGCGCCGGGGCCCGGAAATCATTCTGGCGCGCTCCGCCGCGCGGCTGATGGCCGAACCGATGGCGGCACGCTTCGAAGCGGCGATGGACGCGATGCAGGACGCGGCGGCGGCGAACGACCTGGCGCATTTCCTCGAAGCGGACAAACTGCTCGACGATGCGCTGGGCGAGATCACGGACAATCCGTTCGCCGCACGTGTGGCAGGACCGTTGCAGGCGCACAGCCGCAGGTTCTGGTTCCGCTATCGCTCGCCGGGCGGGCTTGAGGAATCGGCCCGTCGCCACGTGGCCGTGATCCGCGCGATGCTGGCGAAGGACGAGCGGGTGGCGGGCGACGAGGCAAGCCGCCTCATCGACCTTCTGATGCGCCACGCCCTGCAACAGCGCGGCTGACCATCCGCCACTCAACCTATTTTAGGGCAGGGCAGTGAGGGGCATGCGCCCCCCAACCCGGATCAGTTCATCGTCGGGATGACGAATTCCGCGCCGTCCTTGATGCCCGAGGGCCAGCGGGACGTGACCGTCTTGGTCTTGGTGTAGAAGCGGAAGGCATCCGGACCGTGCTGGTTCAGATCGCCGAAGGACGACGCCTTCCAGCCGCCGAAGGTGTAGTAGGCAATCGGCACAGGGATCGGTACATTGACTCCGACCATGCCGACCTGAACGCGGCTGGCAAAATCGCGGGCGGCATCGCCGTCGCGCGTGAAGATGGCGACGCCATTGCCCATCTCGTGATCGTTGGCGAGCTTGATCGCGTTTTCATAGGTCGGCGCGCGGACCACGGAGAGCACGGGACCGAAGATCTCTTCCTTGTAGATGCGCATGTTGGGCGTCACATCGTCGAAAAGGCAGCCGCCCATATAGTAGCCGTTTTCATAGCCCTGCATCTTGAAGCCACGGCCATCGACGACGAGCTTCGCGCCTTCCTTGACGCCGATGTCCACATAGTTCTTGATCCGGTCCAGCGCCTGTTTCGTGACCACCGGGCCGAAATCGGCGGAGGAGTCCGTCGAGGGGCCGACCTTGAGGCTTTCCACGCGCGGGACGAGCTTTTCCATCAGGCGCTCGGCGGTGTCGTTTCCGACCGGTACGGCAACCGAGATCGCCATGCAGCGCTCGCCGGCGGATCCGTAGCCCGCGCCGATCAGCGCATCGACCGTCTGGTCCATGTCGGCGTCGGGCATGATGATCATGTGGTTCTTCGCACCGCCGAAGCACTGGACGCGCTTGCCCGCCGCACAGCCGCGCGCATAGATGTACTGCGCGATCGGCGTCGAGCCGACGAATCCGATGGCCTTGATGTCATGGTCGTCAAGGATGGCGTCCACGGCTTCCTTGTCGCCGTTCACGACGTTCAGGATGCCTGCGGGGAGGCCCGCCTCGATGAACAGTTCGGCGATGCGCAGCGGCACGCCGGGGTCGCGCTCTGACGGCTTGAGGATGAAGGCGTTGCCACAGGCAATGGCAGGCGCGATCTTCCACAGCGGGATCATGGCGGGGAAGTTGAAGGGCGTGATGCCGGCCACGACGCCAAGCGGCTGGCGCATGGAATAGACATCGATGCCGGGGCCAGCGCCATCGGTGAATTCGCCCTTCATCATGTGCGGCGCGCCGATGCAGACTTCCACGACTTCGAGGCCGCGCTGGATGTCGCCCTTGGCGTCGGCAATCGTCTTGCCGTGCTCACGCGCCAATATGTCGGCCAACGAGTCATATTCCCGCTGGGCAAGTTCCAGGAATTTCATCAGCACGCGGACCCGGCGCTGCGGGTTGGTGGCTGCCCATGCGGGCTGCGCGGCCTTGGCGTTCTCCACCGCTTCGCGCAGTTCGGCCTGCGAGGCGAGCGCAACCTTGCCGCGCACGGTGCCGTCCATCGGCTGCAGCACCTCGGCGGTGCGCCCGCTCTTTCCGGCAACACGCTTGCCGCCAATGAAATGGCCATATTCGATCATGGTTTCTCTCCCTGGATTTGTGTTGTTGCATTTTCTCCTTCCGGGCCGGAAATGCAACGCGAGCGAAATCCCAACCGTTGTGCGGAAAATAATGACCGACACCGGATTGAGCTTTGATTTTTGCAGGGTAATGTGCGCCCATGAACTGGGACGACGTTCGCATTTTCCTCGCGGTCGCGCGGGCCGGGCAGATACTCGGCGCGGCGCGACGGCTCGACCTCAACCATGCCACCGTATCGCGACGGGTCGCGGCGCTCGAAGAGGCGCTCAATGCAAAGCTGTTCCGGCGGCTGACCACAGGCAGCGAACTGACGCCTGCGGGCGAGCGCTTCCTTGTCGTGGCCGAGCGCATGGAAGCCGACATGATCGAAGCCCGCGCCGAAATCGCCGAAGAGGACCAGACCCTGACCGGCACGGTGCGCATCGGTGCGCCAGATGGCTTCGGCGTCGCCTTTCTCGCATCGCGGCTCGGCATGCTGACGGCGCAGCATCCGGAGTTGAAAATCCAGCTCGTGCCGGTGCCGCGCTCGTTCTCGCTGTCGCGCCGCGAGGCGGATATCGCGATCACCGTAGAGCGTCCTTCGGAAGGACGGCTGGTCGCGGCAAAGCTGGTCGATTATACACTCGGCCTCTTTGCCGCGCGCGCCTATGTCGAGCGTCACGGCGCGCCCGCCAGCCGTGACGCGCTGGCCGGTCATCGCCTGATCGGCTACGTACCGGACCTCGTGGTGAATCCTTCGCTCGACTATTCCGCCGAGTTCAGCCCGCAATGGGACGCGGCATTCGCCATTTCCTCAGCCATGGGCCAGACGGAAGCGGTGCGCTCCGGCGCGGGGATCGGCATTCTCCATTCCTTCATCGCGCATTCGATTCCGGAACTCGTGCCAATCGAATGCGTGCCGCCGATCCGGCGCTCCTACTGGCTGGTCTATCATGAAAGCGTGCGAACGCTGCGCCGCGTACAGGCTGTCGCCGCGTTCATTTCCAAGGCGGTCGAGAAAGAACGGACACTGTTCGTCTAACCGTAGCGGGTAAGATTCAACTCGGAAATGTCGATCTCCGGTTTACGCCCCGAAATGGTGTCGGCAAGCACCCGGCCCGAACCGCAGGCCATGGTCCAGCCAAGCGTTCCGTGGCCGGTCGAGAGGTAAAGATTATCGTATCGCGTCTTGCCGATGATCGGCGGGCCGTCGGGCGTCATGGGACGCAGGCCGCACCAGAAGCTCGCCTTGGAAATATCGCCGCCATTTTGAAACAGATCCGTCACGGAATGCACCAGCGTGGCGCGACGACCTTCGCGCAAAGCAAGGTCGTAGCCGGAAATCTCCGCCGTGCCGCCGACGCGGATGCGCTCGCCAAGCCGCGTGATCGCGACCTTGTAGGTTTCGTCCATGACGGTCGATTCGGGTGCGCAGGATGCATCGGCAATCGGAACGGTGATCGAATAGCCCTTGATCGGAAACACCGGTACGTTCAGCCCGAGCGGCTTGACGATCAACGGCGTGTAGCTTCCGAGCGCCGCGACATAGACATCCGCCTTCAGCAGGCCGGCGCTCGTATCCACGCCCGCGATCTTTCCGGCCTGCGTGGCGATGCCCTTGATGGCAGTGTCGAAGCGGAAGGTGACGCCCAGCTTGCGCGCATGTTCTGCAAGCCGTTCGGTGAACAGTTTGCAGTCGCCGGTCTCGTCGCCGGGCAACCGCAAGCCACCCTTGAACTTGTCGCGTACATTGGCGAGCGCAGGTTCGGCGCGAATGCAGCCTTCCGGGTCCAGTGTTTCAAAAGGCACGCCGAACTGCCTGAGCACTTCGATGTCGTCTCCGGTATGGTCGACCTGCGCCTGCGTGCGGAAAAGCTGGAGCGTGCCTTGCGCACGGTTGTCGTATTCGATGCCGATGTCTGCGCGCAATTGCTTGAGGCAATCGCGGCTGTATTCGGCAATCGGCACCATGCGCTTCTTGTTGACCGCGTAGCGGGCGGCAGTGCAGTTGCCGAGCATCTGCAGCACCCAGGTCGCCATTGCGAGATCGACCTTCGGCCGGATGACGAGCGGGCCGAAATGCATGAGCAGCCACTTGATGGCCTTGACCGGGACGCCCGGTCCCGCCCAAGGCGAGGAATAGCCGGGCGACACCTCGCCCGCATTGCCGAAGCTGGTTTCGAGCGCGGGGCCGGGCTGGCGGTCGACGACCTCCACCTCGTGCCCCTGCTCCGCGAGATAGTAGGCGGCGGTGACGCCAATGACACCGCTGCCCAGAACAAGAACCTTCATTTTCGCCCCCTCAAGCGTTTGGGCCTTGGCCCGTGTAGATGCGTTCGAACCGGCTACCAAGGCCGGTCAGGATTTCATAGCCGATCGTACCCGCCAGTTGCGCGACATCGTCGACGCTCTGGTCCGGCCCGATGAACTCGACAAGGTCGCCAGCTTTGAGCGTCCCCGGCGGCAGCGCGGTGATGTCGAGGATGATGCTGTCCATGGAGACGCGCCCCGCAAAGGGCAGCCGCGTGCCCTTGAACCAGGCAGCGCCTGCGGCGCTGCGATGCCAGCCATCCGCGTAGCCGAGCGAAACCGTCGCCAGCCGCATGTTCAGGCGCGCCCGCGCCGCATGGCCGTAGCCGATGCCGACGCCGTCGCCGATCTCGCGCGTCTGCACGACCTTTGCGTCGAGCCGCACGACGGGCTGCATCGGATTGGGACTGCCGGGCGTGGGGTTGACGCCATAAAGCGCGACGCCCGGACGCCCCAGATCGAAATGGAACGCCGCGCCGAGGAAAATGCCGGACGAATTGGCGAAGGAGGCAGGCGCATCCGGCAGCCGGCGGCGGAGCTTTTCGAAGCTCGCGCGCTGAAGCTCGTTGGCCGGGTGCTGCGGCTCGTCCGCGCAGGCAAGGTGGCTCATCACCAGCGCCACCTCTACGCCATCGAACGCGGCGGCGTCGGCGGCAAGCTGCTCCACCTCGGAAGGGGCCATGCCAAGCCTCGACATGCCGCTGTCGACCTGCACGGCGGCGGCCAGCTTGCGGCCCTTCCGGCCAGCGGCGGCACGCCACGCGGCAAGTTGTTCGAGACTGTTCAAAACGGGCCTCAGTCCCGCATGCGCGGCCTCCGCCTCGCTACCCGGCGGCAGGCCATTCAGCACGTAGATCGAAGGGTCGGCGCCGAGCGCCGTGCGCAGCGACAGCCCCTCGCCAACATGGGCGACGAAATAGTTGTTGCAGCCTTCGAGTTGCAGCGCCTGCGAGATCGCCGTCGCGCCGAGACCATAGCCGTTGGCCTTCACCACGGCGGCGCAGGGTGCGCCTCCCATCAATCCCTTGAGATGCCGATAGTTGCGGCGCACGGCGCCGAGATCGATCGTCAGCAGGGCGCCGACGCGAGCATAGCCGGCTGTTTCACAAAATAACGCTGCGCTCGGTCGTTCCGGCATTCTTTCCCACTCGTCATGACGACCGGACAATTGGTAATGGCTGAACTGGCGCACCGCAACAGATGCCTTTTGGGTCAGCCTATCGCGCAAGATGCGCGAAGACCGCGACGACCTGCTCGTAAACCTGCCGCTTGAACGGAACGACAAGCGAGGGCAGTTGCGCCAGCGGTTTCCATGCCCATTCGTCGAACTCGGCCTTGTGCCCGGCGGGCGGCGGATCGATGCGGATTTCGGTTTCTTCGCCCTCGAAGCGGAAGGCGAACCATTTCTGTTTCTGGCCCCTATATTTCCCGCCCCAGGTGATGCCGATGCGGTCGGATGGAAGGTCGTATTTGATCCAGCGCGGCGCCTCGGCCACCAGCGACAGGCTCTCCATCCCGGCTTCCTCGAAGATTTCCCGCCGAGCGGCCTCGAGCGGCGATTCGCCCTTGTCGATCCCTCCCTGCGGCATCTGCCAGAGCTGGCTGGAGCCCGTCATTTCGCTGTCGCGCTCCACCTTGCGGTGTCCGGTCCAGACAAGCCCTTCCGCGTTCAGCACCATGATGCCCACGCAGGGACGATAGGGAAGGTCCGTCGGCTTCGTCTTCGCCATGCGTCAGCCCTGCTCGGGGTCCTGCACGATTGCGGAGACAGGCACGATCTCGATGCCGCGGCGGCGGGCTTCCGCCGCCCACGACCGCACCGCCTCGACAGTCACGCCGAAGGCCGAGCCTGTACCAACCGCATATCCCTTGGCACGGGCGATGCGTTCGAGCTGGTCGAGCTTGTCGAGCACGGAACTGCGGTCCTGCACCGAATCGATTACCGCATCGGCGGCGGCGAAGGGCACGTCGTTCGCCGCCGCCAGATCGGCGGCGACGCTGCGCGACGACGTGCCGTCGTCAAGATAGAGCAGACCGCGCCTGCCCAGTTCTGCCATGACCGGCTGCATGGCCGCACTGTCGCTGGTAAAGCGCGCGCCCATATAGTTCATCACACCCGTGTAATTGGTGGTGCGCGCCAGCGTCCAGAGCAGGTTATCGATATTGGTGTCGGGGGATGCATCGACCGTCAGGGTGTGGCGTCCCGGATTGACGTTCGGATAGTCGAACGGCTCCAGCGGCACCTGCATGATGACCTCGTGGCCCGTGCGGCGGCCCTCCTGCATCCAGCGCCCGATGCTGTTGCCCTGCGAGGCGAAGGCAAGGGTCACTTCCGGCGGCAGGCCCGTGATGGCTTCCTGCGTGCCGGACTGCGAGACGCCCAGACCGCCGATCACGATGGCAACGCGCGCGCCACGCGCACCCGACCACGGGCGCGCATAGACATCGAAGGGCCTGCGGCCATCGGCGGCGCGGATCGGCAGCGGCCCCTTGTCGCTGTCTTCGAGCAGCGCGCGATCGGGAATATGCGCGACGCGCAGATCCTGATGCATGGCGCTCGGGTCGCTGATGACGATGGCCCCGGTGCTGGTGCCGTCTGTCGAGGGGTTGATCTTGATGATCGAAGGTCCGTCGCTGCCGCCCGACGTCACCGTGATCGAAGGCGATTTGGCTGCATTGCCGGAATTGTTTCCCGGCGCTGCCTTCTTGGGCTTGTCGGCGGAAGCGACCTGCGGGTCGACGGTGCGGAACGGACGCTCCCTGAGCGCAATGGCCGCCGAGGCGGCGAGGACCAGCAGGCCAAGCAAGGTGCCCCACGCCGCCACGCGGTTGATGCGGCGCGCGCGCGAAGGCCGGGTGCTTTGCCCCAAGGGCTTGTCGAGATCATCAGGCAGCAAGCATATGCTCCGCCGGCACAGGCCGAATCACTTTTGAGTTCCCCATAGCATGATGCAAAGGGGAAGTGTGTTGCTGCAAGCGAAAAGCAGCCACAACCGCCAAACGAAAAGGGCGGCCCGAAGGCCGCCCCGAAACTATTGGTTGAGAACCGCCTTTTGCGGATTCGGCGGGAAGGCCGGGTCGGTCTTCTGCCCGCGCAGCAATTCCAGCGCACGGTTGAGCTGGATGTCGTCCTTCGGCTCCGGCGGCACGTAGGCGGCCGAACCAGATCCGTCCTCGCCCTCCTCGACGCCCTTGATGTGGCCCTTGAGGTCGGACTCGCCGCGCGTGAGGTCGCGGCCCTTGAGTTCATCCGGCAGCGGCTGCTCGACCTTGATGTCGGGCGTGATGCCCTTGCCCTGGATCGATTTGCCCGACGGCGTGTAGTACAGCGCGGTCGTCAGCCTCAGCGCACCGTTCTCGCCGAGCGGGATGATCGTCTGCACCGAACCCTTGCCGAAGGATTGCGTACCGAGGATCGTCGCGCGGCGATGGTCCTGAAGTGCGCCGGCCACGATCTCCGAGGCGCTGGCCGAGCCGCCATTGACGAGCACGATCATCGGCTTGCCGCCGACATCGTCACCGGCGCGGGCGTCAAAGCGCGAAATGTCCTTCGGATCGCGGCCGCGGGTCGAGACGATCTCGCCACGGTCGAGGAAAGCATCCGAAACGCTGACGGCCTGGTCCAGAAGCCCGCCCGGATTGAGGCGAAGGTCGAGCACATAGCCCTTGAGCTTCTCGTCGGGCACCTGCGCCTTGATCTTGGCGATGGCGTCTTCGAGATCGTCATAGGTCTTTTCGGTGAAGGAGGTGATCTTCATGTAGCCGACATCATTGTCGACGCGATACTTCACGGCCTTGACCTTGATGATTGCGCGCATGACGGTCAGGTCGATCGGCTTGTCCGCGCCCTGCCGCAGGATGGTCAGCTTGATCGGCGTATCGACCTTGCCGCGCATCTTGTCCACGGCATCGTTGAGCGTCATGCCGCGCACTTCCTCGCCGTCGATCTTGGCAATGTAGTCGCCCGCCAGAACGCCCGCCTTGGAAGCAGGCGTGTCGTCTATCGGCGTGATGACCTTGACGAGATCGTTCTCCATCGTGACCTCGATGCCGAGGCCGCCGAACTCACCCTTGGTCTGCACGCGCATGTCCTGCGCGGCTTCCGCATTGAGGTATGAGGAGTGCGGGTCCAGCGAGGTCAGCATGCCGTTGATGGCATTCTCGACCAGCGATTTCTCATCCGGCGGCGTCACATACTGGCTGCGCACACGCTCGAAAATATCGCCGAAAATAGCGAGTTGCTTGTAGGTTTCAGACGCTGCGGCATTTGCGGGCGAACCCACGCCTCCCTGCACGATGGCCAGGGCGCTCGCGCCCATCAGCGCGCCGGCGGCCAGCAGAGAAAGTTTGCGTATCATCTCATGTCCTTCCAGAAATCCTGCTCGCCCACCACGGAGACGGATCTATCGATTTCCCGTCCTTGCGGAATTCGATGTAAAGTTCAGGATTCGCTCCCTCCGGCAAATCCGACGTCGCACTCACCATCTTGCTTTCGCTCATCGAACCCACTGGCTCGCCCGAAAGCACTGCCTGACCTTGCATTACGGCTATTCGGCCCAACCCTGCAAGCACGATATGATATCCATCGCCTGCATCAAGTATCAAGAGTTGACCATATGACCGGAACGGTCCCGCATAAAGGACGCTACCGTCAACCGGCGCGGTCACAATCGCGCCCGATTGTGTCGCAACCGTGTCACCAAGCATCACTGAGCCGTTACTGTTGCGCGAGCCGAATCGTTCGGTAATCTGCCCGAGCGCAGGCAACGCGACATGCCCTTTCAGCGATGCAAACGGAATCGCCCCGATCAGACTGTTGCTTTCGGGGATCGGCATGGCGGCAAGTTCTTCCTCCCGCTGCCGCTTCTTTTCGTCCTCGCGCCTTGCCCTTTCCTCTTCCGCCGCCTTGCGCTTCGCCTCGCGCTCGACCGATGCGATCAGGTCCTTCAGGCTGCGCGCCTTCTTCGCGAGTTCGGCTGCACGCTTGCGCTCCTGCTCGATCTCCGACTTGTTCTTTTCCTGCAGGCGCTGCTTCTCGTCCTGAAGCATGGCGAGTCGCTTGCGCTCCGTGGCCTGCTCTTCGACCGCGGCGGCAAGGCGCTTCCGTTCGGCTTCGATCTCGTCGCCGAGACGCGCCAGTTCGGTAAGCTTGGCGAGCAGGCTCTGTGTCTCGCCGCGCAGTTCCGGCACGACCGCGCCGAGAAGGATCGCGCTTCGCACCGAAGCGAGCGCGTCGTCCGGGCTGACCAGGATCGCGGGCGGCGGGTTGAGCCCCATGCGTTCGAGCGCGCCCAACACCTCCGCCAGCACGTCGCGGCGTTCGAGAAGCGACTGGCGCACGATCACCTGCTGCTCTTTAAGAGGTTCGAGCCGCGCGGAAATCGCCTCCACGTCCTCGCCGAGCTTGGTCTCCGTCTTGGCGGCCTGCACCAGCGCGGCAGTCAGCGTCGCGTCGTCCTTCCGAAGTTTGGCAATGTCGGCGCGCAGGCCAGCGACGCGTTCGTCCGACACGGTGATTTCATGAAGCACCCTGTCATATTCGAATCGCGCGCTGTCGGCGGATTTCGCAATTGAAGCCGTTTCCTGCGTGTAAGCAGGCGCGGCCCAAAGCATGAGCGCTGCGGCAAGGCACAGCACCAAGGGTTTCCTGCGGATAGTCGGCAAGCTCGCGGCAATCATTTCACGATGACATTAGCGCGGGCTTTCTTAACGAACCATCAACCATGATTCCGGAAACGGAAACCGACCCCTCATCCGGCTGCCGCCACCTTCTCCCACAAGGGGCGAAGGTGCCGGCAGGCGGATGAGGGGTAATGAACGCAATGCCCCCTGGCAATTACGCCCGATGATAGGGATGCCCGGAGAGGATCGTGGCGGCGCGGTAGAGCTGTTCGGCGAGCATGATGCGCGCAAGCTGATGCGGCCATGTCATGGCGCCGAAGGACAAGAGCAGCGAAGCCTCGTCGCGAATGGCGGAGTCGTGCCCGTCCGGCCCGCCGATCAAAAGGGCGCACGCCTTCTGGCCGCCGTCGCGCCACAGCGCCAGCTTCGATGCAAATGCCTCGGAGGAAATCGATTTGCCGCGCTCGTCGAGCACGACCAGCGCCGCACCCGCCGCAAGCCCGGGCCGCAGCCGGGCGGCCTCGTCGCGCCGTCGCTCGTCAACGCCAGCGAGGCGGCTTTCGGGAATCTCGAAAAGCCCGCCGAATTCCAGCCCGAGCGAAGGCCCGGCCTTGGCGAAACGGTCGAAATAGCGGTCGGCAAGTTCCTTCTCGGGGCCGGCCTTCATCCGGCCCACAGCGCAAATACCGATCTTCATCGCCGCCCCAGAGCGCCGCGCAGCTTTCGCCGCCGGTCGCTAATGGATGGTTTCTTCCTCGAGGTCGGGCGCCTGCCACATCTTTTCGATGTTGTAGAACTCGCGAACCTCGGGCCGGAAAATATGGACGATGATATCGCCTGCGTCGATCAGCACCCAATCCGCGCCGGGCAGCCCCTCGACACGGGCATTGCCATGGCCCTTGTCCTTGAGCGCCTTCAGCAGGTGATCCGCGACCGCCGCGACATGGCGATGCGAACGACCCGACGCGATGACCATATAGTCACCGAGGCTGGATTTCGTGTGGATGTCGATGGTGACGATATCTTCCGCCTTGGAATCTTCCAGACTGGCAAGGACGGTTTGAAGGGCCTGATCGGCGGCAAACTGTCCGCTGACCTCGGCCGGCGAAGGCGCGGGATCGGCCTTCTTCCGCAATGCTGTTCTCAGTGTCTTTCCTTTCGCATCAAGAACAACGCCGTAACCTCAATGAGTTACAACGCTAAGATAGGCAGAGTCGCATGAAGCTTTCAAGACGTGTCAGACGAATGTTGTAGCCTGCTTCACCCTGCCGGACGGTCGCCGTTGCGGATCGCCGTGGAGGACAGGAGCGAGCGCGGGCCGTGCACGAATGTCCATGCGGGCGGCTTCATCCGCGCCAGGCGCGGCGCGTCGGCCTCGTCGACGCGGGCGTAGTCGAAGGTCTTGGCCATGACCGACGACAGGAAGGACAACGTCGCGCCGGGCCGATCGATGACGGCAATCGGCATGGTCATGGCGATCTCGCGCCAGCGCTGCCAGCGGTGGAAGTCGCGCAGATTGTCGGCCCCCATGATCCAGACGAAATCGACGCCGGGATTGCGCGCCTTGACCAGCGCCAGCGTGTCGGCGGTGTAGCGGACGTGATAGTTTGCCTCGAAGGCGGTGAGCTTGATGCGCGGATTGGATGCGACTTCGGGCGGCAGCCGCAGCCGCGCGGAAAGCGGCGCAAGCTCGCGCGTGCTCTTGAGCGGATTGCCGGGCGTGACCATCCACCAGAGCTGGTCGAGCGCCAGCCGCCGCAGCGCGATTTCGGCCACCAGCGCATGACCGGCATGCGGCGGGTTGAACGAGCCGCCGAACAGCCCGACCTGCATGCCCTTTGCGGCAAAGGGCATGCGCAGGAAATGCGCGGGAACGTTCGCGTGCGGCATGGGATCAGGCGGGCGATGTCACGGACGCACCTGCCCGTTGCCGCGCACGCGGTATTTGAACGAGGTGAGCTGCTCGACGCCGACCGGACCACGCGCGTGCATGCGCCCGGTTGCGATGCCGATTTCAGCGCCCATGCCGAACTCGCCGCCGTCGGCGAACTGCGTCGAGGCGTTGTGCAGCAGGATGGCCGAATCCACCTCGTTGAAGAAACGCTCGACGACTGCCGCGTCCTCCGCAATGATCGCTTCGGTGTGGTGGGAGGAGTACGTCTCGATGTGGCGGATGGCGCCGCCGATGCCATCCACCAGCGCCACGGAAATGATCGCGTCCAGATATTCGGTGCGCCAGTCGGCTTCCGTCGCGGGCTTTGCGGCAGGATAGATCGCCCGCACCTCGTCGCTGCCGCGGATTTCGCAACCCGCTGCGGCGAGCGCGTCGAGGATGGGCGGCAGGAAAGCGGCGGCCACCGCGCGATCGACCAGCAGCGTTTCCGCAGCACCGCAAATGCCGGTGCGCCGCATCTTGGCGTTCAGCACCACCGGCACGGCCATGTCGAGCCTTGCCGACTTGTCCACATAAACATGGCAGATGCCTTCGAGATGGGCAAAGACGGGCACCCGCGCCTCGGTCTGCACGCGCTCGACGAGGCTGCGCCCGCCGCGCGGAATGATGACGTCGAGATTGCCGCCGAGGCCCTTCAGCATCTCGCCCACCGCCGCGCGGTCAGTGACCGGCACGAGCTGGATCGCGGTTTCAGGAAGGTTGGCTGCCTTCAACCCTTCGACCAGGCAGGCATGGATCGCAGCCGACGAATTGATCGAATCCGACCCGCCACGCAGGATCGCCGCATTGCCCGCCTTGAGGCAGAGCGCTCCGGCATCGGCGGTGACGTTGGGGCGGCTTTCGAATATCACGCCGACCACGCCGAGCGGGGTGCGCACGCGCTCGATATGAAGGCCGTTGGGCCGGTCCCATTCCGCAATGATTTCGCCGACCGGATCGCGCAGTTCGGCAATGGCGCGAATGCCGTCGGCCATTGCACGGATGCGCTCCGGCGTCAGCTTGAGGCGGTCCATCATCGCGGCGGACAGGCCGGCTTCCTCGCCATTCGCCATATCGAGCGCATTGGCGTTCAAGATATTGTCCCGGTTGCGCCGGATAGCGTCGGCCATGGCGACCAGCGCCGCATGCTTGCGCTCGGCGGTGGCGATGGAAAGCGGTCGCGCGGCTTCGCGCGCGGCGCGCCCGACCTCCGCCATGAGGGCAACCGTATCTCCGGATTCATGCTTGTTCAGCATGGCCTATCCTTCCTTCGCGAGCACGCGATGCATCACGAGATCGTCGCGATGCACCATCGCCGCCCGCGCATCGTAACCCAGAATGGTTTCGATTTCCGCCGTCTTGCGACCGGCAATCCTTACCGCGTCGGCGGCATCATAGGCAACAAGGCCGCGCGCCACCTCCCGCCCATCGGCATCGACGATGGCCACCGTGTCGCCCCGCGAGAAATTGCCGCTGACCATGCGCACGCCCGCCGGCAGAAGCGACTTGCCGGAAGCCAGCGCGCTCACCGCCCCGGCATCGACGATGAGTCGTCCCGCCGGTTCGAGATTGCCCGCGATCCAGGTCTTGAACCCCTTGACCGGCGTGCCGCTCGGCTTGAACACGGTGCAGCGCTCGCCGCGCTCGATGGCGAGCAGCGGCGAAAGGCGCGTGCCCGAGGTGATGATCATGGTCGTGCCCGCCGCATTGGCGATCTTGCCCGCATCGAGCTTGGTGCGCATGCCGCCGCGCGACAATTCGGAAGCGGCAGCTCCCGCCATCGCCTCGATCTCGGGCGTGATGCGTTCCACCACGGGCAGAAACACCGCGTTCGGGTCGCTGGCGGGCGGCGCGCTGTAGAGGCCGTCAATGTCGGAGAGCAGCACGAGCAGATCCGCGCCCATCATGGTGGCGACGCGGGCGGCGAGGCGGTCGTTGTCGCCATAGCGGATTTCGGAGGTCGCCACCGTATCGTTTTCGTTAATGACGGGAACGGCCTTCATCTTGAGCAAGGTCGAGATGGTCGCACGCGCGTTGAGATAGCGGCGGCGCTCCTCGGTGTCGCCGAGCGTCAGCAGCACCTGGCCGGACTTCAGCCCGCAGCGCGCCAGTTCGTTCGACCATGCGCCGGCAAGCTCAATCTGGCCGACGGCCGCGGCAGCCTGGCTTTCCTCCAGCTTCAGAGACTTGCCCTTCAGCCCGAGAATAGTGCGGCCTAGCGCAATGGCCCCGGACGAAACGACGAGCACGTCCGCCCCACGCGCCACGAGGCCCGCAATGTCGTCGGCGAGGGAGGCCAGCCATTCGCGCTTGAGGCCGCTTGCGCGGTCCACCAGAAGCGCCGAGCCGATCTTCACCGTGATGCGGCGATATTTTTTCAGCGTCTGGGACATCATGCGGTCCGTGCGGCTTCGATTTCGGTCATCAGCGCGCGCAGCGTTTCCTGAACGCCCTCCCCCGTAACCGCCGACAACAGGATCGGCGCACGCCCCGCCGCGCGTTTCAGCGAGGCCACCTTCTTCTTGCGTGCGTCAGCGTCGAGCGTATCGACCTGGCTGAGCGCCACGATCTCGGGCTTGTCGGCAAGGCCGTGGCCATAGGCCTCCAGTTCGGCGCGGACGATCTTGTATGCCTTGCCCGGGCTTTCGTCCTGCGCCGAAACGAGGTGCAGCAGCACGCGGGTCCGCTCCACATGGCCGAGGAAACGGTCGCCTATGCCGACGCCCTCATGCGCGCCTTCGATGAGCCCCGGAATATCGGCCAGCACGAACTCGCGCGCATCGATGCGTGCGACGCCGAGTCCGGGATGCAGCGTCGTGAAAGGATAGTCGGCGATCTTCGGCTTCGCCGCCGTGACCGTCGCGAGGAATGTAGATTTGCCCGCATTGGGCAGGCCGACCAGCCCCGCATCGGCAATGAGCTTGAGCCTGAGCCAGATGGTCAGTTCCTCGCCGGGCAGGCCGGGATTGGCGCGGCGCGGCGCCTGGTTGGTGGAGGTCTTGAAATGCTGGTTGCCGAAGCCGCCATTGCCGCCCGCCGCCAGCCGGAAGCGCTCCCCGACCGCGGTCAGGTCGCAGATCAGCGTCTCATTGTCCTCGGCATAGACCTGCGTTCCGGCGGGCACCTTGAGCGTCACATCCTTGCCCTTGCCGCCCGTGCGGTTGCGGCCCATGCCGTGCGTGCCTGTCTGCGCGCGAAAATGCTGTTGATAGCGATAGTCGATGAGCGTGTTCAGACCCTCGACGGCCTCGACCCAGACATCGCCGCCCCGGCCGCCGTCGCCGCCGTCCGGACCGCCGAATTCAATGAATTTCTCGCGTCGGAATGACACCGAGCCCGCGCCGCCGTCGCCGGAGCGAATGTAGACTTTGGCCTGATCGAGGAATTTCATCTGGAACGTGCCGCCTTGTTTTCGCGCTACGCTCTATCGCAGGATGCGCAAAAGGGCGAGGGGAAGCATCCATGAAGTGCGTGACTTACAATATTCAATACGGAATCGGGCTCGATTTCCGCTACGATCTCGGGCGCATCGTCGATGCGCTGCACGGCGCCGACCTCATCTGCCTGCAGGAGGTAACCCGCAACAATCCCGGCAATGGCGGGCATGACATGGTGGCCGCGATCAAGGCGGCGCTGCCGGAGTTCTTTTGCGTCTACGGCCCCAATTTCGAGGCCGACATGGGGTCGCGCATCGCGGACGGAAAGGCTGAGACGATCACCTTCCAGTTCGGCAACATGATCCTGTCGCGCTGGCCAATCCTCCTGTCGCGCAACCTGCTGCTGCCTCGCACGCGCACCTTCGACCATGCCAATTTCCAGCGCGGCGCGCTCGAAGCCCTGATCGCGACACCTGCCGGCCATATCCGCTTCTACTCCGTTCATCTCGACCACCGCAGCCCCGACGAGCGCCTGGCGCAATGTCGTTTTCTCAAGGACCGCATTTTCAACTATCCCGCCGAGGGCGGGGGACTGACCGGCCTTGCCGAATACGGCCTGCCGGAACCGCCCTGCCCCGACGAGTTCGTCGTCATGGGCGACTTCAACATGCTTGCCGGCACTCCCGAGCATGCGGTGCTGTGCGGGCACCCCGACCCGGTGTTCGGACTGACGCCCAACGCGCGCCACGCCGTCGACGCCGCCCTGCATCTGGGCGCACTGGAGGCCCACCCCGCCACCTGGGTCGACCCGCACGACCCGGCGGACGAAACGCGCATGAAGCGCATCGACTATGTGTTCACCAGCGCTTCCCTTGCCGGTCGGCTGAAATCCTACCGCGTCGACCGGCAGGCAGTGGGGTCCGACCACCTGCCGGTCTGGGTCGAGATCGAATGATCGGCGACGACGGCCGCCACACATCTCAGTTCTTCCATGTGCGCAGGCTGACCCAGGTCTTGCGGTCCAGCCGGTAGCGCTCGACCGGCACCTTGCCCGCCACGATGGAATCCAGCATGCCCTGCCCCGCATACTGGAAACCGCATTTGTGGATGACACGGCGCGAGGCGGGATTGATGACCCGGCAGGCAGCGTGGACCGTATTGGTCCGCGTCTCACGGAACGCGAGATCGACCAGCGCATGCGCCGCTTCCGTGGCATAGCCCTTGTTCCAGTAGGTCTCGCCGATCCAGTAGCCGAGTTCCAGCCCATGGTCGCGCGAGACGAGCCCCGCCGTGCCGATGAACGCACCGGTGTCGGCGAGCGTCAGGGCATAGGTCGCACCTCCGGCAATGCCGTTGCTGGTGATGGCGAGAAAGGCGCGTGCATCGCGCTCGGTGTAGGGATGCGGCACGCGCGCCAGCATCTCGGCGATGCGGCGATTGTCCGCGAGGCGCACGAGGTCATCAAGATCCTCCTCGCGCGGCGCGCGCAGAACCAGCCGCTCGGTGTTCAGGACCGGCCGATCTATGGTGTAACTTTCGTCATCGAAATCTTCCGTCTCGGCAACCATGTGAAGTCCTCCAGGCAAAGAAAAAGGGGAGCTGGGTGGCGACCCATCTCCCCTGATCCATTTCCTGGACTTGCCAGACACCGGTTCCCGAGATGGGGCGCCGGTGTTGTTGGTGCGGAACCGGCTACTCCGCGGCCTTCGGCATCGGGTTTACCGACACGTAGGTTCGGCCATTGGCTTTTTTGTTGAATGCGACGACGCCCGCTTCGAGCGCGAAAAGCGTATGATCCTTGCCAATCCCGACATTGACGCCGGGGTGCCACTTGGTGCCGCGTTGGCGCACGATAATATTGCCGGCGACGACTGCCTCGCTGCCGAATTTCTTGACGCCAAGGCGCTTGGATTCTGAATCGCGGCCGTTGCGCGACGAACCGCCAGCTTTCTTGTGTGCCATCGTGGTTCTCCTTCAGTCTTTCCTATGCCGTGCCCTTGACCGGCAATGTCGCCAGGTCCGGTTCGGCTTTCTTTTCAGGCCGGACGCCGCCACCGCTGATCGCGGTAATCGACGCCGTCACCATTACACGCGGACGATCTGCCTCGGACTTGCGCTTCTTGCGCGGAGTTTCCTTTCCCGACTTGGGGGCCATGGCGAAAGTCCTTCAACTACCTATTCTTCGGTCGCGGCAGCCTTTTTGGGAGCCGCTTTCTTCGCAGGCTTCTCAGCAGCTTCCGCAGCGGGAGCAGCCTCTGCCTTGGCTTTCTTCGCCGGCTTGGCGCCCCCGGTCAGGATCTCGGTGATCTTGACCGTGGTGAGCAACTGGCGATGGCCGATCCTGCGGCGCGAGTTCTGGCGGCGGCGCTTCTTGAACGCGATGACGGTGCGGGCCTTGCCCTGCTCCACCACTTCGCCGACCACTGTCGCTCCATCGACGAAGGGAGCGCCGATCGTGACGCTCTCACCCTCGCCGAAGGCCAGGACCTGGCCGAATTCCACTGTGTCGCCGACATTTCCGGCGAGCTTTTCGACCTTGAGCAGGTCGTTGGCGGCGATGCGATACTGCTTGCCGCCCGTTTTGATGACTGCGAACATTTTTTGCCTTTCGCTGTTCACTTCGGCGTAGACAATCCCGAGGATCGCCCCGTCGTCTTTTTATCAGTCTGTTTCGGGTTCAAAGCACAACCGGCGCGGAGACGGGCTCCACGCCGGAAGTAAGACGCCTTTAGCCCGGCGGCCATGCGAAGTCAACATTGGAAATGCCCGCGCAGCCCGGCGCGAAGGCGCGCAAACGTGCCGTCTCCAAAGGGTGAAAATGTATCGGCCCTGCCTATGGTAACGATAAGGAATAACGATTTGGCAAATAGATCGATGTGGTTCACAAGGTTCGCGAGACCAAAAGCGCACCCCTGACAGGCCAACCGGATGTCGGTCGGACGCGCATCCAAAGATCAGCCCCGGAGCATAGCGATGAACCAGATGTCACCCGTCTCGGTCGAAGCCAATGGCCGCAAATATCCATGGCCGCGCGTGCCTGCCATAGCAATCTGCCTTGACGGCTGCGAGCCGGCCTATCTCGCCGAGGCGATCGGGGCGGGACTGATGCCGACGCTGGAGCGGATCATGCAGGACGGAACGGTGCGAACCGCCTTTTCCGTGATCCCGAGCTTCACCAACCCGAACAACATGTCCATCGCAACCGGACGCCCGCCTGCCGTGCACGGCATTTGCGGCAATTATCTCTACAACCCGGAAACGGGCGAGGAGGTGATGATGAACGATCCGAAGTTCCTGCGCGCGCCCACCGTGTTCAAGGCGTTCCACGATGCGGGCGCAAAGGTCGCCGTGGTGACCGCAAAGGACAAGCTGCGGGCTCTGCTCGGCCACGGCCTGACATTCGAGGACGACCGCGCCATCTGCTTCTCCTCCGAAAAATCGGATACCACCACAAGAGCCGCGCACGGCATCGACAACGCATCGCAATGGCTGGGTCGACCGGTGCCGGAGGTCTATTCGGCGGACCTGTCGGAATTCGTCTTTGCGGCGGGGGTCAAGCTTCTCAAGGAATGGCGGCCGGACGTGATGTACCTGACCACCACCGACTATGTGCAGCACAAATATGCGCCCGGCGTGAAACAGGCGAACGACTTCTACGCCATGTTCGACACCTATTTTGCCCAACTCGATGCACTCGGCGCTGCAATCGTCGTGACCGCGGACCACGGCATGAAACCGAAGCATCATCCGGACGGCTCGCCCGACGTCGTCTATGTTCAGGACCTGATGGACCAATGGCTCGGCAAGGATGAGGCACGCGTTATCCTGCCGATCACCGATCCCTATGTCGTGCACCATGGAGCGCTCGGATCCTTCGCCACGGCCTATCTCCCGCAGCACGCCGACCGGCAGGCCGTCATTGACAGGCTGCGCAAGGTGGAAGGCATCACGCTTGTTCTCAGCCGCGAGGAAGGATGCGCGCGCTTCGAATTGCCACCGGACCGCGTCGGCGACGTCATCATGATTTCCGGCGAGAACAAGACAATCGGCACTTCGGAGAACCGGCACGATCTGGCGGCGCTCGACGAACCGCTGCGCTCGCATGGCGGACTGACGGAACAGGCCGTGCCGTTCATCGTCAACCGCGTGGTGCCGGACATGCCCGACGCGCCGGTCCTGCGCAATTTCGATGCCTTTTTCCATGCGGTGACCGCCGCAGCCCAAAGTTGAGGTGCGCACCATGGACAGGCCGCAACATGCGATAGCGGTTCGTCACGAGCCGATGCGGATCGCGGGCAGGAAGGTGGACGCGGAGGAAACGCTGGGCATCCGCTACCCCTACACCGATGCCGTTGTGGGAACCGTTCCGGCGGGCAATGCCGCGCATGCCCGCGAGGCGTTCGAGATCGCTGCAAACTACAAGTCGAAGCTGACACGCTACGACCGGCAGAAGATTCTGCTCAGGACCGCCGAACTGCTCGATTCCCGGAAGGAGGAAATCTCCGACCTGGTGACCCTCGAGCTTGGCATCTCCAAGCTCGACTCGCTCTACGAGGTGGGTCGCGCCGTCGACGTGTTCACTCTCACCGGCCAGTTGTGCCTGAATGACGACGGCGAAATCTTTTCCTGCGACATCACCCCGAATGGCAGGCAGCGCAAGATCTTCACGACACGCGAGCCGCTGCTCGGAGCGATCTCGGCCATCACCCCCTTCAACCATCCGCTCAACATGGTGGCGCACAAGGTTGCGCCCGCCGTCGCCACCAACAATTGCGTCGTTGTGAAGCCGACCGAACTGACGCCGATGACCGCGCTGATCCTCGCCGACATTCTCTACGAGGCCGGTCTGCCGCCCGAAATGCTGTCGGTCGTCACGGGCTGGCCGAAGGACATCGGCGACGAGATGATTACCAATCCGAATATCGACCTCATCACCTTCACCGGGGGCGTGCCTGTCGGCAAACTCATCGCCTCGAAGGCGGGATACAGGCGGCAGGTGCTGGAACTCGGCGGCAACGATCCGCTCATCATCCTGAACGACCTGTCCGACGACGACCTCGCAAGGGCCGCCGACCTCGCGGTCACCGGAGCGACGAAAAATTCCGGCCAGCGCTGCACGGCGGTGAAGCGCATTCTGGTGCAGGAAAGCATCGCGGATCGCTTCGTGCCGCTGGTGCTGGAGCGCGCCAGGAAAATCAGGTTCGGCGACCCGATGGACCGCGCGACGGAACTCGGCACCGTCGTGCATGAAAGGGCCGCCGCGCTCTTCGAGAAACGCGTCTACACGGCCGCCGAACAGGGGGCGGAAGTCCTGTACGATCCGGGCCGCAGCGGCGCGCTCCTGCCGCCCATCGTCGTGGATCGCGTGCCGCATGGGTCCGAACTGGTGATGGAGGAGACATTCGGCCCGGTCGTGCCGGTGATACGCGCACCCGACGATGACGACGACCTGATCCGGCTCTCCAACTCGACGGCGTTCGGCCTGTCGTCGGGCGTCTGCACCAATGATTTCCGTCGCATGCGGAAATACATTGGCGGGTTGCAGGTCGGCACCGTGAACATCTGGGAAGTGCCGGGCTACCGGATCGAGATGAGCCCGTTCGGCGGCATCAAGGACTCGGGCAACGGCTACAAGGAAGGCGTCATCGAAGCGATGAAGTCGTTCACCAACGTCAAGACCTTCTCGCTGCCCTGGTGACATATCGGCCACCCGCCAAGCACATGCAGCTTGGCGGCTATTCGCCTTCTGCCGCATGCGGGCCAGTGTGCTAGATTGAGCGGAATGCGTCAGCGAAATCAGGTAGCCGATGGACCGCCAGCATCCCAGCCGGGGAAATGCAGCCGAAGTCTTTCTTGCTTTTCTCAAGCTTGGCCTGACCTCGTTCGGCGGACCCATCGCCCATCTCGGCTATTTCCGCGACGAGTTCGTGGTGCGCCGTCGCTGGCTTGACGACCACGCCTATGCGGACCTTGTGGCGCTGTGCCAGTTTCTGCCCGGCCCCGCGTCGAGCCAGGTCGGCTTTGCCATTGGAATGATCCGCGCAGGATGGGCGGGCGCGCTGGCGGCATTCATCGCCTTCACCTTGCCCTCGGCGCTCATCATGCTGGCGTTCGCCATGTCTGCCTGGAGCCTGACGGGACCGGCGGCGGGCGGCGCGCTGCACGGCCTCAAGATCGTGGCTGTCGCGATCGTCGCGCAGGCGGTCTGGGGCATGGCGCGAAATCTCTGTCCGGATCGCGAGCGCGCAACGATTGCCCTGCTGGCTGTCATTGTTCTGGCCTTTGTCCCGAGCGCCATCGGAATGTTCGTCGCCATTGCGGCGGGGGCGACGGTGGGGTTTGCGCTTGGCCTTGGAAAAGTCATGCCGCAGGGCACTGAGTTGCCCCTGCCCTTTTCAAAGAGCACGGCGACGGCCGCCCTCGTCGCCTTCTTCGCCTTGCTGGCGCTGTTGCCGGTTCTGTCAACGCAATCGCACGCGCTTGCCGTGTTCAACAGCTTCTATCTCGCAGGCGCGATGGTGTTCGGAGGCGGCCATGTCGTCCTGCCGTTGCTTGACGCGCAGGTCGTGCAGCAGGGCTGGGTTTCGCCGGATGCCTTCCTTGCCGGTTACGGCGCAGCACAGGCCGTGCCCGGACCGCTGTTCACCTTCGCCGCATATCTCGGCGCGGTTCTCGGTTCCGAGCCGAACGGCATATCGGGCGCCTGCATTGCGCTCGCGGCGATCTTCCTGCCGGGCTTCCTCCTGCTGATCGCGGTGATGCCGTTCTGGCACCAGTTCCGCTCGGCTGCGGCGGCGCAATCCCTGATGCGGGGCGCAAATGCAGCCGTCGTCGGCATCCTTGCCGCAGCGCTCTACGCGCCGGTCTCCACCACCGCCATTGCCGACCTGCGCGATTTTTCGCTTGCGCTGGCGGGGTTCGTTGCGCTGACCGCCTGGAACGCGCCGCCCTGGATCGTCGTCGCGCTGTCCGCCCTGGCAGGAATGGCCCTCGCCGCATTGGGCTAAGGTCAGACGCTAGAGCGTTTCACAGTTAGTTTGAATCATTCTGTTTGTCGTTTGGCGAGGCGATCCACAAGGAAGGTCGCGAAGAACGGGCTGGTTGCCCGGTCGAGCGGCATGACGAAGTGGGTGCCCGCCAAACGCAAACCAGAAGGGCCGGGCCGTTTTGCGCCAAATCCTTCGGTCTTTGTCTTGTCCGGGCCACCAGCCCGACCTGCGACAAACCCCTTGGCCTTGTCGCAAACCATCGCCGGCAGAATGCTTCAAACTAACTGCGAAACGCTCTAGTCATTGATCGAACTGCTGGCCATGTCCCAGAACGCCTTGACCAGCTTGCCGCTGGAGCGTTCGCGCAGGCATATCAACGCCTCGTCCATCAGCATCTCCGGCGCGTCTATCTCGATGGGCAGCAGCCTGGCGTCATTGCCGAATTCGGCGCGCGACACGAAGCCGATGCCGGCACCCGACGCGACGATCTCCCGTACCGCCTCGCGACCCTCCGCCTCGATGGTGGGCTTGAGTTCGATTTCCTGCGAAACGGCGAGCGCTTCGAGCTTGTGCCGCGTCTTGGAGCCGCGCTCGCGCATCACCAGCGGCTGTGCCGCCAACTGGTGCAAGCTGAGTTTCCGGGTACCCGCAAGGGGATGGTCCCGCGAAACAAAGGCGACGATGGGCGACGAGTTAAGCTTCAAAATGTCGAACTCGCGCCCCTCCGGAATTTCGCCCAGCACGCCGATATCGGCCTCATAGGCGAACAGGCTGGCGATCACGGATTGGGTATTGCCGGCGCGCACGGTGACACGGATGCCCGGATATTTCTCCCGGAAGCGCGCGAGAATCTGCAGAAGATGGTGGGCGGCGTCCGCCACGATGCGCAACGTGCCGGAACGCAGCGCCCGCGATTCCGAAAGCAGGTCCAGCGCCTGCTGTTCGGTATCGAACATGCGTCGGGTGATTTCGAGCAGGCGCGCGCCCTGCCGCGTGAGATTCACCTGCTTTTTGTGGCGATTGAACAGCAGCACATCATACTCTTCCTCAAGCTTGCGGACCTGATCGGAAATGGCCGGCTGGGTGAGAAAAAGTGCCTCGGCGGCGCGCGAAAATCCACCGCAAATGGCCACGTAGTGAAATGCGCGAAGCTGGACATATCGCATGGCGCTCTCCCGACCCATATGCGGCGCTTATCGAAGGATACAAAATAACGATTGTGCAGATAGGTCAATCGCGCCGTATGACATTGGGGTCCAAGAGCATCTGGAGACAACGCATGGGCGCCGGAAAGACCAAGACCGCGGCAGGATCGTTTGAAGCGCCCGCGATGGGCGAACCCTACCTGCTGACGCCGGGGCCGCTGACCACCGCCTATTCTGTCAAGCAGGCGATGCTGCGCGACTGGGGGTCGTGGGACGGCGATTTCCGCGACATGACCGCCGACCTGCGCCGTCGGCTTCTCGCGCTGACCGGCGACCGCAAGGGCGAATATGATTGCGTGCCGATGCAGGGATCCGGCTCCTTCTGCGTCGAGGCGATGCTCGGCAGCTTCGTGCCCCGCGACGGCAAGGTGCTGGTGCTTGCAAACGGCGCCTACGGCCTGCGCGCCGCACAGACCATGCACTATCTGAACCGCGCCTGCATGTTGATCGACAAGGGCGACTACCTTCCGCCACGCGGAATGGAGGTCGCCGCGGCGCTCGATGCGGACCCGGCCATCACCCATGTCGTCGCAATTCATTGCGAGACGAGTTCAGGCATCCTCAATCCGCTCAAGGAAATATCGGATGCGGTCATCGCGCGCGGCCGCGACCTGCTGGTGGATTCCATGAGCGCGTTCGGCGCGATCCCGCTCGATGTTCGCGAAATCCCCTACGCGGCAATGGTTTCGTCGGCAAACAAATGCATCGAAGGCGTTCCGGGCTTCGGCTTCGTGATCGCCGGAAAAAGCGAACTGGAGGCCGCCCGGGGCAACAGCCACTCGCTGTCGCTGGACATCAACGCGCAATGGGAGGTCATGGAGCAGACGGGCCAATGGCGCTTCACGCCGCCGACCCACGTGGTGGCGGCTTTTGTCGAGGCCTTGAAGATGCATGAGGCCGAAGGCGGCGTCGCCGCGCGGGGCGCGCGCTATACGCGGAACCGCGACGTGATGGTGGCCGGCATGCGCGAACTCGGGTTCGAGACGCTTCTGGCGGACACATGGCTGTCGCCGATCATTGTTACCTTCTTCTGCCCTGCGGACGAAAGATTCGTGTTCAGCCGCTTCTACGATCTCATGAAGCAAAAGGGCTTCATCATCTATCCCGGCAAGCTGACCGCGGTGGAATCCTTCCGCATCGGCTGTATCGGGCGGATGGACGAGCATGTGATGCGGCAGGTCGTGGACGCCGCGCGCCATTCGCTGGCCGAGATGGATGTCGCCAGCGCCGCCCCGCCCCGCGCCGCGCTTGAGGAACGCGCCAAGCTCGCCGCCTGATGGCCTTCGACCTCGCCGTCGTCGGAGCCGGCATCATCGGCCTGGCGCATGCGCTGGCAGCCGCAAGGCGCGGCCTGCGCGTGGTGGTGATCGACCGCGACGCTGCTGCCAACGGCGCGTCGATCCGCAATTTCGGCCTTGTGGTCGTTTCGGGCCAGCAACCGGGCGCGGCTCGCGCCCATGCGATGCGGACCCGCGACATATGGATCGAGCTGGCCGAACAGGCGGGGATCGACATTCTCCAGCAAGGCAAGGTTGTGGTCGCCCAACGCGCCGAAGCGATGGACCTGCTGGAGGCCTTCAAATCCTTTCCCGAACAGGAGCATTGCCGTCTGTTGACGGCCGCGGAGGCGGCCAGTCGTGTCGAGGGTCTGAATGCCGCGCAACTGGCGGGCGGCATGTACAGTCCTCATGAACTGCGAGTCGAATCCCGGCATGCGGTTCCACGGCTGGCCGCATTTCTTGAAGAGCGGCACGGGGTGGTGTTCCGCCGTGGCGTCTGCGTCACCGCCGTGACGCAAGGCATGGTCGAAACCTCTCATGGTCCGTACCACGCGGAAAAGGTCGTGGTGTGTCCCGGCGATGACCTTACGACCCTGTTCCCGGAACAAATCGCCGCGCGCAAGGTGCAGCGCTGCAAGCTCCAGATGCTGCGCCTCGCCGATCCGGGGCATCGCATCAAGAGCGCCGTGATCTCGGACCTCTCCCTGCTGCGTTACGAAGCCTACGCCATGCTGCCGCAGGCAATGCCGCTCCGAAGGCGGCTCGAAGCAGAATGTGCGGAAGCGCTCGCCAATGGCGTACACCTCATCGTGACGCAAAGCGCGGATGGATCGCTGGTCGTCGGCGATTCCCATCACTATGCCGCAACGCCCGATCCGTTCGGTTCCGAAAGGATCGACGAACTGATCCTCGGCGAATTTTCAAAGCTGTTCGGTCGCGCGCCCAAGGTGATTGCACGCTGGGTCGGAACCTATTCCTGGTGCGCCGATCATGCCTATTTCGCGGACGCGCCCGCCCCGGACACAAGGCTCGTCATGGTCACGGGCGGAACCGGCGCGAGCACGTGCTTTTCCATTGGCGAAGAGACTGTTTCTGGGCTCTTCGGAGCCTGACCGGAAGCGGTCGCTCCACCCGCCCGGAACGGGCGTGACAACCCCGTGACAAATATCAGCCTGCTCTATCGCAGTATAGGATAAATAGATTTTCTTTATCGATTCGGTCCCCATACGGTGCTGATGACGATACGCACCGGCGGTGTTCGGGCCGGTGATCTGCCTGAGGGCAAGCGTCTCACACCATCGCAGAATGTGTCACCGAATGGGGAACCCGCTATGACATCTCGTTTCGCTTCAATCCTCGCAGGACTGGCGGCAACACTGGCCGCATCGGCTGCTTTCGCCGAGACAAACCTCACCGTTTACACCGCCATCGAAGCGGTCGATCTGGATCGCTACAAGGCAACGTTCGAGAAGGCCAACCCCGACATCAAGATCAACTGGGTCCGCGACTCGACCGGCGTGATGACCGCCAAGCTGCTAGCGGAAAAGGACAATCCGCAGGCCGATGTGGTCTGGGGGCTGGCGGCGACCTCGCTGCTGCTGCTCAAGGGCGAGGGCATGCTGGAGCCTTATGCGCCGGCCGGGGTCGAGAAGCTCGACCCACGCTTCGTGGACACCAGCACGCCGCCCACCTGGACCGGCATGGACGCTTATGTTGCGGCGATCTGCTTCAACACCGCGGAAGCCGAAAAGATCGGGCTCGCCGCCCCCAAGAGCTGGAAGGACCTCACCAAGCCTGAATACAAGGGCCATGTCGTGATGCCGAACCCCAACTCGTCCGGCACCGGGTTCCTCGACGTGTCCGCATGGATCCAGATGTTCGGCGAAGAAGACGCGTGGAAGTTCATGGACAGCCTCCACGACAACATCTCGGCCTACACGCATTCCGGCTCCAAGCCCTGCAAGATGGCCGGCGCAGGCGAAACCGTCGTCGGCGTCTCGTTCGAATTCCCCGGCGCGAAGGCAAAGTCGGCGGGTGCACCGCTCGACATCATCTTCCCGGAGGAAGGATCGGGCTGGGAAGCAGAGGCCACCGCGATCGTGGCCGGCACAGCAAATCTCGAAGCAGCGCAGAAGCTCGTCGATTTCTCGGTCTCGAAAGAAGCCAACGAGATGTACAATGAGGGATATGCGGTTCTGGCCTATCCCGGCATCGCGAAGCCGGTCGAGAACCTGCCCGAGAATGTCGCCGACCACATGATCAAGAACGATTTCGAATGGGCGGCGAACAACCGCAAGGCCATCCTTACCGAGTGGGCGAAGCGATACGACTCCAAGTCGGAGCCGAAGAGCTGAATTCCTCAAAGGGCGTCGCATGGAGCGGCGCCCTTTTTCAATGCATCATTCGCGGTGGAAACGATGAGAAACCTGACCGTAGCCAGGACGGCGGCAACGCCGGCAAACGCCGTGCCCCAATCGGAAACCGCGAAGCCGGACTACCTCACCATCAGCGATGTGTGGAAATCCTTTCAGGACTTCCAGGCCCTGAAAGGCGTCTCGCTGTCCGTCAAGGAAGGCGAGTTCATCTGTTTTCTGGGTCCCTCGGGCTGCGGAAAAACGACCCTGCTGCGCGCCATCGCGGGCCTCGACCTGCAAACCCGCGGCACCATCCGACAAGCGGGCAAGGACATATCGACCCTGCCGCCGTCGAAGCGCGACTACGGCATCGTGTTCCAGTCCTACGCGCTCTTTCCCAACCTGACCATCGAGAAGAACATCGCCTTCGGGCTTGAAAATGCGCGGCGCTCGAAGGCGGACATCAAGGCGCGCGTCGCCGAGCTGCTGGAGCTTGTCGGACTGACCAGCCAGGCGAAGAAATATCCGGCGCAGCTTTCCGGCGGTCAGCAGCAGCGCATTGCGCTGGCCCGCGCCATGGCGGTGTCGCCCGGACTGCTTTTGCTCGATGAGCCGCTTTCGGCGCTCGACGCGAAGGTGCGCGTGCACCTGCGACACGAGATCAAGGAATTGCAGCGCAAGCTCGGCGTCACGACGATCATGGTCACGCATGACCAGGAGGAAGCGCTGGCGATGGCGGACCGCATCGTGGTGATGAATCAAGGCACGATCGAGCAGGTCGGCACGCCGACCGAAGTGTATCGCCAGCCCGGCACGTTGTTCGTCGCGGACTTCATCGGCGAAACGAACCGCTTCCCAGCCACCACGCTTGGTCCAGACCGCATCGCACTGGCAGCCACCGAACTCATGACCGCACCGCACGACATGAAGCCCGGCGCCGAAGTCACGGCGGTCATCCGCCCGGTGGACATCATTCCTCATGCGCTCACCGTGACCGAGCAGGTCGGAACGCCGCAGAACCTGATCGACGTGACCGTTGAGAAGATGGAGTTCCTGGGCGGATTCTGGCGGTGCCGCCTGTCCTCGCCGCGATTTGGCGAGGGTGTGCTGATTGCGGATTTCTCGATAAACGCCGTCCGCCGCCTGGGGATCGAGACCGGATGCAGGATGCATGCCGAGCTTCCCCAGAGCCGCGTGCTCGTTTTCGCCGGGGGAAGATGATGACCGCGGCGACGGCGACCCTGCCCGCCGGGCGGGCCCTGCGACCACAGCTCTCGTCGGACGACGTGACAAGGCGCGGGTTGATGCTGGTGATCGCGCTCTATCTGATCGTCGCGCTTGCCCTGCCACTCTACGTGCTCCTGTCGAAATCGCTTTCGACCTATCATTTCGATCTGAACCTGTTCGAGATACAACAGAGCGACGGAACGGGCGCGAATTTCGGCCCGGCCAAATCGGTCGCCGAGCTGAATGCGCAAGCGCAGGCCTTTGGGCCGGAACAGCTTGACACCGGATCGGATGGGCGCTTGCCGGTCACGGCCCTGTTCAAGGATTTCTCGTTCCGCAGCCCGGTGAACTACCGACTGCGCGGTACCACTCCGGAATCGGCCTTCCTCGTCGGATCGGAACTGAAACGCGGCACGGACTGGGTCGAAGTCGATTCCAACACGTTCCGGCGAGTGTCTTTGCGGCCCGTTCGCGCGCTTGGGCTGAACAATTTCGTCAACTATTTCTCGACGCCCTCGCTGGCCAATTCCATCGGAAACTCGGTGCTGATGGGGCTCATCAGCACAGCGCTGGTCATATCGATCGCCTTCGGGCTTGCCTATGCGCTGAACCGCAGCCACATGCCCTTCAAGGGCTTTTTCCGGCTCGTGATGACAGTTCCCATACTGGTGCCCTCCCTGTTGCCCGGCATCGCGCTTGTCTATCTGTTCGGCAATCAGGGCCTGCTCAAGAGCTGGATGATGGGCAATTCCATCTATGGACCGATCGGCATCGTGATCGGTTCGGTGTTCTTCACGCTGCCGCACGCGCTGCTGATCATTTCGACCGCGCTTTCAATTGCCGACGCCCGCCACTATGAAGCCGCCGCCGCGCTGCGCGCCTCCAGATGGCGCACCTTCTGGACCGTTACCGTTCCCGGCGCGCGCTACGGGATCATCTCGTCCGCTTTCGTGGTCTTCACGATGGTGATCACGGATTTCGGCCTGCCCAAGGTTATCGGCGGGCAATACAACATGCTTGCCGTCGACATCTACAAGCAGGTGATCGGCCAGCAGAACTTCGAAATGGGCGCTGTTGTGTCGGTGCTGCTGCTGGTGCCGGCGGTCGTCGCCTTTTTCGTGGACCGCACGATACAGAAACGACAAGTGGCCCTGCTTTCGGCGCGCGCAGTTCCCTACGAGCCGAAGCAAAATCCTCGTTTCGATCTCGGCTGCCTGGCCTATTGCAGCCTGATCGCCGCCTTCATCCTGGTGATGATCGGCGTGTGCCAACTCGCGGCAATCGTCAAATTTTGGCCCTACGACCTGACGCCGAGCCTCCGCAATTTCCGTTTCGACCTCATGGATGGCGGCGGCTGGGGCGCCTATTACAACTCCATCCGCATGGCCCTGCTGACGGCGATCTTCGGGACGATCATCGTCTTTACCGGAGCCTATATGATGGAAAAGAGCGAAGGTTTCCGGGCCGGGCGCACGCTGTTCCAGTTCCTCGCAATGTTGCCGATGGCTGTGCCCGGCATGGTTCTGGGCCTCTCCTATATTTTCTTCTTCAACAATCCGGCCAACCCGCTCAATGTGATTTATGGCACCACGACGATCCTCGTGGTGTGCACGGTGACCCACTTCTACACGGTTTCGCACCTGACGGCGCTGACCGCGCTCAAGCAGATGGACCGGGAGTTCGAACCTGTCGCCGCCTCGCTGAAACAGCCTTTCCACAGGCTGTTCATCCGCGTCACCGTGCCCGTGTGTCTACCCGCGATCCTCGACATCGCGATCTATCTCTTCGTCAATGCCATGACCACCGTGTCGGCGGTGGTCTTCCTCTACTCGACACAGACGCAACTCGCCTCCGTAGCCGTGCTCAACATGGACGACGCCGGAGACATCGCCCCGGCAGCGGCGATGGGCATGATGATCTTTTATACGAATGTCGCCGCGCGGCTGGTCCACGGCGCGGTGTCCCGGCTCTTGCTGAGACGAACGCAGGCATGGCGGCAACGCTGACCGCCGCCCGCGCCCATGCGGCGCAATTTCCGGTTGGCCTTGAGCGGTGGATTGCGCGTATGCTCTTCGGACAGGAGGCAAGCCGATGACCGATGAGACAAGCGCGCCAATCGACGATATTCCGACCCATCCTGAAGAGATGAAGGCGACGTACAACCTTCGCATCGGGAAGAGCATCTCGCTGCAAGGCAGCGCCAGAATTACCCCGGCCGGCGTTGTCACGATAGGCGTTACGACGCTGCTCGTCGCGCTCGCTTTCGTCGCGCTCAACTCGCCCCGGATGCGCAGGTATTAAGGCATCCGCTCAGGCAAGCGGTCCGTGGTGATGGTGTTCTGACAGGGTTTCGATCACGCGGCAATTCTCGACGTGACCCTCGCAGCCACTAGCCAGCATGCGAAGCAACTCTCCGCGTAGGGCCTGCAGGCTGGCGATGCGGCGATCCACTTCCGCCAGCCGGGTTCGTGCCGTCTCGTCGGCGGCCTCGCAGGATTGACGCGGATTGTCCTGCAGTGCCAGCAGCGTGCGGATCGCCTCTGTATCGAAGCCGAGTTCCCGCGCATGCCGGATGAACGCCAGACGATTGAGGTCGTGCTTTCCATATACGCGTCGGTGTTTCGCCGTGCGATCCGGCGCGGGGAGCAGGCCGACCTGCTCATAATACCTGATCGTCGGCACCTTCACCCCGCTCAGCCTGGATGCTTCGCCAATCGTCACGCCGGGCATTTTCCGCTTGCTCCTCTAGTCACTAGAGGATGTAGCACAGTTGCATTCCCGCAGGAAAGGCACTGGCATGGACGGCACACTCACCACGCGTTTCCGCGTTGACGGCATGGATTGCGCAAGCTGTGCGACCAAGGTTTCCACGGCTGCGAAGGGCGTCAAAGGGGTGGTGGACGCTTCTGTGTCGGTGCAGGCCGGGACAATGGTGCTGAGGCATTCGGCGGACGCCGATCTTGAGGCGGTGACCACGCGCATTCGAAAACTCGGCTATGGCGTGCAGAATGCCAACGCAAAAAATGCGCAACCGGCGAGCCCCGCGCACCCCGATCACGACGGCCATGATTGCGCCGGGCATGACCATGAAAAGGCTGCAAGCCGCAAAGAAGAGGCGTCGGGCCTGCACAGTCACGATCACGGCCCGACCGAGGGGCCGTGGTGGAACTCCCGCAAGGCCGTGCTCACCGCCGCAAGCGGCGGGGCTGTGGCCTTTGCCTGGATCGTCGGACGCATGGTGCCGTCGCTCGATGCCTATGCCTTCACGCTGGCGATGCTTGTCGGCCTTGTTCCCATCGCCTGGCGCGCCGCGATGGGCGCGCGATACGGTACGCCGTTTTCCATCGAGACCCTGATGACGATAGCTGCGGTCGGCGCGGTCATCATCGGCGCAGCCGAAGAAGCGGCGATGGTCGTGTTCCTGTTCCTCATCGGTGAACTGCTCGAAGGCGTCGCGGCGGGCCGGGCGCGCGCCAGTATCCAGGCGCTGACGAAACTCGTGCCGCAAACCGCACGCGTCGAAGAAAACGGCGAGATGCGCGAGGTGCCGGCGGAAAGCCTGAACATTGGCGCGACGATCGTCGTTCGCCCCGGCGACCGGATACCGGCCGACGGCGACATCATCGAAGGCGCAAGCTCGATCGACGAAAGCCCGGTGACGGGCGAAAGCGTTCCCGTTCGCCGCGAGGCAGGCGAGAAGGCGCTTGCCGGAACGATCAACGGCGACGGCGTCCTGCGCATCAGGGTGACGGCGGCGGCGGCAGACAATACCATCGCCCGTGTAGTCCGTCTCGTCGAAGAGGCGCAGGAAAGCAAGGCGCCGACGGAGCGGTTCATCGACCGCTTTTCCCGCTGGTACACGCCGGGCGTGCTGGTGCTGGGCGCACTCGTCGCCGTGGTTCCACCCCTGCTCTGGTCAGCCTCCTGGTCCGAGTGGATCTACAAGGGCCTCGCGCTGCTGCTCATCGGCTGTCCTTGCGCGCTGGTCATTTCCGTTCCCGCCGCCATTGCCGCAGCACTTTCGGCGGGCGCCCGGCGCGGCCTTTTGATGAAGGGCGGCGCGGTGCTGGAAGGCTTGGGCGGGATCACCGCCGTCGCGCTCGACAAGACCGGCACGCTGACGGCGGGCAGGCCGCAAGTCACCGACATCGTTGCGCGAGGCGGGAGCAAGCGGGATGCGTTGGCGCTCGCCGCCGCGCTGGAAGCGGGATCGAGCCATCCGCTGGCAATGGCCATCCTGGCGAAGGCGAAGGCCGACACCATCGCGGTTCCGCCCGCCTCAGGGTCGAAGGCCATCGGCGGAAAGGGCGTGTCGGGCATCGTCGATAAAAAGCAGGTTTTTCTGGGTTCGCCCGCCGCCGCAGCGGAAATGGCCGGGCTTTCGCAGGAGGATCAGAGCGCGATCGCCGGGTTGAACGATGCGGGCAAGACAGTTTCTGTGCTTGTCGCCGACGGCAAGGTCGCGGCCTTCATCGCGATGCGGGACGAGCCGCGACCGGACGCGGTGGCCGGGCTGCGCAAGCTGGCGTCCTCGGGAATAAAGACTGTGATGCTGACGGGCGACAACCGCAGGACCGGCGAGGCCATCGGCGCCCGCCTCGGCATCGAAGTCCGGGCCGGGCTTCTCCCGGAGGACAAGCAGCGCATCGTTGCCTATCTCCAGAAGCAGGGATTCGTCGTCGCAAAGGTCGGGGACGGTATCAATGACGCGCCCGCGCTTGCCGCAGCCGACATAGGCATCGCAATGGGCGGCGGAACCGATGTCGCGCTCGAAACCGCCGACGCGGCGGTGTTGCACGGCCGGGTCGGCGATATCGCGGTGATGATGGAGCTGTCGAAGGCAACGCTTTCGAATATCCGGCAGAACATTGCGATTGCGCTGGGGCTGAAAGGGGTCTTTCTCGTCACGACCATTCTGGGCATCACCGGGCTTTGGCCGGCGATCCTTGCCGATACCGGCGCGACCGTGCTGGTCACCGCAAATGCACTGCGTCTGCTTGGTTTCAAACCGGCAGCAGATGAACGCGTTGACGAAACAGTGCCGTTAGCGCTAGAGAAGCCCGCGTCGGGAGACATTCGATAGCTATTCGGCAGCCACAGGGCGTTTTCAACCACCCGCCCCGGTCCGGATTTGTGAATGTTTTCAATGGCGTGGAGAAGTGGCTGAGTGGTTGAAAGCACCGCACTCGAAATGCGGCATACTCGCAAGGGTATCGGGGGTTCGAATCCCTCCTTCTCCGCCAGAAATTTCCTGCCTTGTATGGTATTTCACTTCGCGGCATCAGTTGGCATGCCGGGATAACGCGACAAGCAAGGCCCATGACGAACCATCTCATTTCCCGAATCCTTCCGGCTGATCGCGATCCGGACCGGCCCTGCATCATCTGCCAGAACGGGCGGCGATACAGCTATGGGGAAGTTGTGCGATGGTCGCGGCGCTATGCGGCGGCGTTGAGAGCAGCCGGTGTCACCGTGGGCGACCGTGTTGCCGCACAGGTGGAGAAATCGCCGGAGGCCCTCTTTCTTTACCTCGGATCCGTGCGCGCGGGAGCGATCTTCCTGCCGCTGAACACAGCCTACACGCCTTCTGAAATCGGCTATTTCCTGGGTGACGCAGAGCCTGCGATGTTCGTCGCCGACCCCGCGAAGCTGGAACTGCTGCGCCCCGTCGCCGCGCAGAACGGCGTCGGGCGAACGGAAACGCTGGGCGCCGACGGCAGCGGTTCCCTACCCGATCTCGTCGCCGCCGCGCAGGCGGACGCACCCGATGCCGCGCGCAGCGCTGATGACCTCGCCGCGATCCTTTACACATCCGGCACGACGGGCCGCTCCAAGGGCGCGATGCTGAGCCACGGCAATCTGCTCTCGAACGCCGAGGCGCTGCTTCCGACATGGGGCTTTACCGGGGAGGACGTGCTGATCCACGCGCTGCCGATCTTTCACACGCACGGCCTGTTCGTGGCGACGAACCTCGTCCTGCTTTCGGGCGCCAGCATGATCTTCCAGCCGAAGTTCGATGCGGCCGGCGTCATCGAGGCGATGGCCGGCGCAACCGTCCTGATGGGTGTCCCGACCTTCTACACGCGCCTGCTCGACCAGCCCGGCCTCGACCGCGCGGCGACCGAACGCATGCGCCTGTTCATATCGGGTTCGGCCCCGCTGCTCGCCGAAACCCACAGGGCGTTCGCCGAACGCACCGGGCACGCGATCCTCGAGCGATACGGCATGACCGAGACCAATATGAACACGTCCAATCCGCTGGTGGGCGCGCGTGTGCCGGGTTCGGTCGGCTTTCCCCTTCCCGGCGTGGACCTTCGCATCTGCGATCAGGACACGGGCAAGGAGTTGCCGACCGGCGAGATCGGCGTGATCGAGGTGCGCGGCCCGAACGTCTTTTCCGGCTATTGGCGCATGCCGGAAAAAACCCGCAGCGAGTTCCGCCCGGACGGCTTTTTCATCACCGGAGATCTGGGCCGGATCGACGAGCACGGCTATGTGTGGATACTCGGGCGCGGCAAGGACCTCGTGATAACAGGCGGCTACAACGTCTATCCCAAGGAGATCGAACTGGAGATCGATGCGATTCCCGGCGTCGTCGAAAGCGCGGTCATTGGCGTGCCTCATCCCGATTTCGGCGAAGCGGTGGTTGCCGTCGTCGTGCCCGAACGCGGTGCGGACATAAGCGAAGGCGACATCGCCGAAGCGCTTCGCCCGAGATTGGCCAACTACAAATTGCCGAAGCGCGTCGTCATGGTCGACGAACTGCCGCGCAACACCATGGCGAAAGTGCAGAAGAACATCTTGCGCGACAGCTACCGCGACATTCTCGCGGAAGCGCCCACGCGATAGCCAATACGCCTTAATGGGAAATTGCCGCGCCCTGCGGTTTTGATAGCGTCCGGCACGGTATCGCATGAGGGGGCCAAACATGGCCAGCGCCGGACATATGATGCGTCGGGTTGCGCCGATCATTGTTGCGCTCGCATTTCCTGCGCTGGCGAACGCGCAGAGCGGTCCCTGCGAACTCGACGCATCCGGAGAGCTGTATTGCTACAGCAACAACAGCGCCAACATGCTGGAAGCTTCCTGCCTGACTTACGCCGATCCGCGATATTGCCTGCCTTATCACCAGCGCGCATGTCAGGTGAACGGGTTCGCGCTGGCATGCCGGATGACCAGCCTCGGGCAGAACTGCATGGGAGGCGATCCCAACCAATGCAACTACTATATCCAGATTCTGCAGGCGAACCGCGCGTGCAACCTCGAAGGCAACCGCCAGGCCTGCAACTGGATCATCCAGCAGGGGCTTTGAGAGGGTCGCCCGCCCGCCCGCTTGCTGCTGTCATCAAGGCTCGTTCCGCGCTGCTTCCGTCTCATAGGTAACGCTATAGTGCCCGCGCCCGCCCGGGAACATCGCATAGTCGACGCCCTTGATCCTCTCGCTCCGGAACGCCACTGCCTCGCCATTGCGCGCGATCGCCAACAGCCTGCCGGCCTTTGAATCGAGCGGAAGCATCGCGGTCAGCGCCTCGCCCATGTCATCACGGGTGTTGATCGCAAAGCTCAGGATTTGTCCCTCCAGCCTCACACCTTCGAAGGTGGACTGGGACCTTGCATCCTGCCACGCGAGGAGTTGATCCGCGGAAATCATCGGAACATTCCATTTGCGCGCGGCGTCGACCACAACCGTGGCAAAACTGTTCGAGAAATCGATATGGGTGCCGAAGGCGCCATAGAACCCGTCCGGACCGAGCGCACTTTCAATGAGCCGGTCCACGGCACCCGGATTGGAATTGAAAATCTCATCCACCAGATGCGTCTCCTGCTGGTAGACATCGACGACCTCGCCGTCCGGCGTGCCGTATCGCATCGGCAGTCCCGAACCGGTCATGAAGCCGGATCGATTTCTCAACCAGGATTCCGGCCAGTAGTAGTAGTTCATATCGAGCCGGATACCCCAGCTCCGCTCGATTTCCGCATGGCTCAGATAGTCGGACCAGACAATGCAGTGCAGCCGGCTGGTCACCTGCGTCGGCAGCGATGGGAATCGCTGCTGGAATACGCCCAGATCGCGTGCAATCGCATTGTTGAGCGACGCCCGGGTCCAGTCCTTGCAATCCGTGGATATGTGCGATCCGACCGAGAACCCGGTCGCGGCATATTTTTCGGCGTCCTTCACAGTCAGGCCGCTGCTCGCATAGATCCATGACGTGGCGCGAGCGCATTCCCATTCGGCCAGGCTGCAATTCTTGGGGCTGAATTCGTCCAGAAGCTGGAAGAAGCTGCGGGTCCCGTCCTTCGTGCCGTGATCGTCGGCGGCCATGACCACCGCCGCCTTGTAGTCCTTCGGGAAATACCAGAAGCGCGGCAACGGGGTCCCGTCCCGCTGAAGGTGAAGCATCAGGTTCGACAGGAAGCGCATCGTCTCGTCGGCCTGCGGAATGGCGACCTTTTCGAGATCGAGATAGTCCGGCTGCGGATCGTCCTTCGCATTCCCGAAAAACAGGTCATTTGGACGAATCGGCGGCAATCCGTCCCGATCCTGTCCGGCCCATGCGGGATTGCCTTGCCTGGTCAACATGACAGACAAGGCGAGATCGAAGGCGAGCGCCGAAACCTCGCCACCAAGCGAGCCGATGCTTCGCACCGTTGCGGCGGGCGTGAACTCATCATTCCCGTCGAAGCGCAGGGAAGCGATGACGCTCGTGCCGGGCTGCGCGGTCAGCCTGGCGGCTTGACCATGAAACTGGATCGGCTCCTTGACCAGCCCGGCTCCCGGCGCCTGCCCGGTGTCGAAGCTGAGATATCCCGATGTCTGCACCAAATTCTCCGTGGCCACCCCCGCCAACTGTGCAAGCGCGCCCGAAGGCTGTATTGCAACCAGATTTCCGCCGTCCTCGACCCAATCTTCCAGCCGGTTTGTCAGGGCGTCATCGATATTGCCCGCAACGATCGCAATCTCGTAGCCCGCCAATTCCAGTTCGCGGACCTCGGCCGCGCTGGCGATCGTGAAATCGGTAAAGCCCTCGGCACGCAATATCTCGCCATAATATGCGCTGAAATCCTTCTTCCCGCCTTGCACGATCAGGATCGGAGGGCTGCCGGTCGATGCAATGCCTTCTGCCTCGTTGACGTTGAAGTTCCAGTCCGCAAGCTGGTCGTCCCGGGAATAGACCTTCACGCTGTATTCGGCAGGCTTGAGGATGCTGCTCGTGGTGACGACGATGGCTTCCTCGGAAGGGAGATATTCGATGTCGCCCATGACGGGAAAGGTATCGGTGCCTGTCCGCCCTTCGATTCGCACCTCGGTGTCGGCCGGGGAAATCGCGCGGTCGAAGGTGATCTTGATCTTGCCCAGCGGCGCAACCTGGGCATTCGGCTTGGGCACCATCGCAATCGGCCTAGGATCGCGAAGCATGAAATAGGCCGCACCAGTGCAGACCGCGAGAACGAGGAAAACCGCGATACTTCGAATAAAGCTTCCCCTCATAAGCCCCGCCCCATTTCCAGTTCGTCCAACATGTGCCCAATGAACCGCACCCGCGCCGGAACGGCACGGATGTGCCCTTCCGCCGACGCATGCTTTTCCTGAAATTCGCGGTAGACCGAACCCCGCGATTGGTTTTTTTACGCTGAATGAACCTGCCGCTATCCTGCTTTCGCGTGACGACATCCTTTGTGCAAGTGGGCGCACGTGAATGTGAAGAGCGTTTGCGGCAACTGAGTCGACTTTACAAAATCTGCCTTAACAGATCAAATTTTAGCTATGCTGTAAGTCCCACTTCAATAAGCCTGTGCTCTATTTGCCGTCACAATCGATGGGGCGATTGGGTGGGCCATGAAATCAGATTCGAAAGTGGCGGCGAGCGCCGTGTTTGCTTTGCTCGCGGCAGTCGCGACAGTCGAGACCAGCGGGCATTGGGGCGCGGGGTCAAGTTGTGTCGGAACCGGGCAAACTCCAATCAGGACAAGGGTTTGCGCAGGTTGGGGCAGGATCGACGCGCCAATGATCACCGGCAGCATCAAGCCCCATGGACTGACACGGATAGCTTCGATCGATCCGGATCTTGCGCTCGACGTGCGGCTGCGTCGATAGAGCCCGCGCCTCACGCCGCCGATTGAGCCCTTGCCGAACGGGCGGCCGGCTTGGTAGGTCCCGCAAATGTTTGCAGATTCTGCGGCGGCTCAATGGACTTGAACGGAAGGCTTTTCGACACGGGCGCGGCGGCCATCGGCCTGCTGCTCGCATCGCCCGTGCTTCTGGCCTGCGCTTTGCTGATTCGGCTTGATTCGCCCGGTCCCGCCTTGTTGCGACAGGTGCGCATCGGCGAAAACGGCAAACCGTTCACATGTGTGAAGCTGCGCACCATGCATGCCGATACGGGCGACCGGCCAACGCATGAGGTGGGCCGGTCGGCGGTCACGCGCGTCGGTCATTTCCTGCGTCGCACCAAGCTCGATGAACTGCCCCAGCTCTGGAACGTTCTGGCGGGCGACATGAACATCGTTGGACCCCGCCCCTGCCTGCCGACCCAGCTTGAGTTGATCGAGGCGCGCAGGAAGGCGGGCGTGCTGGCCATGCGCCCCGGCATCACCGGCGTATCCCAGATCGCGGGCGTGGATATGTCCGATCCCGAGCGGCTTGCGAAGCTGGATGCGACCTACCGGCGCTCGCTCAGCGCGGACCTCAGGATCATCGCCGCGACGATCCTCGGCGCAGGGCAAGGCGACAGGACCACGAGCGGCGCATGAAGGTCGCTGTCACCGGCACCAGCGGCTTCGTCGGAACGGCGCTTGTTCCGCTTCTGATGTCGCAGGGCCATTCGGTCCTGACGATCCGGCACGGAGAGCCGCTTCCGGCGCTCGATGGCGCGGACGCGGTGATTCACCTCGGAGGGCTGGCGCACCGGACCGGGCGCTCGACCCCGACGCCGGAGGAATTTGAAAGCGCCAACCACACTTTCACGCGCGACCTCGCGCAGCGCGCACAGGACGCGGGCATCCGCAGGTTCGTGCTTGTCTCGACGATCAATGTCGTTGCCGCCAACAAGGGCGTGCTCACGCCCGACATGCCCGTCAATCCGCTCAGCCCCTATGGCGAGTCCAAGGCGCGCGCCGAGCGCGCGGTGCTCGACTTGCCTGAGATAGGGCCGGTCGTCCTGCGCCCGCCTCTCGTCTATGGAAAAGGCCCCAGGGCGAATATCCGGAGCCTCACGCGGCTAGCGCTGTCACCGTGGCCGCTGCCCTTCGCTTCGGTCAACAACCGACGCAGCATGGTCGGCCTGTCCAACCTGATCGAGGCCGTCACGTTCGCGGCCACGGCTCCGGGCATTGAAGGCCGCATCTTCCACGTCACCGATGCGCGCCCGCTTTCGCTTCGCGAGATCGTGGGAACGATTCGAAAGAGCCTCGGTCGCCCGGAACACCTGTTCCCCGCGCCTGTCTGGCTGATGCGGGCGATTATGCAGGCAACGGGACGGTCGCACATGGCCGAACAGCTTTTCGGCGATCTGCTCGTGGACGGCACCGCCCTGAATATTGCGGGGTGGAACCCGCGCCACCCGCCCGAAGAGAACCTTGCGGCAATGGCCGCAAGCCTCAACCGAGTTGAAGATCGCCCTTCATGAGGCCGCGCGTGATGCTGCCATCAGCAGGTAGCAGCGGAATCAGACATGCCTGCACCGCGTGGTAGATGTCCGGTCGTCCGGTAAAGACCCGGCTGACCGGGCGCATTCCGGCGTCGAGTTCAGGAAGCCAGCTTCCATTGCGCCGGTCGATGAAATGATTGGCGACGACGCCCCAGATGCGGCGATACCAGGTTTCGAAAAACGGTTCCGGCAGCGCAGTCCCCAATACGGCGGCGGCAGCGATGCCTTCCGCGCAGGGCCACCAGAAGTGATCTTTCTGGTCGGGCCGGTCGCTCCAGTCGAGCGTATAGAAAAAGCCCCCCGACGAATGGTCCCAGCCGATTTCCGTGGTGTGCTTGAAGAGCGATGCGGCCGCCTCCGGCAGCCATTCCACCTGCCGCCCGCCAAGCTGCCAGAGCTGGACGAGAAGGCGACTCCATTCCAGCGCATGCCCCGGCGTCGTGCCGCGCGGGCGGAACATCGGATCGCCGGCATAGGCAATATCGACATTCCAGGCCCTGTCGAAATGTTCGGCCACCCGCCAGCCCTGCTCCCGCGCGTGGCGATTGACGATAAGGTCGGCGATGCGGCCCGCCATCGCCAGATAGTCCGTATCGCCCGTTGCCTCATGGGCCGCCATCAGCGCCTCGGTCAGGTGCATATTGGAATTCTGCCCGCGATAGTCGCTGATCGGCGACCAGTCGGCAGCATATTCCTCCGAGGTTGCGCCCGCCGTCTCCTCCCAGAATCGCGTGCGCAGCACCTCCGTGACATCGCCGATAAGCCTGTCCGCAAGCGGATGCCCGACAACCTTTGCCGATGAAGCCGCAAGCAGGACGAAGGCATGCCCATATGCCTGCTTCGTGGGGTTGGTCGGCGTCTCGTCGTCGACCGCCCAGAAATAGCCGCCATGAGAGGAATCGCGGTGCCGGCGCCACAGAAAGTCCATGCCGTGGTCGATGACGCGATCCGCGCCCGGCAGGCCGAGCAGGCTTGCGACAGCGAAGCAATGCACCATCCTCGTGGTGTCGTGCAGTTGCCGCTCGACGCCCGCATGGGCAGGCCGCGCGGCATTCGGCCGGCCAAGCTCGTCCAGCGTGAAGAACCCGCCCGCAGGATTGAAGGCAGCCGGCTGGAAGAAGTCAAAAAGTTCGAAGGCGCGCGACAGCAGCCAGCGACGATGCGCCGGACGGTCGACAAGCCTCGGTCCTGCGGTGCCTGTCCAGTCCGGGCCAGTTGCGGTGTCGTTCATTTGCGCTCCCACGGTTTCATGCGCGCACCCGCCACTTTGACCGGCCTATCGCGCCATCGCGTGATACTCCGGATTGGGGCGCATATCGACGGCGGCGGCGACGCGATTCGACATGTTGAAGAATGCAGCCGTCGCCGCGATATCCCAGATGTCGCGATCGCTGAAGCCAACCTCGCGCAGACGCGCCCTGTCGGCCTCCTCCATCTCTGCCGGCCGTTCGGTCAGCTTCACCGAAAAATCGAGCATCGCCCTTTGGCGCGGCGAAAGGTCGGCGGCGCGATAGTTCATCACCATCATTTCGCCAAGCGCCGGATCGCCGGAAAGCTGCCGCACCGCCGCGCCGTGCGCGGTCAGGCAATAATAGCAGTGGTTGACCGAGGATACGGCAACCGCGATCATCTCGCGCTCCAGCTTGGAAAGGCCGGATTCGCCCAGCATCAGCTCATTGTACATGTCGGTGAACGCCCTGAGCTTCTTTTCATCAAAGGCGTAGGCCAGCAGCACATTCGGGATCAGCCCGAGCTTCTCGACGCATTTGTCGAAATACGCCCTGGTGGCGTCACTCAGTTCGCCGGGCTCAAGCGCCAGTGCAGTCGGGCGAAGCGTCATATGAGCGTTCCTCTAATATAGTTGTTGCACTTTTTTTGAGCATACCCCATTGAGCGGTCGCCAAATATGGCCGCATTGGTCTAGCATAGACAAAAAAATGTGGTCTGGGCCTGCTATCGATCGGTCTGTTCAAGGCCAACTGTACGGACGGGAGGGAAGCGATGGACGCCAAGCACAAAGCGACATCGGTCAAGGCAAGCACCGGCAACAAGCCCACTCCGGGCAAAACAGGGGGCGAAACATCCCGACGTCGACTCGCCGGATTCGCGAAGCACCTTCTCGACCGCGCTGCGCCGGAAGACGTTGCTCCTTATGATGAAAATGCGCTTGCCAGGGCGGCCGAACTCGCCGAGCAGGCGCTTCTGCGCCATCGCAGGGGCGACAGCATCGTTTCAGTCGACACCGATCCGGCCATCGCGCTCAACGGCAAGCCGCTGACGGTGGTGACGGTTGTCAACGACAACATGCCATTCCTGTTCGACTCCATTCTCGGCGAGGTGACCGACGCCGCCGGCCAGCCGCATTTCGTCACCCACCCGGTGCTCACGGTCGAGCACGGCAAGAACGGCGTCCAGAAGCTGGCGGCGGAAGCCGCACTCAAGACAGACCATGGGGCCGACAAGGTCAGCGTCATCCACATTCACGTCAGCCGCCTGAGCGCCGAACAGGTCGAGGCACTCGACAAGAGACTGGACAGGCTGGTCAGGCAGATCCGGGCCGTGGTGCGCGACTGGAAGCCGATGCTGGCGCGGCTCGACCAGGCGATCTCCCAGTTCCGCTACACGCCGGTGCCGCTCGACAAGCATGCGGTGGACGAGGCGATTGCCTTCCTCGAATGGCTGCGCGACGAGAATTTCACATTCCTCGGCATGCGCGAGTTCAAATATTCCGGAACCGAAAAGAGCGGTACGCTTTCGCGCGTCAAGGAACCCGGCCTCGGCATCCTTTCGGACCCCGACGTGGTGGTGCTGCGCCGCGACACGCACAGCAGTCCGACGACCAGCGAGGAGGTGCGCGCCTTCCTCTACGGCCCCGATCCGCTGCTCGTGACCAAGGCCAACGCCAAGTCGGCGGTGCATCGCCGGGCCTATCTCGACTATATCGGCGTCAAGATTTTCAATGCCAAGGGCGCGCTGGCGGGCGAGTTGCGCATCGTCGGCCTGTTCACCTCGACGGCCTACACGCGCTCGGTGATGAAGATCCCCTATCTGCGCTCCAAGGCCGAGACAGTGCTCGCCAAATCGGGCTTCGACCGCTCCGATCATTCCGGCAAGACGCTGATCAACGTGCTGGAGTCCTATCCTCGCGACGAACTGTTCCAGATCCCCGTCCCGATCCTGCGCAAGCATGCCGATGCGATCCTCGGCCTGCTCGACCGTCCCCGCGTGCGTGCGCTGGTGCGGGTGGACCAGTTCGACCGCTTCGTCTCGATCATCGTGTTCGTGCCGCGCGACCACTACGATTCGCATGTGCGCGAGAAGATTGGCGCCTACCTCAAGACGATCTATGACGGGCGGCTGTCCGCCTACTATCCGGCCTTCCCCGAGGGCGGTCTTGCCCGCGTCCATTTCATCATAGGGCGTTCGGGCGGCAAGACGCCGAAGATCGACCCCGCGACCATCGAGGCCGGCATCCGCGACATCGTGCGCACATGGGAAGATTCCGTGCGCGAAGCATCGACCGGCTCGGAGGAGGACGCGGTCCTCGTCGGCATGGCGAACCGCTTCCCCGAGAGCTACCGCAACAGCTTCACGCCGGCGGAGGCCCTTGTCGATGCACGCCGCATCGCCGCGCTCGACGCGATGAACGCCATCGCCACCGATTTCTACCGCGCGCCCGGCCAGAAGCCGGAAGAGGCGTCGCTCAGGATCTATCATTTCGGCACGCCCGTGGCGCTGTCCCGGCGCGTCCCGCTGCTTGAAAACATGGGGTTCAGGGTCATCAGCGAGCGCACCTTCGAAGTCGCTGATGAAAATGCGGCGCCGGTCTTTGTGCACGACATGCAGATCGAAACCGCCTACGGCAAGCCGCTCGACCTGACCGACGAAGGCGTGCTGTTCGAAAAGACGTTCCTTTCGGTCTGGCACGGCGAGGCCGACAATGACGGCTACAACACGCTGGCGCAGACGGCGGGCCTGAACCCGGCGGAACTCGGCATCCTGCGCGCCTATGGGCGCTACCTCCAGCAGGCGGGCATCCCGCAGAGCCAGGATTTCATCGCCGCCGCGCTGAACCGCTACCCGGACATTTCGCGCGGGCTGCACGCGCTCTTCGTGGCGCATCTCGATCCGTCGCAAAAGAACGGCGAGGTCACCGCGCGCCACCTCAAGGCCAAGATCAAGGACGCGCTGGACGATGTTCCGAACATCGACGACGACACCATCATCCGCCGCTATGTGAACCTCATCGAGGCATCGCTGCGCACCAATCATTTTGCGCCGGTCGAACCGGGTCAGCCGCGTTCGCTCGCCATCAAGCTCGATCCGCGCGCCATTGACGGGCTGCCCGAGCCGAGGCCCTGGCGCGAAATCTTTGTCTACGGCCCGGAGGTCGAAGGCGTGCACCTGCGTTTCGGTCCCGTCGCGCGCGGCGGCCTGCGCTGGTCCGACCGCGCGCAGGACTACCGGACCGAAGTGCTCGGCCTCGTGAAGGCGCAGCAGGTGAAGAATGCGGTCATCGTGCCGGTCGGCGCGAAGGGCGGCTTCTTCCCCAAGCAGCTTCCGGCAGGCGGCTCGCGCGATGCGGTCTTCGCGGCGGGCACCTCCGCCTATATCAATTTTGTCTCCAGCCTGCTGTCCATCACGGACAATCTCGACGGCAACAAGATCGTGCCGCCGAAGGATGTCGTGCGCCGCGATGCGGACGACCCCTATTTCGTCGTCGCGGCCGACAAGGGCACCGCGACTTTCTCCGACACGGCCAACGCCATCAGCGCCGCGCATCATTTCTGGCTGGACGACGCATTCGCCTCCGGCGGCTCGGCAGGCTACGACCACAAGAAAATGGGCATTACCGCGCGCGGCGCATGGGAAGCGGTGAAGCGGCATTTCCGGGAGATGAACCGGGACATCCAGACCTCCCCCTTCACCGTGGTGGGCGTCGGCGACATGTCGGGCGACGTGTTCGGCAACGGCATGCTGTTGTCCGAACAGACGAGGCTGATCGCGGCCTTCGACCATCGCGACATCTTCATCGACCCCGATCCGAACCCGGCGATTTCCTTCGCCGAGCGCAAGCGCATGTTCGCGCTGCCGCGTTCGAGCTGGCAGGACTATGACAGGTCGGCGCTCTCGGAAGGCGGCATGGTCATCTCGCGCGCCCAGAAATCGGTGACGCTCACGGCACAGGCCGCAGCCGCCATCGGGCTCGGCAAGATGGTCGCCGCGCCCGCCGAAATCCTCAACGCGATCCTCAAGGCCGATGTGGATCTGCTTTGGTTCGGCGGCATCGGCACCTATGTGCGCGCGTCCGGTGAAACCAATCAGGAGGTCGGGGACCGCGCCAACGACGCCATCCGCGTGACGGCGGCCGAACTGCGCGTCAAGGTCATCGGCGAAGGCGCGAACCTCGGCGTCACGCAACGCGCACGCATCGAATACGGCCTGCTGGGCGGGGCGTGCAATTCCGACGCCATCGACAATTCGGGCGGCGTGAACTCCTCCGACGTGGAGGTCAACATCAAGATCGCGCTGGCGGGCGCGATGCGCCGCAATGTGCTGACGCGCCCGGCCCGAAACCGCCTGCTCGCCGAAATGACGGAGGAAGTGGCCGGGCTGGTGCTCGCCAACAATTACGAGCAGACCCTTGCGCTTTCGCTCGCCCGCAAGCGCGGGCTGCTGGACCTCGGCCATCAGGCGCGGTTCATGAGCATTCTAGAGGGGCGCGGCCTGCTGGATCGCGCGGTCGAGAACCTGCCCTCGCCCACTGCGCTGGCCGAACGCGAGGCGCGCAACGAACCGCTGACGCGCGCCGAACTGGGCGTGCTGCTCGCCTATGCGAAGATCGTGCTGTTTTCCGAGATCGTTGCCAGCGACGTGCCGGATGACGGCCATTTCGACCGGGACCTGATGGCCTATTTCCCGGATCGCATGGAAAAGAAATACAATCAGGACATTCACGGGCACCGGCTGCGGCGCGAGATCATCGCCCGCGTGCTGGCAAACGATGTCATCAATCGCGGCGGCCCCTCGTTCATCACCAAATTGCAGGAAGCCTCGGGCCGCAGCGCGCGCGAGGTCGTCCGCGCCTTCGCGGTGGTGCGCGACGGGTTCCACCTGCCAGCGCTGTTCAAGGAGATCGACGCGCTCGACAACCGCATCGACGGGCAGTTGCAGCTCGACCTCTACGCCACCGTGGGGCGGCTGATCCATACGGCCAGCGCCTGGGACCTCAAGAACGGCGACGAGTTTTCGCCGATCGGCGCGCAGATCGCAGCGCTTCAGGAAGCGCGCCGCATGCTGGAGCCAAAGCTCTTCGCCCTGCTGCCGGATTTCTCCCGCGACAGGCTCGCCGCGCGCCGCGAAAGCTGGATCGCCGCGGGCGTTCCGGAGAAACTGGCCGAGCGCATCTCGCTGACTGAAGTCGGCGAACTCATTCCCGACATCGCGCTTGTCGCGAAGGAGGCGAAGTCTGACGTCAACGCGGCCGCGAAGGCCTATTTCACGCTGACGGAGGCATTCCGCGTCGGGCGGATCGAGGATGCCGCGCGCGCGCTGGCGCCCGCCGACTATTATGAGGGGCTGGCGCTGACCCGCGCGATCGACATGACCAGCGCTGCGCGCCGGGGGATGGCTGTCGCCGCGCTGACGCGCTATGCAGACAGGCCGGAGCCGGTGGCCGCATGGCTCGAAGCGGGCGGCGAGAGGATCACGCGCCTGCGCGAACGCCTGCAGGCGCTGACCGAAGGCAGCGAGTTGACGGTGTCCCGCCTTTCGGTCGCGGCGGGGTTGATGGGCGACCTGACCGGACTCTGATCCGGCACTGAGGGGGGAAGCATGGCTTCACCGACCGACGGCCGGGCCACCAGGTCCGGCATCTGGGGCTGGATGCTGTTCGACTGGGCGGCCCAGCCCTTCTTTACAGTCGTCACCACCTTCATCTTCGGTCCGTATTTCGTCTCGCGCATGGCGAGCGATCCCGTGACGGGACAGGCCGCGTGGGGCTATGCCGTTGCGCTGGCGGGTTTCGTGATCGCCATCCTTTCGCCCGTGCTCGGCTCGATTGCCGACGAGACCGGCAGGCGCAAGCCGTGGATCGCGTTTTTTGCCGCGATCAAGATCGCAAGCCTCACCATGCTCTGGTTCGCCGCCCCCGGCTCGCCACTGGTGCCCGTGCTGCTCGCCTTTTCGCTTGCGTCCATCGCCGCCGAGTTTTCCACGGTCTTCAACGACTCCATGATGCCGCGCCTCGTGCCGTCCGCCGAAATCGGGCGCATCTCCAATGTCGCATGGGGCCTCGGCTATCTCGGCGGCATGGTGGTGCTGGTCTTCGTCGTGCTCTGCCTTGCCGGATCACCGACGACCGGCACGACGATCATCGGCATGAAACCGCTGTTCGGCCTCGACCCGGCGCAGGGTGAGGACGCCCGGATCACCGGGCCGATTTCGGCGCTGTGGTATTTCATATTCATCATGCCGATGTTCCTTTTCACGCCGGATGGCGCGCGCGGCAAGCCGCTCGGCAAGGCAGTGCGGCAGGGCCTGTCGGAACTGAAATCGACGCTGGGTGAAGTGCGCGGGCGAAGCGGAATCCTGCGGTTCCTGATCGCGCGGATGATCTATCAGGACGGCGTCAACGCATTGCTGGCGCTGGGCGGCGTGTTCGCCGCCGCAATGTTCGGCTGGACCATCACCGAGATCGGCCTGTTCGGAATCATCCTCAACGTGATCGCCATTTTCGGCTGCCTGGTTGCCAGCCGGCTGGACACCGCGCTGGGATCGAAAGCGGTCGTGCTCGTGTCGATTGTGCTGCTGGCGGCAGCGACGCTCGGGATCGTATCGACGGGCACCGACTACACGCTGTTCGGCGCGATCCGGTTTTCGGGCACGGGCGGCGAGGGACTTTTCAGTTCGCCCGCCGAAAAGGCCTATATCGTCTACGGCCTTCTGATCGGCATTGCCTTCGGTCCGGTGCAGGCGTCCTCGCGCTCCTATCTGGCGCGCAGCGTGTCTCCCGAAGAGGCTGGCCGCTATTTCGGCATCTATGCGCTTGCGGGCCGCGCAACCAGTTTCCTTGCGCCATTCATGGTCGCCACCGTCACCGCGCTCAGCGGTTCGACGCATCTTGGCATGGCAACGATCCTGATTTTCCTTGTCGGAGGACTGCTGGTCCTGCTGCCGACGCCCTATCCGGCTGCGAACCCGAAAGCCTGAACGCACCCCCGAAAATACGCGAGGCCGCTTCTCCCCGTCGGAAGAAGCGGCCCCTTTGCTAGGTCCGTAGTCAGCGCGCCCCATTTGCCCCAAAAACGCGCGACTTCACCTGGCCCTAGTTACTTACTCTGCGTACCCACCCGCCCCTGCGGCCTTCACCGCAGTTGAACATAACAATGCATGTTGCGGGCCAGTTCGGGCCGCGCCGTGCCAATCCGCGTCGGGAAGCGGCAAGTATATGATTTTATTGGGTTGAATTTATCGCATTGCGGCGAGAGGGGTCACGCCGCCACCGCCTGGATGCGTCTCACCCTCGAATTTGTGCCAAATTCGAACATGGCGATCTGTCCCAAACGGATACATCAGGCGAGTATCTGTGCCGTCTGGGTCCGGTCGACCCGCTGCTGCATCTGGACGGCTGGCACGCCCTTTTCCTCATAGGTCCAGACCTTGAACAGCTTCAGCTCATGGCGGCCGAATGTGTGGAGAAGCGGCACGTCGGTTGCGTCGCGACCGCGCGCGATCACCACGCGCCCGATGCGAGGAATGTTGTGCCGCGCATCGAAGGTGTACCATTTGCCGTCGAGAAAGGCCTCGAACCACGCGCTGAAATCCATCGGCGCGGGATCGGCGGGCACGCCTATGTCGCCCAGATAGCCGTTCACATAGCGGGCCGGAATGTTCATGCAGCGGCACAGCGTGATCGCCAGATGCGCAAAGTCCCGGCAAACGCCGACGCGTTCGTCATGCGCCTGCGCGGCGGTGCGCGTCGAGCGGGCATAGCCGTAGCCGAATGACAGCCGATTGTGGACATAGTCGCAGATCGCCTGCACGCGCGCCCAGCCGTCCGGCACCGAGCCGAATGTCGACCAGGCGAGGTCGGACAGATGATCGGTTTCGCAATAGCGGCTGCCAAGCAGGAAGGAGAGCGCCTCGGGCGGCAGTTTTTCGACCGGCATCTGCCGCGCCAGCGGATTGATCTCATCGGTGTCGCCGCTGTCGTTCACCAGCGCATCGTAGCGAATTGCGAAATCTCCGACCGGAACATGGAATCTGCGGCATATATTGCCGTAGAGGTCCGAATAGGTTTCGCTCTTCACATTTGGCCGCGTGGCCACAGGCGCCTCGCTCCTGATGTCGCCGCGGCGTTCCGGGTGAATCTCCAGAAGCGAAACGAGTGGCATGGGGCTGTCGCAGGCAACTTCAATCTCGTAACCCAGGCGGATGAGCATCGGCGTCCCAATCTTTTTTGAGGAGATTCGCTGATGTCAAACGCGTTCGGGAAAACGAAGTTCCGCCGCCTTCCGGCAACGCGTCAGAAATCGGTGGTAAGTCCTTTGATCTCCCAATCGCCATACCGACCCGGTTCGAGACCGCCGCGTCCGCCCTTCTCGACCGGAACCTTCGCTTCGGCCTCACGATAGAGGCGACGCCGCTCCTCGGCCTCGGCGAGCGCGCGGCGCGCAGTGTCGCACAATGGCCGGGAAGGCGCTTTCACATTTTCTTGGCTGACGTTGTCGTTATCGGTCATCGCGCACTTGTCATTGAAACCGTCGGATCGATCCACCATCATATAGACCGCATGGGCGCAAAGTGCGACCGGCATTTTGGGAGCTTTCGATGAACCTCGTCCGCACGGCAATGCTGATCGCAGTCCTTACCGCGCTCTTCATGGGCGTCGGTTATGTTCTCGGCGGAAGCGGCGGCATGATGACCGCATTCTTCATCGCCGCCGCGATGAACCTGTTCAGCTACTGGAACGCGGACAAGCTGGTGCTGCGCATGAACCGCGCGGTGGAGGTGGATGCGCGCAACGCGCCCGAATTCTACGCCATCGTGGCTGAGCTCGCGCAGCGCGCCGGACTGCCCATGCCGAAGGTCTACCTGATCGACCAGCCGCAGCCCAACGCATTCGCCACGGGCCGCAATCCGCAGAACGCGGCGGTCGCCGCAACCACCGGGCTCCTGCAAAGGCTGAATGCCGACGAGGTCGGCGCGGTCATGGCGCACGAACTGGCGCACATCCAGCATCGCGATACGCTGACCATGACGATCACCGCCACGCTTGCGGGCGCGATTTCGATGATCGGCAACTATGCGCTGTTTTTCGGAGGCAGCCGCGACAACAACAATCCGCTCGGCGCGGTCGGCACGATCATCGCCATCATCGTCGCGCCGTTCGCCGCCATGCTGGTGCAGATGGCGGTCAGCCGCACGCGCGAATATTCCGCCGACCGGCGCGGCGCGCAGATTTGCGGCAATCCGCTTGCGCTGGCCTCAGCCCTTTCGAAGATCGCGCAGGCCGCGAAGCGCATCGAGAACCCGCCCGCCGAGCGCAACCCGGCCATGGCGCACATGTTCATCTACAATCCGCTGCATGGAGAACGGATGGACAATCTGTTCTCGACGCATCCCAATGTGGAAAACCGCATCAGGGCGCTTGAGGACATGGCGCAACCGGGCACAGCCGCTCCCACCGCGCAGGCTCCCGATGCCGGACCCTGGGGCGGCGCGCCGCAGCCTTCCGGCCCGTGGGGCAGCGCGACCAGCGAGGCGCAGGACGACACTGCCGGGCCATGGGGCAAGCCGCGCGGACAACCCAACGACCGCTGGTCCTGATTGCCTCGACGCCGCCGGAGCGATAAGGGGCGGCAATGAAAGCATCCCGCCCCGGCAAGACAGACGCCCGACCATCCGAAACACCCGGCCTGCCCGCGCGCATGGCGGCTGCCCGCCTGCTGGCGGCGGTCATCGACGCCCACACCTCGCTCGACGGGTTGACGGATCATGACCACGGCCATCCGCAGTTTCGCGCGCTCGACATGCGCGACCGCGCACTGGTGCGCGCGATCCTCAACGCCGCATTGCGCCACCGCGTCACCATCGCCGAACTGATCGCGGCCCGGCTGGAGCGCCCGCTGCCGGGCAATGCCAGCGCGCTCCAGCACATATTGCATGTCGGCGCGGCGCAGATCCTGTTTCTGGACGTGCCGGACAGCGCCGCCGTGGATCTTGCGGTCAGCCATGCCAAATCCGACCCCCGCACGACGCGCTTCGCCAACCTTGTCAACGCGGTGCTACGCGAAATCGCGCGGCGCAAGGAGCGCGCGCTTCCCGCCGTTCTGGCGCGCACCGACGACGCGCCGGACTGGTTCAGGCAGCGGCTCGCCGACGCCTACGGCCCGGAAAAGGCGGGCCGAATCCTCGCCATGCATCGCGTCGAAGCACCGCTCGACCTGACCGTCAAATCCGATGCCCAAGGCTGGGCGCAGCGGCTCGGCGGCATCGCACTGCCCACGGGTTCAGTACGCATCGGCAAACTGGGCGGCCCCGTCACCGACCTGCCCGGCTTCGCGGAAGGCGAATGGTGGGTGCAGGACACGGCGGCAAGCCTTCCCGCGCGGCTGCTCGTGGACGTAGCCGGGCTGGAGGTGGCGGACCTGTGCGCCGCGCCCGGCGGCAAGACCGCGCAACTGGCGCTGGCGGGTGCGAAGGTGACGGCGGTCGATACATCCCGCAACAGGCTGCGCCGTCTGGAAGCGAACTTCGCCCGGCTGGGATTGTCGGCCAATATGGTCGAGGCAGACATCGCATCGTGGAAGCCCGGCGCGACATTCGACGCCATCCTCCTCGACGCGCCCTGCTCCTCGACCGGAACGGTGCGCAGGCATCCCGATGTGCCGTGGACCAAGACCGAAGCCGACATCGCGAAGCTGGCGGGCGTGCAGCGCAGATTGCTGGATGCGGCGCTCGACCTGCTGAAACCCGACGGGCGCATCGTATTCTCCAACTGCTCGCTCGATCCGCTTGAAGGAGAGGAACTGGTCGCCGCGCTCCTGCGGGACCGCGCCGACGCCATCCGCGCCGATCCGGTAGAGCCCGGAGAGTTCGACTGGTCCGATGCTTTCAGGACCGCCGAAGGGTGGCTGCGCACCGCGCCCGCCGACCTCGACCTCGGCGATCCCGCATTGTCTGGCATGGACGGGTTTTTCGCCGCGCGGTTCAGGCGCATTGCCTAGACAAGCGCTTTTCTCGAAAGCCTTCCATGTTTGGATATAAGACTCTAAATTCGCGGCGCGGAGGAACGGGGATTCGATCTTGGCCAAAAGACCAGGCCGAAATCACAATACGGGAACTCTGGTTGCAGGTGCGCTCTGGCGCAGGATGCAGCGCAGATTGCGCACCGGACCACTGTATCGCTGGCGCTTCAGCGGACGCACGCCGGAGCGCTTTCGCCTTGTGCCGCCGGACCTGCGCCTGTCGGACCCCAGCCTTGCGCAGGAAATCTACTACGGGCGCTTTCCCTTCTCGGGCAATGTGGTGGACACGGGCGGCGTGTCGCCGTTCCAGTTCACGATCGCCAATCGCGGCTGGCTGAAGGCGCTTCACGGTTTTCGCTGGCTGCGCCATCTGCGCGCCGCCGGAACCGAGCTGGCCTCGGCCAATGCGCGCGCGCTCGTCTCCGACTGGATCAGGCAGCATGGCAGCCGCATTTCCGGCGTCGCCTGGGAACCCGGCACCGTGGCCAAGCGGATCATCGCCTGGCTCCAGCATTCCTCGATGTTGCTCGGCGGGCCGGACAGGAATTTCAACAGGCAGTTCCTGAAAAGCGTCGCGGTGCAGGTGCGCTACCTGCGCGCGACCGCGCCGGAAATGCCGTCCGGGCGCGAGCGGCTGCGGGCCCGCGTGGCTCTGGCCTTTTCAGCGCTTGCGCTCCCCGCGTCCGCTGGCGCGCAACGCAACGCCGTGCGCAGCCTCGACGCCGAACTCGAACGCCAGATCCTGCCCGATGGCGGCCACGTCTCGCGCAATCCGCTGACCCTGCTGGAGCTTCTGGCCGACCTGCTGCCGCTGAGGCAGGTCTATATCGGCCAGGCGCTGCAACCGCCCGCAAGCCTTCTGGCCAGCATCGACCGCATGATCCCCGCAGTCCGCTTCTTTCGCCACGCGGACGGCTCCATTGCCCGCTTCAACGGCATGGGCGTCACCGTCTATGAACGCGTCAACGCGATCCTGCGTCATGACGACATCGCCGGTGCGCCGCTGCTGCATGCGCCGCATTCGGGCTACGACAGGCTGGAACTCGGCCAGACCGTGGTGATCGCCGATACCGGCCTGCCGCCGCCCTCCGTGCTGTCGACTGCGGCGCATGCGGGCTGCCTCGCCTTCGAGATGTCGTCGGGACGGCAGTGCTTCATCGTCAATTGCGGGGTCGACAATTACGGTCCGCCGGAACTGCGACCTCTCGCCCGCGCCACCGCCGCCCATTCCACGGTGACGCTGAACGAGACATCGCAGGCCCGCTTCATCCACCCGAAGCTGGTTCAGCGCATTGTCGGCGCGCCGCTCACCAGCGGCCCGACCGAAGTGGACTGCAGGCGGATCGACGCGCCGGGTATGCATGGTTTCATCGCCGCGCACGACGCTTATGAGCCGTTGTTCGGCATTCGCCACGAACGCGAAATGCAATTGTCCGCCGAGGGCAATGTGCTCGACGGAACGGACAGGTTTACCGGAACGGACGGCATGACGATCCTCGCCAACGGCAAGGACCTCGCCGCCATCCGCTTTCATGTCCATCCCAACATCAAGGTCGAGAAAAGCAGCGGCGGCGAGGTTTTCCTGCTGGGACATTCCGGGGAATGCTGGGTTTTCCTTTCGCCCGATGTTCACCCGATGATCGAGGAATCCGTCTATTTCGCGAGTTCGAGTGGCGCGCGCCGCACCGCGCAGATCGTCCTTTTCACGCTGCTTTCCAAGACGCCCGTCGTCCGCTGGCGGCTGGTGCGCGAAACACTGGATTCCCGCGCAGCGCGCCCTTGATTTCCCGGCCCCCTATGTTTAGGCCGCAACCAACGCCGCATTGGGAAAGCTGTCATGGCCGTCGCCTCCAAGAAAATACCCGCACCCGACCTTGTCCCGATTCGCCGCGCACTGATCTCCGTGTCCGACAAGACCGGGCTGGAACCGTTTGCCCGGGCGCTCTTCCACGCCGGGGTCGAGCTGGTTTCGACGGGCGGCACCGCCAAGGCGCTGGCGGCGGCGGGCGTGACCGTCACCGACGTTTCGCAACTGACCGGCTTTCCCGAGATCATGGACGGCCGCGTCAAGACGCTTCATCCTTCCGTGCATGGCGCGCTGCTCGGCATCCGCGACGATGCGGAGCATGTCGCCGCCATGGAGCAGCACGGCATAGCGCCCATCGATCTCGTGGTGGTGAATCTTTATCCGTTCGAGGAGGTGCGCCGCTCCGGCGCGGACTATCCGTCCATCGTCGAGAACATCGACATTGGCGGTCCCGCGATGGTGCGCGCCTCCGCGAAGAACCACGCCTATGTCGCCATCGTCACCGATCCCGAGGACTACGCATCGGTACAGAACGCGCTGGAACTCAACGCGGGCAGCCTGACCTACGAATTTCGCAAGAAGCTGGCCGCCAAGGCGTTCGCCCGCACCGCCGCCTATGACGCGGCGATTTCCGGCTGGTTCGCCGAGGCGCTGGAAATCGAGCATCCCACATGGCGGGCATTCGGGGGGCATCTCGAATCGGTGATGCGCTATGGCGAAAACCCCCACCAGAGCGCCGGGCTTTACCTCACCGGGGATGTACGCCCGGGCGTCGCGACCGCAAGGCAGCTCCAGGGCAAGCAGCTTTCCTACAACAACATCAACGACACGGACGCGGCCTTCGAACTTGTGGCCGAGTTCGACCCGGCGCGCACGGCGGCGGTTGCCATCATCAAGCATGCGAACCCCTGCGGCGTGGCGACCGGCGAAACGCTTGCCGAGGCCTATGAAAAGGCGCTCGCCTGCGATCCGGTGTCGGCGTTCGGCGGGATCGTAGCGCTCAATCGCCAGCTTGACGCTGAAGCCGCCGAAGCGATCGTCAAGGTGTTCACGGAAGTCATTATCGCGCCTTCCGCGACTGACGAGGCGGCGGCCATCGTCGCGGCGAAGAAGAACCTGCGCCTGCTGGTTACCGGGGGATTGCCGGACCCCCGCGCGGCCAGCCAGACGGTCAGGTCGGTCGCCGCCGGCCTGCTTGTGCAGGGCCGCGACAATGCGGTGGTGGACGACATGGAGCTAAAGGTCGTAACGAAGCGCGCGCCGACGGAACGCGAGATGCAGGACCTGAAATTCGCGTTCCGGGTCGCCAAGCACGTGAAGTCGAACGCCATTGTCTATGTGAAGGACGGTGCGACCGTCGGCGTCGGCGCAGGGCAGATGAGCCGCGTGGATTCATCGCGTATTGCCGCACGCAAGGCGCAGGATGCGGCCGACGCCGCCGGATCGGGCGAGGTCCTGACCAAAGGCTCGGTCGTCGCGTCGGATGCGTTCTTTCCCTTCGCGGACGGTCTGCTCGCGGCCGTCGAGGCAGGCGCCACCGCCGTCATCCAGCCGGGCGGCTCCATGCGCGACGAGGAAGTGATCGCCGCCGCCGATGAACATGGCATCGCAATGGTGTTCACCGGCTTCCGGCATTTCAGGCATTGACGACGCCTTTCCGAGCACCCCTCATCCGCCTGCCGGCACCTTCTCCCACAGGGGGAGAAGGGGGGTCGTCCGCGCCGGCTTCAATCGCCGACTTTGCAGGAAGTGCGAGACGTTGTTGCCATTGTCCTTCTCCCCCTGTGGGAGAAGGTGCCGGCAGGCGGATGAGGGGTAAGCTATGGCCTACCTCTTGTTCTGCCGGTTCTCGATCAAATCATCCACGACCGCCGGATCGGCAAGCGTCGACGTATCGCCCAACGCACCGAAATCGTCCTCGGCGATCTTGCGAAGGATGCGCCGCATGATCTTGCCGGAGCGGGTTTTCGGCAGGCCCGGCGCGAACTGGATCTTGTCGGGCGAAGCAATTGCGCCGATTTCCTTGCGCACATGCGTCACCAGTTCCTTGCGCAGGTCCTCCGAGCCGTCCACGCCCGCCATCAGCGTCACGTAGCAGTAAATGCCCTGCCCCTTGATGTCGTGCGGATAGCCGACCACCGCCGCCTCGGACACCTTGTCATGGCTGACCAGCGCGGACTCGACTTCCGCCGTGCCCATGCGATGGCCGGATACGTTAATCACGTCATCGACGCGACCCGTGATCCAGTAGTAGCCGTCCTTGTCGCGACGGCAGCCGTCGCCGGTAAAGTACTTGCCCTTGTAGGTCGAGAAATAGGTCTGCACGAAACGCTCATGGTCCCCATAGACGGTGCGCATCTGCCCCGGCCAGGAATCGACGATGCAGAGATTGCCGTCGGCTGCGCCCTCCAGCACCTTGCCTTCATTGTCCACCAGTTGCGGCTGCACACCAAAGAAGGGCCGCGTTGCCGAACCGGGCTTGAGGTTCGTCGCGCCGGGCAGCGGCGTAATCAGGATGCCGCCGGTTTCCGTCTGCCACCAGGTATCGACGATCGGGATGCGCCCCTCGCCGACCACATTGTAATACCATTCCCAGGCTTCCGGGTTGATCGGCTCGCCGACCGAGCCCAGCACGCGCAGCGACTTGCGCGAGGTCTTTTTCACCGGGCCGTCGCCAGCGCCCATCAGCGCGCGGATCGCGGTGGGCGCGGTGTAGAAGATGTTGACCTTGTGCTTGTCCACAACGTCCCAGAAGCGCGACTGGCTTGGATAATTGGGCACGCCCTCGAACATCAGCGTCGTCGCGCCGTTCGCCAGCGGGCCGTACACGATATAGCTGTGGCCCGTGACCCAGCCGACATCGGCGGTGCACCAGTAGACGTCGCCGTCATGATAGTCGAACACATATTGATGCGTCATCGAGGCAAAGACGAGATAGCCGCCCGTGGTGTGCAGCACGCCTTTCGGCTTGCCCGTCGAGCCGGACGTATAGAGGATGAAAAGCGGGTCTTCCGCCTTCATCCGTTCCGGCACGCACTTGGCGTCCACGGTCTGGATTTCGTCGTGGTACCACATGTCGCGACCGTTCGCCCAGCCGATCTTGCCGCCGGTGCGGCGCACCACCAGCACGTTCTTGACCATGACATATTGCTTGGCCGCAAGGTCGATGGCCTTGTCGGTGTTTTCCTTCAGCGGAATGGTGCGCCCGCCGCGCAGGCCCTCGTCGGCGGTGATGACGAAGGTCGATTCGCAATCGACGATGCGCCCCGCCAGCGCGTCGGGCGAGAAGCCGCCGAACACGATCGAATGGATCGCGCCGATACGCGTGCAGGCCAGCATCGCATAGGCCGCCTCGGGTATCATCGGCATGTAGATCGTGACACGGTCGCCCCGCTTCACGCCATGCTTCTTCATCACATTGGCGAGACGGCAGACATGCTCATGGAGTTCGTTGTAGGTGATCTTCTTGTCGTCATAGGGATTGTCGCCTTCCCAGATGATGGCGACCTGGTTTCCCCGCTTCTTCAGGTGGCGGTCGATGCAATTGTAGGAGACGTTGGTGATCCCGTCCTCGAACCACTTGATCGAGACCTTGCCCTTGAAGCTGGTGTTCTTGACCTTTGTGAAAGGCTTGAACCAGTCGATGCGCTTGCCGTGCTTGCCCCAGAATTTATCGGGGTTCTTCACGCTCTCCGCGTACCATTTGAGATAGGTTTCGTTGTCGACCAGCGCATTCTTCTTCCACGCAGCCTTGACCTTGTAGACCTGTCCTTCCGACATTGGCTTCCCTCCCGAAAATCGCGGTGCTCCGCGCGCAAACACGGCCTTTGACCGGCAGTCTATTATCAGGATGAGGCCAACAACAACATTAGACGTTGGATTCGTGTGGCGGCCTGACGCACTGAGCCGCCGGCAAAATCAGCAGCCGTCCTCCTATGCTGCCAACATACTGATTTCACGTAAAATTTTCGCGCTGCAACAGAAATTTCAATAGACCGTTCATCTGTCCTGCATCACTCTTTGCATCGGGAGGACCGGAGCAACGAAGCACGAGGTGGGTTAATGCAAGCGCATGCCGAAACGGATCTGATGCTGAAGGGCTATGGGCTGACGACCGCGAAAATACTCTATCACTACCCCGACCATCCGCATCTTCTTCAAACCTTCGTCTGGCAGGACTACGACATCGCGCCGCGCTTTCCGGTGCTCGTCCGCTTCATCGAATTCTGGCGCGAAAGGCTGGAGGGGCCGCTGCATTCGGTGAGTTATACGCATCGCCGCCTGATCGCGCCGAACGAGTGGCGCAACGTCAACGGGGAGTTTCTGGTGAACTGAGGATCGTCCAAAAAGTCGGCTTGCCAATCGTCACCCGGCTGTCACCAACTGGCCATAGAAAGGCGGTGATCCCAACCCAGGGTCAGGACCTGTTGATTTGGACGAAATGGTGTGAGGCCATCCGGTCCGATACGAGGAGCAAGGACGAAGGAAATGTGAGCATTTTCGAGTTCCTTGCGACGAAGTTGCGGACCGGATGGGCCACATCCGAAGGACACCGAAACGGCTGCAAGCTGCCGCGTCGAACCGCTCGGACGATGGAACCCCATCGACCTTCGCGCTTCTCCTCGCATCTTCTTGCCGTTTCAGGTGCCATTTCGTTCAAATCAACAGGTCCTGACCCTAGCCAGACAGCCGGAGGCATCTATGTCCAGCGAATCCCCTTTCCGAACAAGCCTGCTCGAGGAAAACGAAGGCCCGGGGCACAACCCCACCAGCAACCGAACGATGGGCGAGATCATCGCCGCGCGTTTTTCGCGGCGCGGGCTGCTCAAAGGCTCGCTCGCCGTATCGGCCATTGCGGCAACGGTCAGCCCGGCGGCGCTGTTTCTCGCCGATGAGGCACGTGCGGAGAGCGGTTCGGCGTTCAAGTTCGACGAGGTGGAAGCCGGTGTCGATGAAAAGCATCACGTCGCAGCCGGATATGACGCGGACATCCTGCTGCGCTGGGGCGACCCGCTCTTTGCCGACGCCCCCGCGTTCGACCCGGCCAACCAGAGCGCCGAGGCTCAAGGCCGCCAGTTCGGCTACAACAACGACTATGTCGGCTACATTCCGATCGACGGTTCAGCCGAGCATGGCCTTCTCGTGGTCAACCACGAATATACCAATCCGCACCTGATGTTCGCCGGCCTCGTCACGGTGGTAGAAAAGGGAGGCAAGAAGGAACTCGAGCAGAAGCCGCTCAGCAAGCAGCAGGTCGATATCGAGATGGCCGCGCATGGCGGCACCGTCGTGGAAATCCGCAAGGTGGACGGCAAATGGCAGCCGGTGCTGGACGGCGCGCTCAACCGCCGCATCACCTCGACGACCGAAATGTCGATCCATGGTCCGGCGGCAGGCAGCGACCGGCTCAAGACCGCCGCCGATCCGAGCGGAACCAGGGTGTTCGGCACGGTCAACAATTGCGCCGGGGGCGTGACGCCCTGGGGCACCTATGTCATGGCCGAAGAGAACATCCACGGCTATTTCATGGGCGAACTTCCGGCGGATCACCCCGAAGCAGCGAACTACAAGCGTCTCGGCATTCCCGAGGGCGCCTATGAATGGGGCGCGCATTACGAGCGCTTCGACATCGGCAAGGAGCCGAACGAGCCGAACCGCTTCGGCTGGATCGTCGAGGTCGATGTGTCCGATCCGAATTCCGCCCCGAAGAAGCGCACCGCAATGGGCCGCTTCAAGCATGAGGGGGCAGAATCCATCGTCGCCAAGGATGGCCGCGTGGTGTTCTATCTCGGCGACGACGAGCGCTTCGACTATGTCTACAAGTTCGTGACCACGGGTACGTTCAACGCGAATGATCGCGCGGCCAATCTGGACCTGCTCGACGAGGGCACGCTCTACACCGCGCGCTTCAACGAGGACGGCACAGTCGAATGGATGCCGCTGACCTTCGGCGAAGGCCCGCTCACTGCCGAGAACGGTTTCGCCAGCCAGGCGGACGTGCTGATCGAGACGCGCCGCGCCGCCGACCTGCTTGGCGCGACGCCGATGGACAGGCCGGAAGATCTCCAGCCGAACGGCGTCAACGGCAAGGTCTATGTGATGCTGACGAACAACACCAAGCGCACCGGCGAGCAGGTGGACGCAGCCAATCCCCGGGCCAAGAACGCGTTCGGCCACATCATCGAAATCGCCGAGGACGACGGCAATTTCGCCGCGACCAAAGGCAAGTGGGAAGTGCTGCTGAAATGCGGTGATCCCTCAGTCGCCGATGTCGGCGCGACTTTCTCGACTGACACCACGGTCAGTGGCTGGTTCGGCATGCCGGACAATTGCGCGGTCGATGCCGCCGGTCGCCTGTGGGTCGCCACCGATGGCAACTCACCAAAGGAAACGGGTCGTACCGACGGGCTGTGGGCAGTCGATACCGAAGGTTCCGCACGGGCTACTTCCAAGCTGTTCTTCCGCGTGCCCGTCGGAGCGGAAATGTGCGGCCCGCTTTTCGCGCCCGACGACCAGACCGCTTTCGTGGCCGTCCAGCATCCGGGCGACGGCGGGCAGGACTGGGAAGGTTTTGGCCGGCCCTCCTACTATGAGGATCCGTCGACCCGCTGGCCGGACTTCAAGCCTGACATGCCGGTGCGTCCGGCAGTCGTGGCCATCACCAAGCAGGGCGGCGGCAAGATCGCTGTCTAGTCGGGAAAAGCACGGCAATATCCGCGCTTGCCCCTCACCCTTGCCCTCTCCCCGCTCGCGGGGAGAGGGGGGCGTCAGCGCCGGCGACTATCCTCCTTCTCCCCGTCAGGACGGGGAGAAGGTGCCGGCAGGCGGATGAGGGGCGGCACCGGCATTGCAAGACTTTCGACCGAGCAGCGGCAGCGCGATCAGCGGCTTCCGAAGATCGCGCTGCCCACTCTCACACTGGTCGCGCCAAAGGCGATGGCGGTTTCGAAATCGCCCGACATGCCCATCGAGAGCTTGCCGACGCCCGCCTCGCCCGCGATCTTCGCCAGAAGCGCGAAATGCGGACCGGGGTTTTCCTCGACCGGCGGAATGCACATCAGCCCTTCGATGGCGAGGCCATGCACCTCGCGGCAGCGCGCAACGAAAGCCGCCGCTTCGCGGGGATCGATGCCGGCCTTCTGATCTTCAAGCCCGGTATTGACCTGCAAATAGAGGCGCGGCGCGCGGCCCTGCCTGCCGATTTCCTTCGCAATCTCCGCAGCGATCTTCTCGCGATCCACCGTTTCGATCACGTCGAACAACGCCACGGCCTCCTTCGCCTTGTTGGACTGAAGCGGGCCAATCAAATGCAGTTCGATGTCGGGAAACGTCGCCTTCAACCCCGGCCATTTCCCTTGAGCCTCCTGCACGCGGTTTTCACCGAACACGCGCTGGCTGGCCTCGATCACCGGACGCACCGCGTCGGCATCAAAGGTCTTGGACACGGCGACGAGCTGCACGGAACCGGCGTCTCGGTTCGCAAGCCGCTCCGCCTTTGCGATCCGCGTCCGGACCGCCTCAAGTTGCGCAACAGCGTCAGTCATACCAAAAATTCCCGGCAAAGCCGCTTGAGGTTGACGCTTCGTCCAAAGCGTGGTGAAGACCCGGATCGAAGCTGGCCGCACGAATGCGGCGCAATCACCGTCTTTTATGTAAATTTCCGGCCATGGCAACCGAACGATACAATCCGCGCGCATCCGAACCGAAATGGCAGAAGGCCTGGGCCGAAGCCAGGCTGTTCGAAACAAACAACGACGATCCGCGCCCGAAATACTACGTGCTTGAGATGTTCCCCTACCCGTCCGGGCGCATCCACATGGGCCATGTGCGCAACTATGCGATGGGCGACGTGGTGGCGCGCTATCGCCGCGCGAACGGCTTCAACGTGCTGCATCCGATGGGTTGGGACGCGTTCGGCCTGCCCGCCGAAAACGCCGCGCGCGACAACAAGGTGAACCCGCGCGACTGGACCTACGCCAATATCGCGACCATGCGCAGCCAGTTGAAGACCATGGGCCTGTCGCTCGACTGGGCGCGCGAAATCGCGACCTGCGACGCGAGCTATTACAAGCACCAGCAGAAGATGTTCCTGGATTTCTGGAAGGCCGGGCTGGTGGAGCGCAAATCCGCCAAGGTCAACTGGGACCCGGTGGACATGACGGTGCTTGCCAACGAACAGGTGATCGATGGCCGGGGCTGGCGCTCCGGCGCGCCGGTCGAACAGCGCGACCTGACACAATGGTTCTTCAAGATCACCTCAATGAGCCAGGAGTTGCTGGACAGCCTCGACACGCTGGACCGCTGGCCGGAAAAGGTGAAGCTGATGCAGGCGAACTGGATCGGGCGCTCCGAGGGGCTGCTGATCCGCTGGCCACTGGCGAAGGACACCGCACCGGAGAGCGAAAGCGAGCTGGAAGTCTATACGACGCGGCCCGACACGATTTTTGGCGCGTCCTTCATGGCGATTGCCGCCGACCATCCGCTGGCGAAGAAGGCTGCCGCCACCAATCCGGTGCTCGCCGCCTTCATAGATGACATCAAGCGCAGCGGCACATCGGCCGTCGAGATCGAAACCGCCGAGAAGCAGGGCTTCGACACAGGCATCCGCGTTGTGCATCCCTTCGATCCGGACTGGACGCTGCCCGTCTATGTCGCCAATTTCGTGCTGATGGACTATGGCACGGGTGCGATCTTCGGATGCCCTTCAGGCGACCAGCGCGACCTCGATTTTGCCAACAAGTACGACCTGCCGGTCGTTCCTGTCGTCATGCCGGAGGGCGCGGACGAAGCTGCTTTCCGCATCACCGATACGGCCTATACCGACGATGGCGTGATGATCAATTCACGCTTCCTCGACGGCATGAAACCCGCCGACGCGTTCAACGACATCGCCAGCCGGCTGGCCGCGATCCCCATCGGCAACCGCCCGATGGCCGAGCGCAAGGTGCAGTTTCGCCTGCGCGACTGGCTGATCTCGCGCCAGCGCTATTGGGGTTGCCCGATACCGGTCATCCATTGCGACGATTGCGGCTCGGTGCCGGTGCCGGCGAACCAGCTTCCCGTCGAACTGCCGCAGGATGTCAGCTTCGACAAGCCCGGCAATCCGCTGGATCATCACCCGACATGGAAGCACGCGACCTGCCCGAAATGCGGCAAGGCAGCGCGGCGCGACACCGACACGATGGACACATTCGTGGATTCGTCGTGGTATTTCGCCCGCTTCACCGATCCGTGGAACGAGACGGAGCCGACCACGCTTTCCGTGGTCGACGGCAAGAATGGCTGGCTGCCGGTGAACCAGTATATCGGCGGCATCGAGCATGCGATCCTGCATCTGCTCTATTCCCGTTTCTTCACCCGCGCGATGAAGGCCACCGGCCATTTGAACGCCATCGAAGAGCCGTTCGAGGGCATGTTCACGCAGGGCATGGTGGTGCACGAAACCTATCGCGGCCCGGACGGCTGGGTCACGCCCGCCGAAATCCGGCTCGTGGATACGGACGGCGTGCGCAGCGCCACCCTCTTGTCGAACGGCGCGCCGGTCGAGATCGGCGCAATCGAGAAAATGTCAAAGTCGAAGAAGAATGTGGTCGATCCCGACGACATTCTCGCAAGCTACGGCGCGGACACGGCGCGTTTCTTCATGCTGTCCGATTCGCCGCCCGAGCGCGACGTGATCTGGACCGAGGCCGGCGTCGAAGGGGCGCATCGTTTCGTGCAGCGCATATGGCGGCTGGTCTCGGAAACGGCGGAGGGCCTGACCGGCGTCAAACCCGCTGCGGGAACCGACGGCGAAGCGCTGACCATCTCCAAGGCCGCCCACAAGACGGTCAAGCTGATCGGAGAGGACATTGAGAAACTGGCCTTCAACAAGGCCGTCGCCCGCCTCTACGAACTGGTGAATGCGCTCCAGCCGGCACTCGCCGCCATCGCCACGGGCAAGGCCGACGACGCAACGCGCCGCGCATGCCGACAGACGCTGGAAATGCTGTGCGTGCTGATTGCGCCGATGATGCCGCATCTGGCCGAAGAATGCTGGGCCGCACTGGGCGGCGAAGGCTTCGTCGCCGAGCAGCACTGGCCTGCGTTCGACCCGGCGCTGACGGTTGACAACGAGATCGTCTATCCCGTCCAGATCAACGGCAAGAAGCGAGGGGATTTGACAATCGCCCGCGACGCGGACCAAGCTGCCGTCGAAAAGGCCGCGCTCGCGCTCGACGCGGTTGTCAGAGCACTTGACGGCAAGCCGCCGCGCAAGGTCATTGTGGTTCCGCAGCGCATCGTCAACGTCGTCGCCTGAGCCGGCGCAGCGAATGGGGAAGTCCTGTTGAGATCGAAACGCACAGCCTCACTCGCAGCGCTCGCTTTGTTTGCCGCATTCCTGTCGGCCTGCACAGTCCGCCCGCTCTATTCGGACAGCGCTCCGGCGGCGGGCGTGCCGTCCAGCACGCGGACGGAACTGGCCTCCATCGCCATCAAGCCCGTGCAGACGCGATATGGGCAGGAGGTGCGCAACAGGCTGATTTTCCTGTTCGGCGGTGGGCAGGGTGAGCCCGCAAGCCCGCTCTATTCCCTGAACCTGAGAGTAACCTCCATACGCGAGGCTGCGGCGATGCGGCAGGTCACGCGGGGTGAAAACGAGCCAACCGCCGCGACCATCACGCTGACGGGTTCCTATGTGCTCACCCGGAACCAGGACGGCGTCGTCATCGGGCGCGGTTCGCGCCATATTATGTCGTCGTTCGACGTGCCGCGCCAATCTTTTGGCGAGATGCGGGCCGAAATCGATGCCCAGAACCGCGCCGCGCGGGAACTCGCGCAGCTCCTGCAACTCGCAATCGCTCAGGACCTATTGCAGAATTGAAGAACAGGCAGGAGATTGGCGGATCGATGCTTGAACGAATGATGGCATTCCTGAAAGACCTGCCCCTTTCAGGCGCCTCGGGCGCATCACGCGACGACGATCCGCGCGTTGCCGCCGCCGCCCTTCTCTATCATGTCATGAACGCTGACGGGATCAGACAGGATGTCGAGTGGGACCGCATCAAGGTCCTGCTCGCCGAGCAGTACGGGCTTGAGCAGGCCGAGCTGGACCGCCTCGTCGCGGCTGGTGAGAAGGCCGACGCAGAAGCCATCGACCTCTACACATTCACAAGCGTGCTGAAGCGCCATCTCGATGAACAGCAGCGCATTCATTTCGTGCGGATGCTCTGGGACGTCGTCTATGCAGACGGCGAGGTGCATGAGCTTGAGGACAATACGTTGTGGCGCATTGCAGAGCTGATCGGCGTCGACCGCCGCGACCGGATCACGGCGCGCCAGGAGGCAGCCGAGCAGCGGGCTGCAACGAGGAGAACGCTCGAAGACGAATGATGGAAAAGCAGCGTCCAAAGATCCTCATCGTTCTGCACCAGGAAACCTCCAGCCCAGGCAGGGTCGGCCACCTGCTCCTCCAGGAAGGCTTCGATCTCGACATCCGCCGTCCGCCGCTGGGCGAGCCATTGCCCGACACGCTTGAAAACCACACCGGAGCGGTAGTGTTCGGCGGCCCGATGTCGGCCAACGATACCGACGAATTCGTTGTGCGCGAGACGAACTGGCTGTCCGTTCCCCTGAAGGAAAACAAGCCGTTTCTCGGCATCTGCCTCGGCGCGCAAATGCTGGTCAATCATCTCGGCGGAAAGGTCGAGGGCCATCAGGATGGACTGGTCGAGATCGGATGGTATCCCTTGCGCCCCACCGACGAGGGCAAGGAGCTGATGGACTGGCCTGAAATGGTCTACCAGTTCCATCGCGAAGGTTTTTCGCTTCCCGTTGGAGCAACGCTGCTCGCGACATCGGACACCTATACCAATCAGGCCTTCCGCTATGGCGAGAACGCCTGGGGCATTCAGTTCCACGCCGAACTTACGCGTGTGATGATGCAGCGCTGGGTGGTGCGCGGCGCGCACCGCTTCGAGCTTCCGGGCGCACAACCGGGCCACGACCATCTGGGAGGCCGGATGATCTGGGACATGCACCTGAAGCGCTGGCTGACGGGGTTTCTCGAACAGGTATTCGGCACCCCGGCCCGAAAGCCGAAGGCGATCAGCTACGCCGATCGAGATGCCTGACCTTCGCGAGCGAGGGAAATAAGGCAAACCAGATGGCGGCGACGCCGACGGCGCCGACACCACCGGCCACGACGGCGGCAACCGGTCCGATCAACGCCGCCATGGTCCCGGCGCGGAACTCGCCAAGCTCGTTCGATGCGCCGACAAAGACCATGTTGACCGCATTGACCCGCCCGCGCACCTCGTCCGGCGTCCAGAGCTGGATAAGCGTTTCGCGCACATAGACGCTGACCATGTCCGTCGCGCCAAGCATGGCGAGCGCAAAGATCGAAAGCCAGGTCACGGTTGACAGTCCGAACAGGACCGTGAAAGCGCCAAAGAGGCCGACGAAGAAGAGCATGATCGCGCCCGCATGGTCCCTGATCGGATGTGACGTGAGCCACAGCGCGACAAAGATGGCGCCGATGCCGGGGGCCGCGCGCAACAGGCCGAGCCCCCATGGGCCGAGATCCAGAATGTCCCGCGCATAGACAGGAAGCAAAGCCACCGCACCCGACAGCAGCACCGCAAACAGGTCGAGCGAGATGGCGCCCAGCACGACCTTTTCGCTCCAGATGAAGCGGAACCCGGCGAGCAGCGTGTGCAATGTCGGCTTGTCGGTCTCGCTGCGCTGCGCCGGGCGCGGTATGGAAAGGACGAGGAACCCCGCCAGGGACATGAACACCGCAGCGGTTCCATAAGCGGCGAGCGCCGATACGCCGTAAAGGAGGCCGCCCGCAACCGGCCCGACAATGGTTGCCGTCTGCCATGCCGAGGATGTCCAGGCGATTGCGTTGGCAAATTCCTTAGGCGGCACGAGGTTCGCCACGAGCGAAGCGGCCGACGGCCCGAAGAAGGCACGGGCGACGCCAAAGACGAACAGGACAGCGAATATCGGCATCGGATTCGTCAGGCCGTGCCAGGTCAGCAGCAGGATGGCGAGGGCGCATGCGGCTTCGAGCAGCGAGGACAGGCCCATGATGAGCCTGCGTCCGAAACGGTCGGCGATCGCGCCCGTTACGAGCACCAGCAGGAGAGATGGCAGGAACTGGACGATGCCGACAATGCCGAGGTCGAACGGGTCGCGCGTCAGGTCATAGATCTGCCAGCCGACCGCAACCGAAACGATCTGGGTGCAGAAGGTCGTAAGGAACCGTGCGATCCAGAAGCGCAGGAAGGCGCTGTGGCGGAAGGCTGCATACCGATCTTCGGAGGAGGCGAGGCCTGACATGACGGACCGTCATTTGGCATGACCGCCCGCAATCCGCCAGCGGTTTCTTCAGGCCGCTCGGCTCTCCGCGACCGGGAACACCTTCCATCGATTGGGCCGAAAGGCGATCCGCGAACGTTCCGCCGCCGGATGCTCAATCGGCAGTTCGATCTCCACGAGGTGCTGCGCGCCGCCGATCTGCAATTCGACGCGCCGCGTTCCCGCAACGCGCCTGCTGGCCGCCACCGTGCCTGCAATGCAGCCGCCGCAGCCGTCCAGAAGCGTCACGTCATGGGGCCGGAAATAAAGTGCGGCGTCTCCATCGGGCACATCCTCGACGGTCAGGCCGACGGTCCTGTCGGCCAGCCATACCTGCCCGTTTTCGATACGCACAGGCAGCGCCGAGGAGTCGCCGATGAAACCGTAGACGAAGGGCGAGTTGGGCCGGTCATAGGCATCGTCGGCGGTCCCGACCTGCTCGATGCGTCCCTGGCTCATGACCACGACACGGTCGGCCAGTTCCAGCGCTTCCTCCTGATCGTGCGTCACGAACACGGTCGTATGGCCGGTCGCGTCATGGATCTCGCGCAGCCAGCGGCGCAGTTCGCGGCGCACCTGCGCATCGAGCGCGCCGAACGGCTCGTCGAGCAAAAGCACGCGCGGCTCGATTGCCATGGCGCGGGCCAGCGCGACGCGCTGCCTCTGCCCGCCGGACAACTGGTTCGGATAGCGATTCTCGAGGCCCGAAAGCTGCACGAGGTCGAGCAGTTCGAGCGCGCGCTTGCGAATGTCCTCATTGGAAGGCCGGATCGGACCCTTGCGGACCTTGAGGCCGAAGCCGATGTTCTGGGCGACGGTCATGTGCCGAAACAGGGCGTAGTGCTGGAACACGAAGCCGACATTGCGCTCCTGCACGCTTTTGAGCGAGGCATCTTCCTTGCCGAAATAGATCGACCCTTCGGTCGGCGTCTCCAGCCCCGCAATGAGCCGCAGCAGCGTGGTCTTGCCCGAGCCGGAGGGGCCGAGCAGGGCGATCAATTCGCCGGAGCGGATATCGAGCGACACGTTGTGCAGCGCCGGAAACCGGTCGAACTCCTTGCGGACATTGCGGATCGATACGTCCATTGTGCGGTCCTAATGCTTCTTCGCAGCGGCGATCTCGTCGCCATAGCGATATTCGAGGATGGATTTCAGCACGAGCGTGACAAGCGCCAGCCCTGCAAGCAGCGTGGCGACGGCGAAGGCGGCCACGAAATTGTACTCGTTGTAGAGGATTTCGACATGCAGCGGCATGGTGTTGGTCAGGCCGCGAATGTGGCCGGAAACCACCGACACGGCGCCGAACTCACCCATGGCCCGGGCGTTGCACAAAAGAACGCCGTAGAGCAGCCCCCATTTGATGTTCGGAAGCGTGACATACCAGAAGGTCTGCCAGCCGGAAGCGCCCAGCGAAAGCGCGGCTTCTTCCTCACTCGTGCCCTGCTCCTGCATCAGCGGAATCAGTTCGCGCGCGACGAAGGGAAAAGTGACGAAAATCGTTGCCAGGACGATGCCCGGAAGCGCGAACAGGATTTCGATGCCGTGGCTCTTGAGCCATGGTCCGAGCACGCTGCTGGAACTGAACAACAGCACGTAGACCAGACCGGAAATGACCGGGGAAACCGAAAACGGCAGGTCGATCAGCGTGGTGAGGAATGCCTTGCCCTTGAATTCGAACTTGGCGATGGCCCACGCCGCAACGACGCCGAAAACGAGATTGAGCGGCACGGCGATTGCAGCCACGGTCAGGGTCAGCCGGATCGCGGCGAAAGTATCGGGATCGTTGAGCGACAGGAAGAACTCTTGCGGGCCCTTCCGAAAAGCCTCCGCGAACACGGCGACCAGCGGCAGGAGCAGGACGAGCGCAAGAAAAGCAAGCGCCAGCGCGGTCAGTGCGGTCCTGACGCCGATGCTTTCGCTGACCGGATCGGGCCGCTTGCCGCCGCGCCGCCGCGCGGTCGGCTTTCCACGCAAGGACGTATCCTCGACATCCGCCATGCGGTCGGTCGCCTCAAGCACCATAGCCATACCTCCGCCGGCTCCAGGTCTGGATCAGGTTGATCGCGAACAGCATGACGAAGGAAATCAAGAGCATGATCGCGGCGATCGCCGTCGCCCCGGCATAGTTGAACTCCTCCAGCCGGATGACGATCAGCAGGGGCGCGATTTCCGAGACATAGGGAATATTGCCCGCGATGAAGATGACGGACCCGTATTCACCGACCGCGCGCGCGAAGGAAAGCGCAAAGCCGGTCAGGATGGCGGGCGCAAGGCCCGGCAGGATGACCCGGAACACCGTCTGGAAACGATTCGCGCCGAGCGTCGCCGCCGCTTCCTCGACGTCCCGGTCGATCTCCTCCATCACCGGTTGAACGGTTCGCACGACGAAGGGCAGCCCGACGAAGATGAGCGCCACGACGATGCCAAGCGGCGTGAAGGCAACCTTGATGCCGAGCGGGGCAAGCAGGCCGCCGATCCAGCCGTTGGGCGCGTAGATCGCGGCCAGCGATATGCCCGCAACCGCCGTCGGCAGCGCGAAGGGCAGGTCGACGGCGGCGTCGATGAGCCGCCGCCCCGGGAAGCGATAGCGCACCAGCACCCATGCCACCAGCGTGCCGAACACGACGTTGACGATGGCCGCGACCAGCGACGCTCCAAACGATATTTCAAGCGCCCGCAATGTCCGTTCGTCGAGGACAAGCGACCAGAAACCGGTCCACCCCAGCGAGGCGGCCCTGAGCGCCACGCCGCTCAGAGGTATAAGGACGATGAGGCTGAGATAGGCTATCGTGAAGCCAAGCGCCGGCCCGAAACCCGGGACGACGCTCGGCTGCCGAAATCGCCATGTGCCGGCAGCGATGCTCATAGGCTAGTTGGTCGGCTTGTAGAGTTGATCGAAAGTGCCGCCATCCCCGAAATGATAGGGTTGCGCCTTGGCCCAGCCGCCGAAGATCGGGTCGTCGATCGAGATGAGATCGAGCTTCGGCAGTTTCTGAAGTTCCTCCGCCGGGACGACCGAAGGATTGGACGGGCGGTAAAAGTGCTTGGCGGCGATCTTCTGGCCCTCTTCCGAATAGAGATATTCGAGATAGGCCTGCGCGACCTTGCGGGTCCCCTTCGCGTCGACATTGCCATCGACCAGCGCGACCGGAGGCTCGGCCAGGATCGATGACGGAGGAACGACGATGTCGAACTGATCCGCTCCGAACTCGGCTCCGGCGAGCGCGGCCTCGTTCTCCCATGCGAGAAGCACGTCGCCCAGTTGCCGCTGTGCGAAGGTCGTGAGCGAGCCCCGCGCTCCCGTGTCGAGGACGGGAACGTGCTTGAACAGTTCGGCGATATAGGCCCTGATCTTTTCCTCGTCGCCGCCATATTGCTTGTAGGCCCAGGCCCAGGCCGCGAGATAGTTCCAGCGCGCGCCGCCCGATGTCTTGGGATTGGGCGTGATGATTTCAACACCTTCCTTCACGAGATCGCCCCAGTCGTGAACGCCCTTCGGGTTGCCCTTGCGCACCAGGAACACGATGGTGGACGTGTAAGGGGCGGAATTGTTGGGCAGCCGGCTGCGCCAGTCGGCGGGAATCTTGCCCGTGTTCTTGACGATGGCGTCGATATCGCTTTCCAGCGCAAGCGTCACGACATCGGCGTCGAGGCCGTCGATGACCGCGCGGGCCTGCTTGCCCGAACCGCCATGCGACGCCTGAATGGTCACGGTTTCCCCGGTTTCCGCCTTCCATTTTGCTGCGAAGGCCGCGTTGAATTCCTTGTAGAGCTCACGCGTCGGGTCATAGGACACGTTGAGGATGGTGGTGTCCGCGAAGGCCATTCCCAAGCCCCCGAACTGGACGGCGCTGGCTATTGCGGCGGAGATGAGAATGCTGCGTCTCTTGAACATCGAATTGCCTCCTGTGAAACCACGTTACCCTATCGAGCGGATCGTGATTTTGGCTCGCAACTTTGTTCCAACTTCTGGCGGTTGCCCGAAATGACGCTCTAAATTTCAGCAAAGACGGAAATATCAATGTCCTGTCCTGCAAACGCAGCTTCCGTCAGACGGGCAACACGCTTCACCGAACGTTACAGAGATTCACACTCTGTGCAAGAGCAAGACGGGGTCCATCACCAGCGGCATTTCGCCCGCACGGCAGGCATTCATCCGGGGACGCAATTGTCGGCCCGGTTCGTGATCGCATCGAGCGCACGCTGCTGCTCTTCTTCGGTCAGCACGTCGAGATCGAACAGGCGCAGGCTTCGCAGGCCCTCCAGTGCGAGATAGATGACCAGCACCTCATCTGCATCGGCCGAAATCGATTGCAGGCGATCCAGCAAACGCCGCTGAAAAACCTTGACCGGCTTGAGAAAGTCCGGGTCCTCGGCAATCGCGGCCAGCACCCCGGCGGCTCCCGGCACGGGCTTTGCACATTCCTCACTGGTGATTCGCACGAAGGCGGACAGGAGATTGCCGCCGTTCTTCACGGTTTCATCAAGGTCGGCCTCGACGCGCGCAACGAATGTCTCGACCATCGCCCGCATGAGCGCGGCCTTTGTCGGGAAATGGTAGAGCAGCCCGCCCTTGGACACTCCGGCGCGCGCCGCAACCGCGTCGAGCGAAAGGTTCGCGGCACCGTTTTCGTGCGATATTTCGACCGCAGCGGCGAGAATCTTGTCGCGGGCCGGGATTTTCCGCTGGCAGATCATTGGCAACATGATGCCAATTTACATCATGTCAGCAGTACCGTCCAGACGGTACAGTAATGATTGCCTTTTACAGACTATGGGTTTATATCACCGACCTTTCGGTCCTGCCCAACACCTATCCATAGAATACAAACCTCGGTGAGGTCATCGTGAAGCGTTTCCTTATTGCAGCCCTGCTGCTCCTGCTTGTCGCCGTTATCGTTGTCGGCGTGGTGGGTTTCAATTTCATGCGCGACAAAGGCATCGCGGCCTATTTCGCGAATATGCCGCGCCCTGAAATCACCGTTTCCACCGAGGAGGTGAAGGAAACAAGCTGGACGCCCGAGCTGGAGGCACTCGGAACGGTCGCAGCCAACCAGGGCGTGAACCTGTCGGTCGAAACGATGGGCATCGTCAAGGACATCCTGTTCAAGGCCAACGACAAGGTGGAGGCCGGACAGGTTCTCGTCCAGCTCGATGATGCGGTGGAACGCGCCGATCTCGAAGCCGGCAAAGCGACCGCCGCCAACAACAGGCTGGCTCTGGATCGCGCGCTTGAACTGCAACGCCGGGGCGTAGGTTCGCAATCGACGCTGGACGAAGCCCGCGCCGCATCGGTGAGTTCGGAGGCTCAGGTCAACAGGATGCAGGCCGTGCTCGACCAGAAGCAGCTTCGCGCACCGTTTTCGGGCACAGTCGGCATCCCGCGCATCGATGACGGCCAGTATCTCGAGCCGGGAACGACCGTGGTCACGCTCCAGGACCTCGAAACCATGCGCGTCGATTTCACCCTTCCCGAACAGCACCTGTCCGAACTCAAGATTGGCCAGGCGCTCCGGCTCGGGCCACGCGAAGGCGAATTGTCGTTCACCGGAACGATCACCGGCATCGACCCGCGCGTAGACCCGGCCAACCGGCTCGTTTCCGTGCGGGCACAGGTGTCGAACCCGCAGGGCAGGCTCACCCCCGGCCAGTTCGTGCAGGTGCGCGTGCAACTCGACGAGGTTCCAAACGTGATCGCCGTCGGTCAGACGGTCGTCGTGACCAGTCTCTATGGCGACTATGCCTATGTCGTGCGCCCGGCCGACGCGCAGAAGGAAGACGCACCCGCGCCGGCACAGGGCGCGGCGACCGCGGCCGAAGTCGCCAAGCCGGAAACGCCGCAGTCCGGGGACGCCAAGCCGCAGGAGCCGAAGCTCGTCGCGGCACAGGTATTCGTCAGGACGGGCCGCCGTTCAGAAGGGTCTATCGAGGTCGTGTCCGGCCTTAAAGTCGGAGACATGGTCGTCACGGCAGGCCAGAACCGCCTGTCCAACGGCTCGCCCGTTAAGATCGACAACACAATCACCCTCGGCACCAGGGGCCAGCCGCAATGAACTTTTCAGATTTCTTCATTCGCCGCCCGGTGTTCACCACCGTGCTGGCGCTGATGATCATGCTGCTGGGTTTGCAGGCGATCGTCCAGCTTCCGATCCGCCAGTATCCCAAGGTGGACGAAACGGTGGTGACGATCACAACCAGCTATCCGGGCGCAAGCGCGGATTTGGTGCAGGGTTTCATCACCGCGCCCATCGCGCGCGCCGTGTCGTCCACCGAGAATGTGGACTACGTGACCTCTTCCAGCCGATCCTCGGTGAGCGTCGTGACCGTGCAGATGAAGCTCGGCTCCAACCCGGATGTCGCGGTCACTGAAGTGCTCTCGAAGGTGCAGGGCGTTCGCGGCCAGTTGCCCGAGGATGCGCAGGACCCGGTGATCGTGAAGGGCACGGGCGACCAGTTCGCGCTCATGTACATCACGCTCCAGAACCCCAATATGACGCCGGAGCAGGTAACCGAATATATCGAGCGCGTTATCCGGCCCCGCATGTCCACGGTCGAAGGCGTCGCCGACGCCCAGATACTCGGCGCGGCCGACTATTCGATGCGCGTGCGGGTCAATCCGGTCGCGCTCGCGGCGCGCGGCCTGACCGCGACGGAAGTGCTCGCCGCCATCGCCAATGCCAACTTCCTCTCGGCGCCCGGCAGCACCCAGAACGAATATGTGGTGCACACCATTACGGTGAAATCGACGCTGCAGACGCCGGAAGGCTTTGCCGCGCTGCCCCTGCGCACGACAGACGGCAACGTCGTCAGGCTGGGTGACGTCGCGAAGGTGGAACTGGCAGCCGAGAATACGGACGCGCGCGTCAGTTTCAACGGCAAGCCCGGCATCTTCCTCGGCATCTTCCCGACGCCGGCGGCCAATCCGCTGAGCGTCGCGGAAGAAGTCACGAAGGAAGTCGGGGCCATCCAGCGGACATTGCCGCAGGGCATGTCGATGGAAGTCGTCTACGACTCGACCGAGCAGATCAGCGCCTCCATCGAGGAGGTGTTCAAGACCATCGGCGAGGCCGTCGCCATCGTCGTCGTCGTGATCCTGCTGTTCCTGGGTTCCTTCCGTTCGGTCCTGATGCCGATCATCACCATCCCGCTGTCGCTGGTCGGTGTCTGTTTCGTGCTCTACTTCATGGGCTATTCGATCAACCTGCTGTCGCTTCTGGCAATGGTGCTCGCCATCGGCCTTGTCGTGGACGACGCAATCGTCGTGGTCGAAAACATCCATCGCCATATGGAACAGGACCACATGACGCCGCTGCAGGCGGCGTTCAGCGGCATGCGCGAGATCGCAGCGCCCGTCGTTGCCATGACCATCACCCTTGCCGCCGTTTTCGCGCCGCTCGCCTTCATCGGCGGCCTGACCGGCGCACTGTTCCGCGAGTTCGCGTTCACGCTCGCAGGCGCGGTCGTCCTGTCCGGCATCATCGCGCTGACGGTGACGCCGATGATGGCCGCACGCATCCTGAAGGAGGGCCAGCCGGGACGTTTCCAGCGATTCGTGGACAACAGCTTCGAGCGGGTCGAGCGCGTTTATGAACGCATGGTCACAGGCTCGTTGAACATGCGCCCGGTCATGCTGCTGATGGTTCTGGCGCTGATCGGCGTCACCGGCTTCATGTTCATGAAGACCTCGACCGAACTGGCGCCGGAAGAGGATCAGGGGTTCCTGCTGACGCTGGTGACCGCGCCGAACTACGCGACCTCGGACTATACCGAAACCTATGTGAAGCAGATGACCGAGCTGGTGCAGGACATTCCCGAAACCCGCGCGATCTTCTCCGTCGTAGCGTTCGCCAGCGGCGCGACAAACCAGGCCTTTGTCGGCTTCGCCTTCAAGGACTGGGCCGACCGCGAACGCTCATCGAAGGAGTTGCAGGCCGACATACAGGGCCGTATCTCCAAGGTCGCAGGCGTCGAGGCATTCGTCTTTGCGCCGCCCACCCTGCCCGGCTCCGGCGGCGGCCTGCCGATCACCATGGTGGTGCGCACCACAGGCGATGCCTCGCGCGTTTTCGAGGTCGCCGACGAGATCAAGCAGAAGGCGCAGGCGACCGGACGCTTTATCGTGGTCCAGAACTCGATGTCCTACGACACGCCGCAGGTCACGGTAACGATCGACCGCGATCGCGCGGCGGCGCTGAACATTCCCATTGCGGACATTGGCCGGACGATGAGCCTTCTGGTCGGTGATGGGGAAATCTCGAAGTTCGACCGCGATTCCGACAGCTACGACGTCATCATGCAGATGCCGCAGGAATACCGGAACAATCCGAGCAAGCTTGGCGACCTGTTCGTGCGCAGTGAAACCGGCGAGATGGTGCCGCTGTCCGCTGTCGTCCACATAACGACCAACGCTTCACCTGCCGCCATCGAGCAGTTCAACCAGTTGAACTCGGCCACAATCTCGGCTTTGCCGCTGCCGGGCGTGACGACCGGCGACGGCCTTGCGGAACTGGAACGGATCGCGCAGGAGACGATGCCGGAAGGGTTCTTCATAGACTATTCCGGCCAGTCGCGACTGGAGAAAGAGCAGGGCAACACGATCCTGATCGCCTTCATCATGGCCGTGATCGTGATCTACCTGGTGCTTGCGGCGCAGTTCGAGAGCTTCCGCGATCCGCTCATCATCATGATGGCGGTGCCGCTGTCGATCTTCGGTGCGGTGCTGCCGCTCAACATCGGTCTCGGCACCTTGAACATCTACACACAGGTCGGCCTGATCACGCTGATCGGCCTCATAACGAAACACGGCATTCTTCTGGTGGAGTTTGCCAACCAGCAGCAGGAGGAGCACGGCCTGTCGATCCGCGAAGCGATCATCGCTTCGGGCCGCGTCCGCCTCCGCCCGATCCTGATGACCACAGCCGCCATGGCGCTGGGTGTCGTGCCGCTGATAACGGCGGCAGGCGCGGGCGCGGCTTCGCGCTATTCGATGGGTCTGGTGATTTTCACCGGCATCCTGATCGGCACGATGTTCACGCTGTTCGTGGTGCCGATGTTCTACACCTTCCTCGCGCACAAGCATGAGCACAAGCCGGTGGAAGACGGCCACTCGGCAGTGCCCGCCCACGCCTGAAGGGACGCGCCTGTTGTGATTCGGCAACGGCGCGGACCATTCAATTCGACCGGGATAAAACCTTATTGTCGAAGTCCAGTTTAAGGCGCATAGCTTTGATCACGCTTATGTGAGCTTGAGGTGGGACATGAATATTCGGGCCGTGCTTTTGGGATCTGCCGCAGCCTTTGCAGCCATGCCGGCGGCGTTTGCCGCCGACGCGGTTGAAGTCGTGGCCGAACCTGAACCGATGGAATATGTGCGCGTTTGCGACACATACGGCACCGGCTATTTCTACATTCCCGGAACGGAAACCTGCCTGCGCATCGGCGGCTATGTCCGCTACGATATCGGCGTGGGCGACGGCCCCTATGGAGGCCGTCAGACCATCGATCATACCGACGGCGGCACGAACGACACCTACTACAAGGAAGGCCGGTTTTCCTTCCAGACATGGACCGGAACCGAAACGGAACTCGGCACGCTTTCGACCTATACCGAGACCAAGTTCAACTATGTGAACGGTGAAGGAACGAGCGTCGAGGCCTACTTCATGTGGATCCAGCTCGGCGGCTTCCGGGTCGGCAAGGATGAATCCGCTTTCGGAACCTTCTCCGATTATGCCGGCAGCATAATCGCCGACGACATCATCCCCTATGGGCCGTTCGAAACCAACCTCGTCAGCTACACCTACGATGCGGGGAACGGGTTCAGCGCGATCCTTTCGCTCGAAACCGGCGAGGCCGGCTCCGACTATGAAATCGACAGCTACATGCCGCATGTGGTCGCCGCCGCGAAATATACGGGCGACTGGGGCGGAGTGAGCCTGACCGGCGGCTATGACAGCGTCATCGAAGAAGTCGCCATAAAGGGCCGTCTCGATATCACCATAAACGAGCAGTTCTCGGTCTTTGCCATGGCCGCGTGGGGTTCCACGGACGACAGCCTTGGCGACTATGGCAATTTCAACAACTACAAGACCTGGGCGGGCGACTGGGCAGCCTGGGTCGGCGGCACTTACCAGTTCACCGACAAGGCAAGCTTCAACTTCCAGGGCTCCTATACCGACGGCGGCGACTATATCGGCGACGCACAATGGGCGCTCGTCGCGGATGTCGACTATGAGCTGGTCAAGGACCTGCACATCATTCCTGAAGTCACCTATTCCGATCTCGACCTTGCGGACGGCGCTGGCCACAATGAACCGGGCGGCGACGGCCTTGGCGGAATGCTGCGCATCGAGCGCAGCTTCTAGGACGATCCACGAGTCCGGTATGTCGGCGGAGATGGCGTACGTGCCGCCGACAAATGGCGGGGACGGAGCAACCGTGCATCCTGCCCGAGAAGGGATGCAACGATTTCTTGGCTCGCGAATTACACTCCGATGTCAGAGATCGAGGAGGGCACGCCATGTCCACATCGATAGACCGGGATCAGGTAACGGACCTCGCCGAGAGCACCGGGCTCAGCGAGAAGGAAATACGGGAAATAATAGAACTCGTCGGTCCGAACAGGTCCTCAATTATCCGGGAAGCCACAATTCTGAAACGCAGCCTCGCGGCGTTCGGCAACAGCATGGTTTGGAAGGCGCACTGAATGTAAGGTGCGCTTCACCATGCGCATAATACTGCATATGCGTTTACCGAAACGAAACCGGGGTCGATCACTTTGCACGGTCGTGACGCGGAGTGCAGCCCATTCATGCATGGGCCATTTTTGTTGAGACTGGCAAAAAGCAATGACCCTGCAAGCAGTTATTGGAAGGGCTACGTTCACCCCGGGAGTTGAAGAAGGCTTTGAAAAGCCGTGACCGGGCCGGACAACGGTCCAGCACAGGTTCTGGCAAAAAGCCGTCCCATCTCTCTGGAGAACGCCACGCCCCAGTCGGAAATCCTCGAAACGCAGATCGTCGAGGATCAACTGGCCGAAGCCCGATCCGGGCTTTGGATATCCATGCCGATCAGTGCCGCCCTGTCGCTCCTCATTCTGTCCATGGAGCACAGAACGGGCCACGGCTGGAATTCGCTGCTCTGGTTCACCTGCGTCAATCTCGTGAACGGCGCGCGCCTCGCGCTCGCGTCGGGACCTATCGGAACAAGGCCGCATCGCCAGCTTGACCAACTGAAAGTGCTGGCGCTGATTTCCGGTTTCTGCTGGTCCTATCTCGCCGTGCTCACCAATGGTTTCACGCAGCCCGGCTCAACCTTCCACATCATCATTCTCGCCGGCATCTGTGCGGGCGCGGTGACCTATGGGGGGTCATGCGCCTCCCTGTCGGTCAACTTCATCGCCCCGCCCCTTGTCATTTCCGCGAGTGCGCTCGTCTGGCGCGGAACGTTTGAAAGTTGCGCACTCGCTTTCGCGGTCTGTCTCTTCTTCCTTGGGCTCTTTCGCAGCGCGAACACGACGGAGGAGCGCTTTCTGGAACTGAGTCGCCTGAGGCGAAAAGCGGAGCTTTTCGCGCAGGACATGGAACGAAGCTCCCGCGAGGACCCGCTGACCGGCCTCCTGAACCGACGAGGTTTCGAACACGCACTCACGACTATTCGCAACGATGGAGCAACCGTTGCGGTACTGGCGATCGATCTCGATGGTTTCAAAGCGATCAATGACATCTATGGACATTGGATCGGAGACCAGATTCTGGTCGATGTCGCCCGCAGGATATCGCGCTGGGCGCCGTCCAACGCCATCATCGCACGCGTTGGCGGCGACGAATTTGCAGTGGTTCACAAGATCGGTGAAGGCACAGATATCGGCGATAGCGAGCTTCAGAACCTGATCGGGTCGCTGACGAACCCCTTTCCCCAGGCCCCGGCCTCCCGCATCGGGGCCTGCATCGGTGTTTACAAGACAGGGGACCTCGACCTGAGATCGATGCTGCTGCATGCGGATGTCGCGCTTTATGCTGCAAAGGCGCGCGGCACGAATGCCTTTTACATATTCGACGAGAAGCTGCGTGGCGAGCTTGAGCGCCGCCAGGACATCCAGCGGGAAATCCCGAGCGCAATCGCCTCGAAACATCTCACGGCCTGGTTCCAGCCCGTCGTCAACATGGAGAACAGCACCGTAGCCGGCTTCGAAGCCCTGCTGCGTTGGGTTCATCCGACCCACGGACCCATTCCGCCGCCAGAGATCATCGCCGCCGCGCGCGAGACGGGCTCGCTACCCTCGATCACGGAGATGGTCTTCGCCAATTGTTGCGATCTTCTCGAACGCCTGGACAGAACCGGCTATCCAAAGGTCTGGGTCGCGATGAACCTTTCGCCGCTGGAACTGGAGGCGACGGATACGCAGAAGGCGATATTGGAGGAGTTGCAGCGCCGGGGGCTTTCCGCAAAGCAGTTTGAAATCGAGATCACCGAGGAATCCTCGCTTGACTATGCTCGGGTGAACGACAAGCTGAAAAACCTTGCGGATGCAGGGGTCTCAATCGCGCTCGACGATTTCGGAACAGGCTTCTCGACATTCTCCTCGATCAAGAACGGCTGGATAACGAAGATCAAGATCGACAAGGAGTTCGTTATCGGCTCGCCCACATCGCTGGATGACGCCCAGTTGGTCAAATCCATCATCGACCTTGGCAAGGCGCTTGGCATCAAGGTCTCGGCGGAAGGCGTCGAGACACGGGAAAGTGCGGCGCTCCTCTTGAAGCTCGGCTGCAAGCTTGCGCAAGGATTTCTGTATTCGAAGCCGGTTCCGATTTCGGACGTGCCGGAAACGATGAAAGCGATCGAAGCGAATAAATCCGGTTCGGCATCGTAGGAGAACAATGCACCTTCGCGGTGGATGGATGGGGTGTGCGATGCTACCATCCGGCATGCATGCGAGAGGGAGTCGACCATGCTGAGAATTGGCGGAAAGTACCAGCATCTCGTCCATGGGCTTGGCTGTGCATGCCACAGTCCCGAATTGCAGGCAGCTTCAAGACGCCTCGACGCATTCTCGCGAAGAAGCTTTCTGGCCGGGCTCGCCGCGTCGGCGGCTGTCGGGGCAGGCTCGCGGCGCAGCTACGCGCAGGCGGCGGAACCGCCGTCGAAAATCGCGCTCACCAATGCGCGCATATTCGATGGCCTTTCCAACACGCTGCAAACGGGCGCGCAGGTGCTGATCGAAGGAAGCCGAATCGCCGCGATCGACACGACGAATGCGCAACCGCCCGCCGACGCGCGTGTCATCGATTGCGGCGACCGCGTTCTGATGCCCGGCCTTATCGATGCGCATTGGCATACGCTCTATGCCGCCGTACCGCTGAACATTCTGATGACAGGCGATCTTGGCCTGGTTTTCACGACCTCCACCGCCGAGGCCGAGCGCACGCTGATGCGCGGTTTCACGACCGTACGCGACCTCGGCAGCCCGGTATTCTCCTTCAAGCAGGCAATCGATACCGGCATCATCCCGGGGCCGCGCATCTATCCGTCAGGCGCGATGATCACCACATCCGGCGGGCATGGCGATCTGCGGATGCCATATGACATCCCCCGCGACGCCGGACAGTTGAGCCTGAGCGAAAGGATGGGCAGTTCGGCCATCGCCGACAGCGAAGGCGACCTCAAAATGAGGATTCGCGAGCAATTGCTGCAGGGCGCGTCGCAGGTCAAGCTGGTCGGTGGCGGCGGCGTTTCGTCCCCGCGCAGCCCGCTCGACATTTCCACCTTTAGCGAAGACGAGATCCGCGCAGGCGTCGAGGTGGCGCGCGACTGGAATACCTATGTGACGGTTCATGCCTACGCTCCGAACACCGTGCAGCGCGCATTGAAGGCTGGAGCCACCTGCATCGAACACGCCCATCTGATGGACGAGGAAACCGCGCGCATGATCGCGGAAAAAGACGTCTGGCTGAGCATGCAGCCATTTCTCAGCAACGACGATGTTGCCGCGCAAAGCGGCCCCAGCGCCGAGCGCGCCCGGCAGCTTTTCGCAGCCACGCCGCGCGTTTACGGCTTCGTCAAGAAATACGGCATCAAGACCGCATGGGGGTCGGACGTCCTGTTCTCGCCTGCCCTGACCCCGCGCCAGAACTTCATGCTGACGCATCTGTCCAACTGGTACAGCAATGCAGAGGCCCTTCGCATGGCGACATCGGTCAACGGGGAACTGCTTGCGCTCTCGAACCTGCGCAATCCCTACCCCGGCAAGCTGGGCGTCATCGAGAAGGACGCCTTCGCCGACCTTCTGGTCGTTGACGGCAATCCGCTGGACGACATCCGGCTCATCGAAGACCCCGGAAAGAACTTCGCCGTCATCATGAAGGATGGCGTCGTACACAAGAACACGCTCTGAATGCGGGAAAATCCGGGGCAGATTCAGGCAGCGGGAATGAAATCCGCCCAACTGGCGCTGGTGCTGATCGCGACGATCCTGTTTGTCGCGGTTATGCGCATTGCAGGCTCGGTTTTCGCGCCGCTCGCCTTCGCGCTTTTCATCATCGCACTGGCATGGCCCGTGCAACGCCGCATGCAGGAGGCAATGCCAAGGGCGCTCGCTCTGGCGCTTACCTTTCTTGGCGTCGTTCTTGTCGTTCTCGGCTTTGCCTCGCTCGTCGCCTGGGCGTTCGGACGGGTCGGTCGCTGGCTGATCTCCGACGCGGCGCGCTTCCAGCAGATCTACGACCAGATCCGCCTATGGCTGGAGGCGCACGGCATTGCAGTAGCCGTCCTGTGGTCGGACAATTTCAGCGCGACATGGATGCTGCGCACAGTACAGAGCCTCAGCGGACGCTTGAACACGACCATCACGTTCTGGTTCGTGACGCTGGTCTACGTCCTGCTGGGTCTCATGGAGGTCGAGCCTTTCGCGCGGCGCGCCAAGGGCCTGAAAAACCGGACGGTCGCCGGCGTGCTGCTTGCCGGAAGCCGGCTTACCTCCGAAAAGATCCTTCGTTACATGCTGGTGCGCACCGCCATGAGCCTGCTCACAGGATTGCTCGTCTGGTTGTTCGCCCGTGCGATCGGCCTGTCGCTGGCGGAGGAATGGGGCTTCATCGCATTCGTGCTGAACTATATTCCCTTTCTCGGGCCGCTTATCGCGACGCTTTTACCGACGCTCTTCGCCATGACCCAATTCGACAATTGGGAGTCAGTCGCCGGGGTGTTCATCTGCCTCAACCTCATCCAGTCGGTGATCGGCAGCTATGTCGAACCGCGCGTTTCGGGTTCGGCGCTGTCCATGTCTCCGCTGATCGTGCTGTTTTCGGTATTCTTCTGGGCCTATGTGTGGGGCATATTCGGCGCGTTCATCGGCGTGCCGATCAGCATTGCGATCCTCGCCTTCTGCGCACAGCATCCTTCGAGCGCATGGCTTGCCCAATTGTTCGGCAGCGACAAGGCCGAGGCTCAATAAATGACGTTGACGACGACGATGTCGGTATAGGTCCCGAAGTTCGGCGTGGTCTGCGCGGGCACCTGACCGTAGACCGGAAAGCTCTGATTGAAACCCGTGCCGGTCGCGCTCACGTCCTGGCTGTCATTGTTGCCCCATCGCGATGTGCGTTGGACATCACTGTAAAGCTCGTACTGAACATATTGCGAATTGAGGCGCATTCTCCGCTTGCCGCCCGAGTAGTTCTGCCCGTTCAGAAGCCTTATCCTGTATGTCGTGGTCGGCGTGCATTTGATCGACAGAGAGCCCTGCCCGTTGATTGTGCTGCTGAGGCTGCTCACCGACCCGAAATTGACGTCCGTCGAGGAAACTTCGCAGTATCGGTCACGCTGCGCCTTGATGTTGAATGAATCCGAATCCGTCTTCCATCCCGAAACATCGCTGCAATCGAGCTCATTGTTGTAATATTTGTAGTTGATCCGACCATCGGCCCCCGTGAAATTCGAATTGTATGTTGCAGGAACCACCGTCGCCTGGCCGGCAAAATAGCGTGAAAAGATCGTGCGCGAAATCGATGCATATCCGCCGCCGTTCAAGGTCGCCAATATCATCGGAGGCCGTTGCGGGTTGCCCCAGAGCGCCGACCCCCAGATGATCGACCGGCTCGCATCGGAATAAAGCTGGTAGTCTACCGTATCCGACCCCGAGGTCGACTTGAGCAAGCGGGGATTGCCGGTCGTAACACCTCCTGAACCGCTGCCGATACTCGGGCATATCACGATCGTTCGCCCCGACGTTCCCGTGCAATCTCCCGTGAATGAAGAGGTGATGTCGGTCGCCGCATCCGTCACGTCACCGAAATTCACATCCTGAAAGGTGAAGTTGCAGCTTTGCGCTGATGCGCACGCAGTCGACAGACCGATCGCAAACAGCGCAGCGACCAGCCGCGCGACGAGTGGACAGGTGTTGACGCCGGGGAGTTTCATTTCGCACCTACCTGCAAACGACGTTCTCAATCGCGGATTGTTCGTCTTTCGACGGCGTAAACCCGAACGTCGCGGTGCAGCTCTGCTCATAGCCCGTACGCACCGTGACCCTGTTCGTCTCGTGCAGGCCGGACAGATAGGCCTGCCCGTCATAGCCGATGATGAAGTCGTCGCCGCCCTCAAGCTGGCCACCCAGCCCCACTTCCAAAGGACTGCCCTCTTCGTCCACCAGCGTCACGATGGCCGCGCCGACATTCTCGGCCACACCGAAATCGACATGCACGCCGCTCTTCCAGGCAGGCACGACAATGGTCTTTGTGGCGGAGATTTGGGCATCGATCGGCAGCCCGTCGGGATTGATGGCGATGGTGTTCTTTTCATTCGACACCATGTCCGGGACCAGCATTTTGCCGCGATAGTCGGACTTGCCGACAAGGCGATTCTGATGAAACACTTCGACGCCCGGCGCGCCGACATCGATGGCTGCGAACGCATCGTCTATGCGACCGCTCGCAAAGACGTCCGAACCGACCATGGCGACCGCGCCGTCAAACTCGGCGGTGGCGCGCATCTGGCCATCGCCCTGATCGATACCGGCCTCGGCCCGCCCCCAGCGCGTACGATAGCTTCCCGTCGCTTCGCGCACCTCACTCTCGCCCTGAACTGCCCTGATGCGCCAACCATAGCTGCCGATCTCATTCTTTTCGGACTTCGAAACCTCGGCGCCGACGTCGGTGTTGTCCGAACCGCTTTCCATGTAGAACTCCGAATTCATGTCCTGGCCCAAGGGGAAGGACACACCCGCATAGACGCCAAACTGGTCATCCTGGTCGAGATCGACAAAGGCGGATGCATAGAGCGAATATTTGCCCATCAATTGATGGGTCGACGAGAGGCTGACGATGCGGCTGTCCTCTCCATCGTCCGTCTCGATCTGGGTGTATGCGAGGCTCAGGCTGGAAAAATCGATCGGGCTCGGAATGCCGAGCGCGGCCTGAATCACCGTTCGCGGCGTGTCGGGGCTGTCGAACACCTGCTCGGTGCCATAGGTCTCCGACTGCGAGGTTGCCGTAAGGGAGGCGATGTCCTTGTAGGACCCGAAGGTGCGCTGCACCCTGCCCATCACGTTCCAATCCCTGTAGGCCAGTTCGATGCTTGCGCTCGCCAATGTGCCGACCTCTCCGTCGCTGTAGCTGCCTGCGCCCGCAAGCGACATCGAGCCGAACTGGAACAGCGGAAACGTCGCGCCCAGACCGCCGTTGAGCAGGTTCTGGCCGATTTCCGTGTGGCCTTCCAGAGTGAGGCGGTTCGACAGGCCGTATCGGGCGCTGGCCACGCCGTATATGTCGCCGTCATAGTTGAACGATTCGAGGCCCGTATCGCGCTTGGGAAAGCCGACCTCCGCCGAAAAATCCCACAAACCCTTTGCCAGCATCTCGCTCGAAATGAAAAAGGGAAGGCTCGCTTCGGTCTCGCGGCCAAGGCTGTCCGTCAGGATCACACGCGCTTCGCCAGCCCCCGCATAGACCGGCATGTTGTTGATTTCAAAAGGCCCTTCGTCCAGCGAGCCCGAATAGGTCATCGCGTTCTGCGTAAAAACCTGGATGGTGGATGGAACAGCCGCGCTGCCCTTGAAACTCGGCATCGGCAAGGTGACGAGGTCCGGCCTCAGGCCGAAATTCCTCTCGACCTGCACCCCTCCCAGATAGACCGGACGCGTCCATGACAGGCCGCCAGAGACAATGTCGCCCGCACGGTAGGAAACCGCCCGCTTGGTGTCCGCGTAGCTCCATGTCGTCGCGCCTCGCGTGAGGCCGCGCATCGGGCCATCGGTATAGGAGGCGACAAAGCTGTTCTCGAGCACGCCGTAGGGTGAGAAAACACGCGCATCGAAATTCCCCGACACGCCGGAAAGAATCCCTGTCTCATCCGCCTCCTGCAAATTGTTCGTGGCGGCGAAAAGCGAATAGTTCACGACCGAGCCGAAGCTGGACGCAGCGCCGGGCCTTTTATCTGGCTCGTCATCCTTCAGGTCGAGGACATGCGTGGCCCGCCCATCGGCGCCGGTCTCGAAGTCGAGCCTCTGGCTAGTCTCATCCATGCGGTAAGTCAGCGCGGACAGCCGGCTAAGGACCACGAACCCGTCCTCATTGATCGCCGTGTCCATCGGCTTGATCCCGACCTCCGTCAGTTCGTCCGGCTCCACCACCAGCTCACCGTCTGGCAGCTCGACGAAATGGCCGATCAGGTTCGTGGATTTGCCATTGATGAACACCTCCAGATAAAGGTCGCGCACGCCGGTTTCGTTCACTTCGCCGGTCGATGCTGCAGGCGGCGTGGCCTGCTCGCCGGACGGCTCCTGTCCCGCTGCCGCATGAACATCGGCAAGCAATCCCAGCAAAGCCGTCGCAAGCAGCGCCAGTCCGGCAAACAGCGAATGCAGCACCTGCGGCCACCGCCTTCCCGGTGCGGTTGCACCGGCGGCTGCCAAAGGCCGATTTGATCGCTCCGCATGGAGAATGTCCCCGTCTGGAAGCAGGTTTTCAACTCCGGTCACGCGAACGATTGGAACTGGTGTCATGGCAGGGCCGGTCGGCAGGGCGGCGATGCTGCCGTCACTTGCGAATGCCGGTTGTCCGGCTTCCTACTTCCCCCTCAGCGAAGCCGAGGACTTTATTTTCCCCATATTGCTGTCTGCGCTGAGGTCCAGCGTTCCGGTCGGGACTTTCCCCGGCAGCGGAAACGACATCGCCGAACCCCCGAGCACATAGCCAACCAGTCCATTGGTTTTCAGGATCGGCTTGCCTCCGCTGGACAGCACGAGGTCGGTGATCTTCAGGCGCATCGACCCGGAGTTTCGTCCAGTCAGGACCGTCCGCCCCTCTGCTCTTGACAGGCTCCACGCCACCTTTGGCTCGGCGGCATGGTCTTCGGTGAAGAATATCGGAATCGATTGCCGCACGACGAGATTGATCTTGTTCGGCCTCGTTTCCAGCTTCTGGGGCAGCTCATCGACAAACAATCGATAGCTTTCCTCACCTCGAACGGGAGTCTTGGAGAGCCTCACCACCCGCACGACATATTCGTCGTCCGGAGACAGCTTGACCGTCGGAGGACTGGCGACAACCGCCTTGGTCCGTTCGAGTTTCTCCACGCCGTCGACCTGGGACCATTTGAACACGCGAATCTGCACATAGACCGGCTCCTTGGCACCGTTCCTGAGAACGACCTGGGAAGCGGCGGCCGGTGCAATGAGGCTTATCGTCGTCGGTGAAACGCTGATCGATGCGGCGCAGGCGGATATGATGCCTGCGCCGAGTATCGCCAGCGCGCCGAGCGCCGCCACGATCCGCGACATTGCCATGGCCTAGAACGACACCGTAACCGTGACGGTGTCCGTATAGTCCCGCGCGCTCGGCGTGACCTGCGGCGGCACACGGCCATAGATCGAGAGCGACTGGGCGTCGCCGTTGCCGGTGCCGGAATAGAAATTCGTGCCGGCGATATCGCCCCAGACGAGCGTCCGGGCGGCGTCGCGATAGAGCCCGTAGCTGACCGTTTCCGAACCGCCCGTCATCTTGCGCACGCTTTCGGTCGCGCCCGAACCGGTGCCGGCGCTCAGGCCGACCTTGTACGCCGCCTGGTTCGTGCAGGTCACGCTGAGCGTGGTCTGCTCGTCGATATTTGCGTCCAGAAGGTCTTCACTTCCGAAGTCGAGATCGGACGGCGTTTCGACCGAACAGCCGTTGGTGATCGTTATCTTGACATTCAGGTTGGTGGTCACGGTGGCGGCGCTCGCCTGTGAGACGGGTGTTGCAGCCATCAGCACTGATAGTGCCAAATACTTGATTTTACGCACGAAAAATCTCCAAAATTGCCCCACGACGGGACCTTGTGAGTCCCTTCAACTCATATTAGTACACTATGAAATACTTTCAAAGAAACTAATCAATTAGAACAATGGAATTTTACACGCCATCGTTAACGGCATGTCTCGCAAGGGCGTCTGTTCAGCGGCGCAGGAGGATTTCGCCGAGTCCGAGCACGGCGTTGTCGCCGCCGAAGCGGCGCGGCGCGCGCCGCAGCAGCATCACGCCAATCCCCTCGGCGGCGAGGTGGCGGTCGAGCAGCGCGGTGAAGGCGAGTTCGCCGCCGCCCGTTTCGACGAAGCCCGCGGACATGGCGGCGGGCATCCGGCCAAGCACGATGGTGCCGCGCCGCATGAGATAGCCCGGCATCGCGCCCGCCTTGCCGAGCACCACAAGCGTGCCCGCAATCATCCGCGAGGCGGCGTAGTCGCCGCAATCCTTGCCGATGGCAATCAGGCCGCGCCGCATGCGGTCGCCCGCGCGTTCGCCGGCCCTGCCGCGCACGATCACGACGCCGCCCTTCATGCCGGCCATCTCCCCGGCCAGCGGCGCGCCGAGCCTGTCGCCCGCATCGCCCAGAATTTCCACGCGACCCCCAGCCATGCACGAGGCCGCGAACGGCCCCGCATCGCCCTCGACCAGCAGCGTACCACCCTGCATCAGTCGCCCGGCCTGCGAACCCACCCGCCCGACGACACGGATCGCGCCGTCCGACAAGCCCGACGCCACGCCGTCGAATCGTGCGCTGCCGCCCTCGAAGACGATATTGGCGGCATTTCCCTTGCCGACCCGAAATATGTCGCCGACACGGGAGCCGAACCGCGTCGTGCCGATCCCGATCTTTTCGATTTCGGCCTTACCCATGCCCGCAAGCCCGTGCGGCGTCAGCGGGGAAAGTTCGAGCCGCTCGGGCGGCTCCTGTTTGAGCTTGAAGGTCAGCGCGCTCACGGCAGCAGGTCCTTCAGATGATAGTGGAACTTGCCGAGCTTGCCGCCATAGTTCCCGGCGGTGATGCGCTTTGCGCCCCTTGCCGGCCCGAGCCTCGCGACGGCGGCGACGCCCGCCTTCATCGCGGCGGCAACCGCATCGGACGTCTCGCCGTCGATGACGATTTCCAGAACGGCGTTGATGTCGGGACCAAGCTTCGATTGCGGCAGATGCCGCAGCGTCGGCGCATAGGCGTCGTTGGTCGAGGCCATCATGCCCTTGTACTTGCCGCCGACCTTCGAACCCGACCGCACGATGCCGCCGGGAAACGGCATGATCGCGCCCGGGACCGCTTCGATGGCCGCAACGGCCGCCTCAGCGGCGGCGAGTGCTTTTTCGCCCGTTTCCGCCAGCAGGAGCAGGTTACCGCCGCCGACGGCGGCGCGCGTCATGCGGGTCGTCGCCTCGCACAGGAACTCGCCGTCCATCACCGGCACACGCCAGAAATGACGCCCGCCGAGCCGCTTGGAAATCTGGAATCCGTCGCCGAAATAGCGCAGCGCCGAGCCAAGCTTCAGATCCTCAGTGCCTTCCATCGCAGCGAAGCAGGCACTACCCGGCGAGGTCAGCACGCATTGGCCGACCCGCGTCTGCAACTGCTTCTGCAATTCATCCGTGCTCATCGAAAAGAGCATGACCCGTACGCCGGGACGACCGTCCGGCGTCTGCGCGCCAGCCATTTCGACATCGATGGCCGCCTCACAGCCGCAGGCGATGACCGAGGTCGCAAAGCCGGTCATGGAGATGGCCGCCTGCCGCGCCCATTTCATTGTCGGCGCGGTGATGACGATGGCCGTCGCCTTCATGCCGAATGCCTCGGCAAACGTGTCCTCGATCTCGACGCCCCGCAGGTTCAGCTTCGACATGCGACCTCCGCAAAGGGCGCGGCGCGCGAAATGGCATGGTCGGGAAAGGTGAACCAGTCGAGCGACAGGCCGTAGCGCTCCTGATGAAAGGCTTCCATGCGCCGCCGCATCGCGGCATCTACCGGCGTATCGAGGCGCAGCGCCTTGCCCCGGCGATAATGCGTGACCTCGCCGTCGCGCACGACAAGGTCGCCGTCCTTGAATACATAGGCGGCCGCACCAAGCATCTGCTCGATATCCGGCTGCTTGCGGTAAACGGCGATGTCGGCAATTGCGCCCGGCGCAAGCGTGCCGCGATCCTTGAGGCCGAGCAACTTCGCCGGAGCCGCGCGCGTCATCACCGCGATCTCCTCCCAGCTATATTCCCGCCCGATTGAGGGCAGCGTGGTCATTGCAAGCGCCGCCTTCGGAAGCGCCGCAATCGCCTCCGCTCTCGCCTCCCGGTCCATCAGCAGGCGGAAGATGGCCGGATAGGTCGTGAACGGCGCGCCGTTCGGATGGTCCGTCGTGAAGAACACGCGCCACGGGTCGTCGATCAGCAGGAACAGTTCCAGCCCGACCGCCCATTGCAGCGCGCCATAATAGTCGGGCCTGTATCTGTAGGGCACGATCCCGCCGCCATTGGCGTCACCGTCATGGATAACGCTCTTCTTCGGGCTGGCGGTGCCTCTTGCCGAAAACTGCCGCATCACGTCCGACGACACGGTGACGGTCTGGCCGAACATGACCTGCCCCACATCGACCGTGATTTCCGGCGTCGAGTTGACGATTTCAGCGAGGCGCGCCCCGGCGGAGGAGAACTTGCGTTTTCCTTCCGTGCCGTAGCCGTAGAACTGGAGATGCGCCAGATGCAGCGGCAGGCCCTCCGCCGCCGCCATCGTCACCGCCGCCGTGTCGGCGGCGCCTGCTGCGCCCAGATTGTTGCAGTGGACATGCAGCGGATGCGGAATGCCGAGCGCATTCACGGCCCCTTGCAGGGTCTTGACGATCCGCCGCGAACTCACGCCGTAGGACGGCACGACATCGTCGAAGGAAAATGTGCGGACATTCTCCTTGAACGCCGCAGCCGCTCCCGCATTGATGACCTTCACGCCGAGCGCCCGCGAGGACGCCACGGTCCATGCGACATAATCCTCGATCATCGCGGGCGAGGCCTTGTCGCGGATCATCGACAGGAGGAAATCGTCATTGCCGAGAATGGCGAGCGTTGCCTTGTCGATGATCGGAATGTCGGACAGTTCCAGATGCGTGTGCAGCGCCGCGCCCGGCGACATGGCCGGTTCCACGACGGTAGTGAAGCCCATCTGGGCATAGCGGCAGCCTGTCTCGAAGGTCGACCATCCGGCATTGGAAAGCGGCGTCGCCGCCGGTCGCGGCAGGTGCGCGCGGTGGTGTTCGGGCAGCAGCAGCCGCGCCGTGTTCACATTGCCGCCGCCAATATGCGAATGGATGTCGATGGCGCCCGCCATGACGAGGCAGCCCGCCGCGTCGATCACGCGATCCGGCGCGCGACCTTCGCCGCCCGCCAGGATGCGTCCATCCTCGAACCAGACATCGCCGACGCCCGAGCGATCACTCGCCGGGTCCACGACATGGCCGCCTTCGATCCGCGTCAGCATGGCAGCGCCTCGCTGATCGCGCCGATGATCGCGGCGGCGCTCGCACGCTGCGATGGCTTTTCCGCCGCCTGCGCAACAATGGTGCCCGTCCGGTGCGAATAGCGTACTGCATCATGGTCGCGACCCGGCTCGCCGATGGCGATGGTCACGGCAGCGTTCGCGACAGGCGCATCCGTGCGGGACAGCACAATCGCGGTCGGCCTGCGCGGCAAGCGCGCGATGTCGTTTCGCCGCGACGCCATCACCAGATGCAGGTCGGCCTCGCGGTCCGCGATCATCCGCGCGGCGTCGAAGCGCCACGGATCATATTCCGGCATGCCGCGTCCGAACCCGGTGCGCGGCGCAAAGCCGGTCATCCATGTCGAGGCGAGCGCGCCGCCCCATGCGTCTTCATTGTCAGGAAGCAGCAGCATTGCAGCGCGCTGCGTCCTGTTCAGATCGGCGACAATGCCCTGCAGCATCTCGATGGCCAGTTCGTCCAGCCCCGCGCCCGAATAGAGAAAGGCAGCGTAGCGCGCATTCCCAAGCGCTTTGCGAAGCGCATCGAAATTGCTGACAGTCGCGGAGGAGGACCTGCCCGCCAGTTGCGCGCGCAGCGCGGCGAGCGTCTGCGCGATCCCGCCGCCGGAGGAAACCTGCCTGCCCGCTCCACGGCCCGAATCGACGCGGAACAGGCTTCGCCCGGTTCCGCCCGCAAGGTCCGGTTTCGTGCCCGAAACATCCTTCAGCCAGACGCGACAGGACGCGGGGATCTCCCCGACCAAGACGATGCAATCGGCGCGGCGGCGCACCTCGCCGGGCGCGACCGTGATCGCACCCTTGCCGGTGAACAGCGCCAGTTCGCGCGCAAGTGTGGCGCCCTGCAACTGGTCGTAGGACGCGCCGACGCGTTCGGCCAGCGCAATCGCCGCCCGCCACGCATGCACATCGCCATCGAGACTGAAAACCGGGCACCTGCTTTGCGCCAACAATTCCGCGGCCCTGCGGGCCGCTTCAGTGCCAGTCACCTCCCGGCTGCCGATCCATGCAACCGCCATTCCTCACTGCTTCCTGGTGCCGCCCCGATCTTAGGGTCGCAATGGCGGCCAATGCAATCGCCTAATCATATTTGATATAGGCAAAGCGCTGGTCGGTTTGCGGCGTGCCTTCCAGCGCGCCGCCTTCATTGCCGGGCTGCCACTGGACCACATCCTCGATCTTGCGCGCAAGTTCGAAGTCCTTGTCCGTGATTCCCTTGGCCGCGTGGTTCATCAGGCGTACCTCGACCCAGGCATAGGAAGCCGTGATGTCGGGATGATGCCACGCAGCCTCGGCGAGATGCCCGACCGTGTTGATGACCATCAGCGTCGATTTCCAGCTATGGGTCTTGTATTTGCGCCGGATCCAGCCGTTCTCATACCGCCATTTCGGCAGTTCGGCCGCGAGCCGGGCCGCAATTTCCTCTTCCGAATAGGTGCGTTCGTTCGATCTCTCGCTCATCGCAGACCTCCCTTTGCGTTCGGCGCGCTTGCCCCCGCGAGGAAAGGCGCTATCATGACGCCGGGCACCATAACATCGCTGAACCATTCAGTGCACCCGCAGGGGAGCAGATGACGCGTTCCGTTACCATAAGAGTGCCCTCCCGTCTCCACCTGGGCTTCCTCGATCCGAGCGGAGGAACGGGCCGCCGCTTCGGCAGCCTCGGCCTGCCGCTCTCCGAGCCCGAAACCGTCGTGACCCTTTCGCGCAGCAGCGAGACAAGCGTCGAGGGACCGGAAGCGGACCGCGCGGCGCGGCACCTGGCGCTGATGACGCATCATCTGGGCATTCGCGGCCAGCACCGCCTCGTCATCGAGGATGCGATCCCGAGGCATGCCGGGCTCGGCTCCGGCACCCAGATCGCGCTGGCGGTGGCGGCTTCGCTGCGCACGCTGCACGGGCTTGCGCTCGATACGGACAATGACGCGATGTTGCTGTCGCGCGGCGCGCGTTCGGGCGTGGGCATTGCCAGCTTTGCCGATGGCGGCGTGATCGTAGATGCCGGAAACGACGGCAGCGGCAGGCCGCCTCCGGTCGTCGCCCGGCTGCCCTTTCCCGAGGATTGGCGTGTCCTGCTGATCCTCGACCGGACCAGCGACGGCCTGCACGGCGATGCAGAGCTTGCCGCGTTTCGCGCGTTGCCTGTATTTCCGCAGGCGGGCGTGGACGAGATTGCGCGCCTTGTGCTGCTGGGCGTCTTGCCCGCGCTGGTGAACCATGACTTTTCCGCCTTTGGCGAGGCGGTCGGCGCGATCCAGCAACGCGTCGGCACCCATTTCGCGCCCGCGCAGGGCGGCATCTTCACCTCCTCGCGCGTCGAAGCCATCGCCCACCGGCTCGCATCGCTCGGGGCGTCCGGCATCGGCCAGAGTTCATGGGGACCGACCGGCTTCGCTTTCGCCGCGGACGCCGCCTCCGCCCAATCCATGATCCGCGAGCTTGGGTCCTTGCCGGACGGCGTCGCCGTCCATGGGGTGAGCGGACGCAACAGGGGCGCCGAGATCGCCTCGACGGAACTTGGCCTCGTGGGAAGCTGAACTGCCCTCAATTCAAACTGAGAACATTTTCATGGTGCGCAAACACATCCTTCACATGATAACGCCGCTGAAGCACATGAGCCCCTTCGACGTGAACATGGCGCTCGACGCGGGGTTCGACGCGGTGGTGCCCTATACGGGCGTGAGCCTCGGCGAAGTGACCGGGCTGGTGCAGGACGCGATCTTCTCGCGTCCGCCGGATGCCGGTGCGGATTCCGGCGTGTTCATCGCCGGCAAGGACGTTTCGCTTGCGCTCGACATGTTCAACGCGGCGAAAAAGGCGATGGTGCCGCCCTTCCAGCTTTCCGTGTTCGCCGATCCCGCAGGATCGTTCACCACCGCCGCGGCCATGGTCGCCAAGGTGGAGAAGGCGCTGACGAAAAAGTTCGACCGCAGCTTGAAGGACACGCGTGTCGCCATTTTCGGGGCCACGGGCGTGGTCGGCTTCTGCACCGCCGTTATCGCCGCGAGGCAGGGCGCGCGGGTGACGCTGGTCGGACACGATGGCGCGAGCCGCGTCGAGGCGATCGGCGCGGAGATGAAGCAGCGCTTCGACGTTCAGGTCGCGGCGACCGATGGCTCAACCGAGCGGGGCAAGACATCCATCGCCGCCGAATCGGAGGTCGTCCTGTCCGCGGCAAAGGCAGGCGTGCAGGTTCTGTCGAAGGGCCAGCTTGGCAGCGCCACGCATCTGCTGGTGGCCGCCGACGTCAACGCGGTTCCGCCCGCCGGGATCGAGGGACTGTCGGTTCACGCCGACAGCGAAGCGCTTGATGGCACGAAGGCGGTCGGCATCGGCCCGCTCGCCATCGGAAATGTCAAGTACAAGGTCGAATCCGGGCTTTTCAAGAAGATGATCGAGGCCGATAAGGTGGTCGCTTTCGATTTTCAGGACGCGTTTTCGCTTGCTCGTGAAATTGCCAGGTAAGACGGCCCTCATCGCCGCCGTGTCCGGTCGCGCCCTGGCGCAGGCCGCAATGCGCGCGGGCTATCGTCCGCTGGTCGCCGATTTCTTCTGCGACCTCGACACGCTCGCCGTCAGCATCCGCACGGCGCGCCTGCCCGGCGGCCTGCATACAGGCGTGGATGCCGCCAACGTGCCCGCCGCGTTGCGGCAACTGGCGGATGGCGAAGAAGTGGATTGCCTTGTGCTCGGTTCCGGATTCGAGCGCCTGACATCCCTTGTGGACGAACTTGCGCGCGGCTTTCCGCTGACGGGAAACGTCGGAACCACAATCGCCCGCATCAAGGACCCACAGGCGCTGGCCGCCGATTGCGCCACGCTTGGCATCCCGCATCCCGCCATGCGGCAAGACGCCCCGACAGATCCAGAGAACTGGCTGGCCAAGCGCGCGGGCGGGGCGGGCGGCACACATGTTCGCGATGCGGCGGGCAGCGATCCGCACGACAGCTATTACTACCAGCAACGCCTCAGCGGCACGCCCGTCTCCGCGCTGTTCGTTGCCGACGGTCGCCGCGCGCATGTGGTCGGCTACAGCCGCCAGTGGCAGTCGCCCGCGCCGGGCGCGCCCTATCGCTATGGCGGCGCGGTGCGGCTCGCGCGCTTTCCCCGGCGCGACGCCAAAATGATCGGCGCATGGCTCGACGGGCTTGTGGAGCGTTCGGGCTTGCTCGGCCTTTGCAGCGCCGATTTCCTGCGCGCCAACGGCCGGTACACGCTGCTCGAAATCAATCCGCGACCCGGCGCGACGCTCGACCTTTTCGACAGCGGTGAAGCGCCGCTCTTCGAGGCGCATGTGAATGCGTCACGCGGCGAGCCGTTCAGCCTGCCTCGCGCCGAAGGTTCGGTCGCGTCCATGATCGCCTATGCACCAAGGCCGTTGAGCAGTTTGCCCGTATTTCATTGGCCCGCATGGACTGCCGACTGGCAGCACGCCGGCAGCCGGCTGGAAGCGGGCGATCCGGTCTGCACGGTTTTCGGCGAAGGCCGCACCGCGGCCGACGCGCGCCGCAACCTGAGCAGGAACGCGCGGCTGCTCGAATGCAACTGGGCAGATGACCGGCCATGAGGGAGGGTCCGATGTCTCTGAACGCAAACGCAGGCGCGATTGTCGCTGAGATGCTGCATGACGCCGACAATTTGCGAATCGCTGCAACAACCGGACCGCTCGGTGAAACGCTGGTCGACGCGGGAGCCAGATGCACGGGCAGCATCGAGGCGGGTCTCCAGATGGCACGCGCCGCCATGGGCGGCCTCGGCACGATCACCACCGGCATGGATCGCGCCACGCCGAAATGGCCGCTCATCGTGGAGGTTCGCTCCTCGCAGCCGGTGCTCGCCTGCCTAGCCGCGCAATATGCGGGATGGAGCCTGTCCAACGGCGATTATTTCGCAATGGGCTCGGGACCGGGACGCGCGCTGGCCCGCGTCGAGCCCCTGTTCCAGACACTGGGCTATGAGGAGCAGGCCGAGAACTGCGTGCTGATCCTTGAAACGGCCAAACCGCCGGTCGAGGCAATCGTACGCAAGGTCGCGGACGCGACAGGCCTTGCGCCCGAAAAGCTCACATTCGTCTTCGCGCCTACGCAAAGCCTCGCGGGCACCGCGCAGATCGTCGCCCGCGTGCTGGAAGTCGCGCTGCACAAGGCGAACGACCTCAAATTTCCGCTCGACGATATTCTGGAAGGCGCGGCCTGCGTGCCGCTGCCCGCGCCGCACCCCGATTTCCTCACCGCGATGGGGCGAACCAACGACGCCATCATCTATGGCGGGCTGGTGCAGCTTTTCGTCAGGGGGTCGTCGGAGGCGGCGAGGCGTCTGGCGGAACAGCTCCCCAGCATCACGTCGCGGGACTACGGGCGTCCATTCGCCGAAATCTTCAAGGCGTTCAAAGGCGATTTCTACGCCATCGACCCGCTGCTTTTCAGTCCTGCCGAGGCCATCGTGACCAACGTGGAAACCGGCGAGACTTTCCGGACGGGCGGACGGGACCTGTTGTTGCTGGAACGCAGCCTTGGTTAGCATCACCCATGCTTGACATCCTGCTCTGCAACGACTGCACGGGGCCGCAATCGAAGGCGCTTGCGCGGGCCTTGCGGGCGCATGGCGCGAAGGTCACGGTCGCGCCACTCGCAAGCCTGGTTTTCGATTCCGGCGCGGCGCACGGCCTGACGATTCCCGGCCTCGGCGAGAAACTACCGGACGCCGTACTTGTCCGCTCTATCGCAGCGGGCAGTTTCGAGGCCGTCACCCGCAGGCTGGGCATCCTGCACGCGCTGGAACGGCTGGGCGTGCCGGTGTGGAACTCGGCCAAGGCCATTGAGCGCTGCGTGGACAAGTCGATGACGACGTTCCTGCTTGCCGCGCAGGGCATTCCCACGCCACGCAGCTTCGCGGTCGAGGGGTTGCAAGCCGCAGGCGAGATCGTCGCGCGCGAAGGCGTTCCGCTGGTGCTGAAACCCTTGTTCGGCGCGCAGGGCCGGGGCATTTGCCTTGTCAATTCCGCCGCCGATCTTCCGCCGCCCGAGCAGGTTGCGGACACCTATTATCTCCAGCACTACGTGAACCGCGACGGCCCGCCCTTCCATGACTATCGCGTCTTCGTTTGCGCAGGCCGAGCCGTCGCCCGGATGCGCCGACGCAGTTCGGAATGGATCACCAATGTCAATCGCGGCGGCTCGCCGGAGGCGAGCGAAGCCAACTTGTCCGTCGAACTGGACCGGCTCGCGGTCGCCGCCGCTCAAGCGGTCGAGGCGGATTTCGCGGGCGTGGACATCATCAGGGCGCGAAGCGGGGACCTGTACGTGCTGGAGGTCAACAGCATGCCGGCATGGTCGGGGCTTCAATCGGTGGTCGATGTCGATATTTCCGCCGCCGTCGCGGACGCGCTGATCGCATTGGTCGCGACCCGCCAACCACCACGGCTGGTGTCGTCGGCGATCCCCTGATGGAAGCGCGGCGCAAACTCGTCCGCGACGCCTTCGTCTACGCCTGCGAGCAGGAGATCGACGCGCTGAAGCCGGGCAATGTGCACCGCTTCGCCGGGGGGCACGGCATGTCGGCGCAAGACTTCCTGACCAGCGCACGCGTTTCGGCAGCACCCATGTCCGACCCGGCTCTGCCGGTCGGACGGCGCATACTCGACGCGGTGAGGGCGACACAGACAGCGGTGCACGCCAATACCAATCTCGGCATTCTTCTGCTCTGCGCGCCGGTCGCGGACGCCGCGCTGACGGAGGCCGCCGACCTGCGCGCCGGTATCGCCAACGTTCTCGAACGCATGACCATGCAGGACACAGCCGCAATCTTTGAGGCGATAGCGACGGCGAACCCCGGCGGGCTGGGCGACGGCGGCGCGAACGATGTGCGCGAACCGCCCCGCGCGGGCCTGCTCGACGCGATGCGCGAGGCGGCGAACCGCGACCGCATCGCCTACCAATACGCCAATGATTACAAGGACATATTCGAGACCGGCCTGCCCGCGCTGGCATCGGCGTTGAGGGAAGGAAGGCATGGCATGTGGCCGACGGTTGCTGTCTATATGGCGTTCCTGACCGCTTTTCCCGACAGCCATATCCAGCGCAAATCCGGCGCGAATCGCGCCGAATCCGTAAAGGCCGAAGCGGCACAAATCCGCGACCGGCTGGCGCTCATCACCAACGAAGCGGCGAAGCTGAACCTGTTGCTCGGCTTCGATGAAAGCCTGAAGAAACGCGGCATCAATCCGGGAACTTCGGCGGACCTGACCGTGTGTTGCCTTTTCGTCCATAGCTTGATCGAGCGCTTGCATAATCCCGGTGTTAATGCTTGAATTTTGGGAGCAGGGACAAGTTCCCTGCGGCTATCTAGCCAACCGGTCCGGCATTCTCCGGGCGCTGCCAACAAGGATAGTCGTCCATCGAGCGTCCGCTCGGTCGCGGCGTCTTTGGACTCCTGAAAATTCTGGAGGAGAATTGGCAATGGCGAAAATCAACAAGGTAATGGTTGGTGAATCACTGGTCGGGGACGGCAATGAAGTTGCTCACATCGACCTTCTGATCGGGCCGCGAGGAAGCCCGGTCGAAGCGGCATTCTGCAACGCGCTCACCAACAACAAGGACGGTTTCACAAGCCTGCTGGCGGTGATCGCGCCGAACCTTCCCTGCAAGCCGAACACGGTGATGTTCAACAAGGTCACCATCAAGGGCGCGAAGCAGGCGGTGCAGATGTTCGGCCCGGCGCAGTTCGCCGTGGCCAAGGCCGTGCAGGACAGCGTTGCGGACGGCACGATTCCCGCCGCTGAGGCCGATGATTTGTTCATCTGCGTCGGCGTGTTCATTCACTGGGAAGCCGACGACGACGCGAAGATCCAGGACTACAACTATCGCGCAACCAAGGAAGCGCTTGCCCGCGCCATCGCCGGCACGCCAACGGCTGCCGAAGCCACCAAGCAGCGCGATTCGGTCAAACATCCTTTCGGTGCTTCATAGACAGGAGGCAGCCCCGCACAGGCGAAGCCCACGGCTGAGCCGGAGGGCCTGTTGCAGCGGCTGAAACGGCTACTTGGCCTTTGAAGAACAGGAGGGCGAACGCCCTCCTGTTCGATTCTTCATCGCTGAAGACTATCCAGTTGCGACGAGGTGAACCTGCCGCCATGCAGGGCGGTCGCCATCAGAACCGCATCGATGCCGAGCGCATGCAGCTCTTCGACATCCCGCACGCCACTCACCCCGCCCGCGGCAACCACAGTCCGCCCTTGCGCCCTCTCTTTGATTGTCCCGAGCAGCGCGAAATCTGGTCCGCCGCCCGCACCCACCCGCGCCAGCGTCATGACGATAATGGTTTGCGGCCACAAATCGGCGCGGTCGAGCAGTTCGGGCGGCCCGCGATAGCCATCAGGGAAAAAATCGAGCGACAACACCAGTCGCGGCTCGGCGGTGAAGCTTCGCAGCAGTCGGCCATCGCGCTGCGATTCGGTACCCATCACCGGATGCACCTGCGGATTGGCGAGCGCGCGTTGCAGCGTGTCCGCATCGCCGAACCCGGCATCGAGCCAGATGGCGGGCGGATGATCCATCCCCGACAGGCGCTCGACGGCGACAGCGTTCGGCGCACGGCCCTCGATGGCGTCGAGGTCGGCGCAATAAAAGGTCGCGAACGGATACAGGCCGCGCAGACCTTCGGCCACCGCAACCGGATCGGCGCTGGCGCTGAGCGGCGTTTCGATGGGGCGATATTCGTCGCGGCGGCCCTGATGCGCCCGCACGACGAGACCGCCTTTCAAGTCGAGAACCGGAATGATACGCAAGCTCAGACCCACAAAACGGAACGGCAACAGCGACGAAGAAGCATGACCAAAGCATCAAGATCAATCGCCGGTTTCGATGTCGGTGGCGCGCACCTGAAATTCTCGCGGGTCGACAATGGCCGCGTGAGCCATGCGGAGACGTTCGCGACGCCGCTCTGGCAGGGGCTGGACAGGCTGACTCAGGCGCTCGAACTCGTATCCGGCAAATGCGACGGCTGCACGTCCGCCGCCGTCACGATGACCGGCGAACTGACCGATCTGTTCGCCAACCGAACGGAAGGGGTCAACGCGCTGTTGCGTGTGATCGAGGCGCACATTCCGGTTGCCGACAAGCGCATCTATGCGGGCCGCTCCGGTTTCCTCGGCATCGCAGAGGCGGCGGGCCACACCGCCGACATCGCTTCGGCGAACTGGCACGCCACCGCCTCGCTGGTCGGCAGGCTGGTGGGCCAGGGGCTGTTCGTGGACATGGGTTCGACCACCACCGACATCATCGCCACGCGCGACGGCAGGATCGCGAACCGGGCCTATACCGACGCCGAGCGTCTGTTGACCGGGGAACTGGTCTATACCGGCTTCACGCGCACCTTCCTTTTCGGCGTGTCGGCCACGGCAATCGTGAGAGGCGAGGTCACGCCGCTTATGAACGAATATTTCGCGTCCATCGCCGATGTCCACCGCATCATGGGCGTGCTTGACGAGGCCGACGATTTGCACGCCACGGCGGACGGAATGGAGAAGTCTGTAGCCGCATCCACCGCGCGGCTGGCGCGCATGGTGGGACGCGACGCCGACGAACTCGCGACAGGCGACTGGCGCTCCGTGGCGGAATGGTTTTCCGAGCAGCAGCTTCGCATGGTGCACGACGCGGCATTTCGCGTGTCGTCGCGGCTGGACGACGGCAACGCACCAGTCGTCGGCGCGGGCATCGGTCGCTGGCAGGTGAGACGGCTTGCCGACAGGCTGGGCCGCCCCTTCGTCGATCTCGCGGACCTCATTCCGGCAGCCCGATCCGTGCGCAACGCCGCAAGCAACGGAGCCGCCGCCACCGCCGTCGCGCTGCTGCTGACGTAACACCCCTCGTCCCGCTGCCGTTATTCCTTCGGCAGCACCTCGCCGATCGTCTTGGCCAATGCATAAAGCCGCTGCTCGATGATGGTGGGAACCTCGCAGACATAGGTCAGCGACTGGACGCGTTCCTCGAATATGCGGGTCTCCCAGTTCAGGCGGTCGGTCATTGCGGCAATCTGCTTTGCGTCAGCATCGGGCTTGGCGTGCAGCTCGCCAAGTTGCGATGCCTCCTTGCGCAGTTCTGCGGCGAGGTCACGCTGTTTCTGGGCATAGCGCCCGATGCCCGAAATCACCTGCGAACGCTCGCGGTTCATGTGGTCGAACAGGCCCTGCACCAGCATGCGCAGCCGCTCACCGAGCCGGTCCGGCCCGAGCGTCTGCGGCAGGTTGCGGATTTCGGCCTGCGCATCCGCGACAGGCATGCGCCGCGCCGAAAGCTCGGCCACCAGTTCGGCGACGTCCTTGTCCTCCTCCCAGTTCTGCGCCGCCGGCGTCAGGTCGGGTCCGTTCCATATCTGCCCCATCGAAAGCTCTGGCACCTTGCGCTGGATGCAGGGCCAGCTCGGATCGGTTCCCTGCGCAGCCTGCGCCGGGACGGCGGCAGCCAGCAGGACGGCAATTGCCGGGACAAACTTTCTCATCCGTTTCCTCCCATTTCCTGCTTGCGGACCATGAGCCCGCGCGAGGGGTCATAAGCGATGATCGCCCCGGCGAGGAATATCGCCGTAAAGACCAGCACCACCACGAGCGACGTCCATTCGACCCGGCCATAGAAGGCGAAGCGGATCAGTTCGACGGCATAGGTAAAGGGGTTGGCCTGGCAGATCCTGAACAGCAGCGGGCTGGATTCCTGCACGCGCCACAGCGGATAGAGCGCGGGTGACGCGAAATACATCGGGAAGATCACGAAGTTCATGATCCCCGCGAAGTTCTCCAGCTTCTTGATGAGCGAGGAGAGCAGAAGGCCGAGCGAGCAGAGCATCATGCCGGACAGGAACAGCGCGGGCAGCACCATGAGATAGCCGATGGGCGGCGGCTTCACGCCCCAGAAATAGGCGATGAGCAGGAAGGCGTAGACCTGCGCAATGGAAACCGTAACGCCCGCCAGCAGCTTCGACACCAGCAGGAACCAGCGCGGAAACGGGCTGACGAGCAAGGTGCGCATATTGCCCATCTCGCGGTCGTAGACCATGGACAGCGACGACTGCATGCCGCTGAACAGCAGGATCATGCCGCACAGACCGGGCGTGATATACACCTCGTACAGCACATAGGTCTTGTAGGGCGGAATGATCGAGACCCCTAGCACCTGCCGGAAGCCTGCGGCGAAAATGAACAACCACAGCAGCGGGCGGATCAGCGAGGAGATGAACCGCTCGCGCTGGTTCAGGAAGCGCAGGCCCTCGCGCACCAATATGCCCTTGAGGCAAATGAGATATTGCCCCGCCGTGAAACGCGGCGCGTTGACCGGCATGGCGCCCATGTCCATCGCGCTCATTCCGCACGCTCCCGGCCTGCCGCCGCGCCCGTGCGGCTGAGCTTTGCGAAAGCCTGGCCGATGTCGCTCGATCCGGTCTGCTTCACAACGTCCGAGACACGGCCGCCCGCGACCAGCCTACCCTCCGAGAGGACGACCACATCGTCGCCCGGATCGATTTCGTCGATCAGGTGCGTTGCCCAGAAAACGCTGATGCCGCGCGTCGCGACCAGACGCCTTATATTGGCGAGGATGCCGGCGCGCGACTGCACGTCCAACCCCACCGTCGCCTCGTCCAGCAGCAGAAGCGGCGGCTCGTGCAGCAGCGCGCGCGCGATCTCGACACGCCGCATCTGCCCGCCCGACAGGCTGTGCGCCTTGTCATCCAGCCTGCCGCCCATCTCGACTTCACCCAGCACCGCGGTGATGCGCTGCTGTGCCTCCTTCGGCGCGATGCCGTGCAGGGCGGCATGATAGGAAAGGTTCTGCCGCACGGTCAGGTCGAGGTCGAGCGTGCGCGCCTGAAAGACGATGCCCAGGCGGCGCAGCGCCTCTCCGGGCGACCGCACGATGTCGTGGCCGAAGATTCGGATCGATCCCTGCCGCGTGTCATAAAGGTGGCTGATGAGCGAGAACAGCGTGGTCTTGCCCGCGCCGTTCAGGCCGAGCAGGACCGCGAAGCGCCCCGGCGCGATGGAAAAGCTGATGTCGTTCAGCGCGCGCTTGCGACCATAGAAATGGCTGACCGAAGCGACGTCCAGCGCCGCTGCGGCTTCGGCACTATTGGCGGGCATCATGTGCTGCACACCGTTTTCCTCCGCGCCACTGGGTACTGGAGCATTTCTACTTGATCGTGATCGTACCCTTCATACCCTTGTCGGCGAGGTCAGGCACGGACCATGTATACATGCCGGGCCGAACCGTGGTGAACTGCACCTGAATGGTGCCGTCGGCGTCGAATTCAAGCCAGGCGGGCGCGCCGTTCATATGCACTTCGAGGTCGCTGATGACGATCTGGTTGTTCCAGACATTGCGGAACAGGTCGGTCATGAACTTGTATTCCAACCCGCCCTGAGCGGTGATCTTCCAGCGATAGCCTTGCCCGGAAATCAGCGTGAAATCCTTCTGGTTGACCGCGAACTGATCGTCCTTCGTGCCGAGCACCAGTTCGGGCACATCCTTGCTGGCCCGCGTCGGCTTCTCCGCTTCTGCGGGCGCCGCCGCCTCGGTCTTGGTCGCAGCCGCATCATCGTCGTCATCGTCGTCATCGCCATCCTGCGCAAACGCATGCGACATGGACAGTGCCGACCCGAGCAGAACGGCCAGTGCAATCTTGCGATAATTGTGCATTACGTCTCTCTCCCTGGTTCAATGCTTGTTGTCGGGGCTTCTTATTGCGGCGACACCACCACCCCCCACGGCAATGAGCCGACCGTCACCGACTGCGTCGGTTCGTCGGTCGCCACGTCGATGAAGGTGATGTCGTTGGAAATGCCATTGGTGCTGATGACGGTTTTCTGGTCTGGCGTGAAGGCAAGCTGCCAGACGCGCTGGCCGACCAGCACATATTTCTCCACCTCATAGGTCTCCGCATTGACGACCGCCACGCGATTGGCGGGACCCAGCGCAATATAGGCCTTCTTGCCGTCATCGGTGATGCGCACGCCCACCGGCTGGATCGATTCGGCCCTCAGCCCGGGAATCTCGAAGGTGATCTTGTGCTTCACCTCGCGCGTCGCATTGTCGATCACCGACACCGTGCCGCCGATTTCGGCGCTGACCCAGACCTCCGAATCGTCGGGCTTGAACTCCGCGAAGCGCGGGCGGGAATCCACCAGCACATTGTGGGTGATCTCATTCGTCTCAGTATCGATGAAATGCGCCATGTTCGTCGTCTCGGACGTGTTCACCATCGTCTTGCCGTCATGGCTGATGCCCATGCCCTCGGGCTCGACGCCGACCGGCACCTCGGCCAGCACCTTCTTGCTCTCCACATCGATGACGGTGACGAGATTGTCGTCCTCATTGGCGACATAGAGCGTCTTGCCGTCGGGGGAGAGGACGAACAGTTCCGGGTCCGGGCCGGACGGCAGCGAACCGACGATTTCGGCGGTTGCGGTGTCGATGATCTCGATATTGTCGTCGTCGCTCGCGCAAAGATAGACGAACTTGCCGTCATGCGAGATGGTGATGCCGCGCGGGCGCTGCCCCACCTTGATCGTTTTCACGACCTCCATGGTCTCGGTGTCGACCACCGTGACGGTATTGTCCTTTTCATTCGACACATAGGCCACAAAGGCGGCTGCGGGGCTGGCGGCGAACAGTGCCGCAAGGGACGCCCCCAGAACCAATGGTCCGTTTCGCATGCATTCTCCTCCCGGTATTGTCGTTCATTTCAACACGCATTTCGTCTCCGGCTGATCCACGCCCAGCGTATCGAGTTCCGACACCTGATGCAGGAAGCCTTCCTGCGGAGATGTGGTGATCACCCCGCGCCCGTCGCCAAGAAATATCGGCTGGCGCAGTTGCAGGTTCCATTTGCGGAACGTCACCTTCTGCCCCCGAAATGCGGCGACGGAGAAATTATCCGACCGGATGAACGCTTCCATCTTCGCGGGGTCCGCATCGGGCGTGCGCGTTGCCGCTTCGCCGATGACGCGAACCGCTGTCCACGCCGCCATGTCCTTCGAGAGCATCCTCCTCCCGGACGCCTTCTGGAAGCGGTTCTGGATCTGTGCCCCGCCCCATTGCTCGCTGGCCGGGTGCCAGATCGAAGGAATCATGCCTGCCGTCCCCGCAACCGGCCTCGGTATCCAGGTCCGGAACGGCAGGTAGCTGCCGAACACCTCGCTTTCGTCCGCAACCAGCAGCACATCATGCTCCGGCAGGTCCTGCGTGAAAACCGGCATCTGCTTCTGTATCTGCACGACCCCGGAATCGGTCTGCTTTGACGTGCCGGTGTCCTTGAACTCCTTTTCGGCAACGATCTGCCCGCCGAAACGTTCGGCGGCCCGCCGCAGTGCATCCGCGAACAGTTGGTCGCCCGGATGCGAGCCGTAGATCAGCACCCATTTCGGCCATTGCTTCCACACCAGATATTGCGCCAGCCCGTCCGCCAGCATGGAGCGCGTCGCCGCCGTGTGGAACAGGTTGATGCGGCAGTCCTCCTCGCGCAGCCGGTCGTCCGTATTGCCCACATTGAACAGCAGGACGCCCTTCTCGCGCGCCTTGTCGGCAATGGACAGCACCTGATCCGCCGAAAGGTCGGTCAGCACATAGCGGTCGCTCCGTTCGAGCATGGCGTCAAAGGCCGCGATCACATCCTCGTCCGGCTTCACCTCGACGACTTCAAGGTTGAATTTCTGTCCGGTAAAGGCGCCGGTCGTGTTGTTGTCGGTGATCGCGACATTCGCGCCCGCAACGCCCTCGTCGCGCGGCGGCACGTCGAGCACGGAAAGCGCAAGCTGCGGCGCATAGGCGCGCAGGTAGCCGACATTGATTTCCGTGACCTTCTTTTCCGGCTTCGCGGCCTGGTCCTGGGCAAGAGCAAACTCGGCGTTGACGCACGCCGCAAAAAGACCCATGAAAACAGCAAGAGTGACCGGCACCGTGCTCTTGAACGAACGCATAATCCCAACTCCCTTGCCCCGCGCGGGTCGGGGCCGAGAACATAAGGTTTGGTGCCTGCGATGATCTTACCTCTCCAATCGCTTCGGGCAATCCCGTTAAGTCAACTTTTTGTGACGAGTTTTGCGCCTGCCCGTTCGACACTTCGATTGGAGCACGCTGCGCAATGACAAAAATGCTCGCCAGCGTCACAGGACCGGAAGAAGCCGCGATTGCGCTCGCCGCCGGGGCGGACATCATCGACATGAAGGACCCAACGCGCGGCGCGCTGGGCGCGGTTGCACCGGACACGATCCGAGATACCATCAAGGCGGTTGCGGGGCGCAGGCCGGTCAGCGCCGTGTGCGGCGACCTGCCGATGCAGCCCGAAGCGCTGCGCATCGCCGCCGACGACATTGCCGCGACCGGCGTCAGCTATCTGAAGGTGGGCTTTTTTCCGTCGTCAGAGGCCCGGGCCTGCGCGGCCGCGCTTGCGGCGCTCGCGCAATCGACCAAGATCATCGCCGTCCTGTTCGCGGACCTCGCACCGGATTTTTCGCTGCTCGGCCATTTTGCCGACAGCGGCTTTCACGGCGTCATGGTCGACACGGCGGACAAGGCGAAGGGACGGCTTCTTGACCACCTGCCGCCCGAACAGGTGCCGGGCTTCGTGGGCCGCGCGAAATCGCTAGGGCTGATGTGCGGGCTGGCCGGTTCGCTGGAACCGCCGGACGTCCCGCGCCTGCTGCCCTTCGCACCCGATTTCCTCGGCTTTCGCGGCGCGCTGTGCCGAGCCGCCGCGCGCACCGGCCAGATCGACCTCGAAGCGGCGCGACTGATCCGTTCGCTGATCCCGGAAGAGCAACCGTCGCACCGCAACGGGCAGGTGGACTATCGCCTTCTCGCCGCACGCGGCTACTCGCCTGACAGCGCCGACCAGTCGCTCAAGACCAACCGCATATTCGTGCGCGATTTCGTGCTGCCGGTGCAGATCGGGGCCTACAGTTTCGAGCACGGCCACACGCAGAAGGTCCGTTTCGACGTGACCGCCGACGTGCTGCGCACCGTCAGCAATCCGGAGGACATGCGCCATGTGCTGTCCTACGACATCATCATGGACGCCATCCGCACGATCGTCGCGGCGGGACATGTACAACTCGCCGAGGCGCTCGCCGAACAGGTCGCGCAACACGTCCTTTCCGATCCGCGCGTGGTGAAGGTGTGGGTGCGGGTCGAGAAGCTCGAACTTGGCGCGGGCGGCGTCGGCGTCGAGATCGAACGCGTTCGGAGCAAGGAACACGCGGCCGCCGGATGGCCCGCCATCGCCAACGACGGCAAGAAGGAATCCGGCGCGTGAGCCTCGCCGTGGTCAAGCTCGGCGGCAGCGCGGCGACGTCGCCGTCGCTGGCGGGCTGGCTTGCCGCCGTCGAAGCGTCCACGCGGCCGCTGGTGCTGGTGCCAGGCGGCGGGCCGTTCGCCGATTGCGTGCGTGACAGCCAGAAGGCGCTCGGCTTCTCCGACAAGGCCGCGCATGCCATGGCGCTGCTCGCCATGGAGCAGTTCGGCCATGTGCTGGTCGAGCGAACCGCCCGGTTCCACGCCGCCCGCGACATGGAGGAAATCGCCACCGCGCTCGGCGCGGGCAATATCCCGGTCTGGTTTCCCACGCGCATGGTCCTTGGCGAACCCGCCATTCCCGCGTCATGGGACATCACGTCGGACTCGCTTGCCGCATGGCTGGCCGGTCATCTGGACGCCGCCGCGCTCCTGCTCATCAAGCAGACGGATGATTTCACCAGCGCCGATACGCCCGAAACGCTCGCCGCGCGCGGCGTGGTCGACGCGGCTTTTGCGGGATTTTCCAGGTCCCCGGCGCTCTACATCGCAGGGCACCGACATCTGCCCGAAGCCGCAAATCTGTTCGCAAGCGGACGCGTTCCCGGCGAGCGCATCGCCTTGGCCACCTCCATCCGCAGGGCCAGCTAGCGATGGCGAGGCTGCACACCCCGCGCTGGGCCTGGGCGCTGACCGGATCGGGCCATTTCTTCGTGGAAAGCTTCGCGCTCATTCGCGCGCTGCGCCATTGCGACGTGTTCGTCTCGAAGGCCGCGAACGAGGTGCTGCGCATGTACAAGCTCAAGCTGGACTTTCCCGAAACGACGCGCGTGCTGCACGACAAGACGGCGAGTTCCGTGCCGGTGGGTGGCTTCTACCACGGAGTCTATCATACAGCGGTGGTCGCGCCCGCCTCCTCCAACACGGTCGCGAAATGCGTGTGGGGTATCTCCGATTCGCTGCCCACCAATGTCTACGCGCAGGCCGGGAAATGCCGCGTGCCGTCCATCGTGTTTGCCTGCGACACCGCGCCGGAACTCCTGACCATGGCCCCGCATGGCCCCGTAAAGGTCTATCCGCGCCCGATCGACCTCGAAAACACCGAGCGGCTGAAAGGTTTCGAGCGCACGCGCGTGGTGGAGTCGCTGGCTGACCTCGAAACCGCCATTCGCGAGCGGCAGGCGGAACTGGGCGACGATGGCTGAGCGGCTGGTTTTCGTCACGGGCCATCTGGCGATGGCGCGGCTGGAGCGGCAACTCGCCGCGCTCGGCGAAACCGATTTCATGTGGTCGGTCGTAGACATCGGCGTCAAGGTCGCCGCGCTGATGACCGAACAGATCATCATGCGCCGCCTTGCGCCGGAACCCGGCACGGATCGCATCATCCTGCCGGGTCGCTATCGCGGCGACACCGACCGGCTGGCCGCGCATTTCGGCATACCCTTCCAGCGCGGACCGGACGAGATCGCCGACCTCCCCGCCTTTCTCGGGCGCAAGGGCCAGCCGCCCGACCTGTCGCGGCACGATATGCGCATTTTCGCTGAAATCGTCGAAGCATCGATGATGGACGTGCCGGCGCTTGTCGCCCGCGCGCGCAGTCTGGCGGATGCGGGTGCGGACGTGATCGACCTCGGCTGCCTGCCCGAGACACCGTTCCCGCATCTGGCCGATGCCGTGCGGGCGCTCATCGCCGAAGGCCATGCGGTCAGCGTCGATTCCGCCGACATCAAGGAACTGCGAACCGGCGCGGAAGCGGGCGCGACCTATCTGCTGAGCCTGACCGAACACACGCTGCACCTTGCCGTCGAGACCGGCGCGACGCCGATCCTGATTCCGTCCCAGCCGGGCGATCTCGACTCGCTCGGGCGCGCCATCGATGCGGCCCGGCAGGCAGGCATTGGCGTCATCGCGGACCCGGTGCTGGACCCGATCCATTTCGGCTTCGCGCAATCGCTGGGCCGCTTCCTCGAAGCGCGCAGGCGCTGGCCCGACATCGAACTGCTGATGGGAACGGGCAACCTCACTGAACTGACCGACGCCGACACATCCGGCATCACCGCCGTGCTGGGCGGCATCTGTTCCGAGCTTTCCATCCGCAACGTGCTGGTGGTGAACGTCAGCCCGCATACGCACCGCACGGTGCAGGAGCACGACATCGCCCGGCGGGTGCTGTTCGCGGCGCGGCGCGACGCTGCCCTTCCGCGCGGCTACGGCAACGGCCTGCTGCAGGTGCACGACCGCAAGCCGTTCGCTTCAACCGTCGAGGACATCGCGCGGCTGGCGGCGGAGGTGCGCGACCGCAATTTCCGCATCATGACCGCCGAGGACGGAATCCACATTTTCAACGGCAGCGGCCATCATGTCGCAACGGACGCATTCGAACTGTTTCCGAAGCTCGGTGTCGAAAGCGACGGCGGCCACGCCTTCTATCTCGGCGCGGAGCTGGCCAAGGCCGAAACCGCGTGGCGGCTCGGCAAGCGCTACGCGCAGGACGAACCGCTCGACTGGGGCGTTGCCTGCGACCTGCCCGAGCAGGACAGGCTGCGCCTCAATGAAGCGGGGCACACGCTACGCGCAAGAAAGGGGTCGGATTGATGCCCTATATCCGGGAAACGATCCTGACGACCGTGGACAAACAGGGCGACGTGCACATCGCGCCGCTCGGCATCATCGAAGAAGGCGAGCACTGGATCATCGCGCCCTTTCGTCCCTCGAAGACGCTGGACAATCTCGCGGAGGTTCCTTTTGCCGTCGCCAACTACACCGACGATGTGCGCGTGTTCGCGGGTTGCCTGACGGGGCGGAAGGACTGGCCGCTGCGCGCGCTCGAAAATGTCGCGGTGCCGCGCCTCGAAGCAGCGCTTGCCCATTCGGTGCTGGAAGTCGTGCAGGTGGTGGATGATCCGCTGCGGCCGCGCCATGTCTGCCGCATCACCTCGGAACAGAACCATGCGCCCTTCACCGGCCTCAACCGCGCGAGGGCCGCTGTGCTGGAACTGGCGATACTCGTCAGCCGGCTAAACATGCTGCCGCGTGAAAAGATCGAATCCGAAATTGCCTACCTTGCCATCGCCATCGAGAAAACGGCCGGGCCGCACGAAAGGCTGGCATGGCAATGGCTGATGGAGCGCGTTAACGCGCATCTGGGCAGGGCTTGACCATGCCGGCATCTGGCGTCAAACGGTTGTTCGGAAAGCGGGAAACATCATGACCGGCAAGACCATTATCGCACCATCCATCCTCTCGGCGGATTTCTCCCGGCTGGGCGATGAAGTCGAGGCGGTGGCGCGGGCGGGCGCGGACTGGATTCATCTCGATGTGATGGACGGCCATTTCGTGCCTAACATCACCTTCGGCCCGCCGGTCATCAAGGCGCTGCGCAACCGCACCGACAAGGTGTTCGACTGCCATTTGATGATCGCGCCTGCCGATCCGTTTCTGGAAGCATTCGCCGAAGCGGGCTGCGACTACATCACCGTGCATGCGGAGGCCGGGCCGCATCTCGACCGATCGCTCCAGGCCATCCGGCATCTCGGCAAGAAGGCGGGCGTCTCGCTCAATCCTTCGACACCTGAAAGCGTCATCGAATATGTGCTCGACCGGCTCGACCTCATCCTGCTGATGACGGTCAATCCCGGCTTCGGCGGGCAGGCTTTCATTCCTGCGGTGGTTGAGAAGGTGCGGCGCGTCAAGGCCATGATCGGCGACCGCCCCATCCATATCGAGATCGACGGCGGCGTCTCGCCCGAAACCGCGCCGCTCGTTGCGGCGGCGGGTGCGAACGTTCTCGTCGCCGGGTCGGCGATTTTCAAGGGCGGCAACGAAAACGCCTACCGTGCCAATATGTCCGCCATCCGCGCCGCATCCGACGCCGCAATGAGGGAGGCAAGATAAGAGCATGGCCGGGATACCACCTGTCTGCGATTTCGGCTGGGCAGCGGTCGATGGACGCTTGCCGGCAGTCGATGGACAAACGCTGTCCATATTCGAACAGGCGGGACCGAACGGCCTCGTCGTCGCCTTCATCTGCAATCATTGTCCCTATGTGAAAGCGGTCGTCGACCGCATCGTCCGCGATGCACGCGACCTTGCGAAAGTAGGAATCGGCTTTGTCGCCATCAGTTCCAACGACGCCGTCGCCTATCCGGAGGATTCCTTCGACCGCATGAAGCTCTTCGCGAAGCAGCACGGCTTTGCCTTTCCCTATCTGTATGACGAGGATCAAAGCGTGGCGCGCGCCTACGGGGCTGCCTGCACGCCGGACTTCTTCGGTTTCAACAAGGATCTGAAGCTGCAATATCGTGGCCGTCTCAATGCCTCGCGAGCGCAGACCGGCGACCCCGATTTGCGTCGAGACCTTTACCTTGCAATGCTCGAAGTGGCCGAAACGGGCAATGGTCCTAAGGACCAGATCGCCTCCATCGGATGCTCGATCAAGTGGAAAGACGCCGCATGACCTCTTCGCAGATGCCGCAAGCCGTTTTGTTCGACCTTGACGGGACGCTCATCGATTCGGCGCCCGATATCCACGCAGCAGTCGTGGAACTGCTCGGAACGCGCGGCCTGCCGCCGATCACGCTCGAACAGGCGAAATCCATGATTGGCAACGGCGTCGCCAAGCTGGTCGAACGCGCTTTTACCGCATCAGGCATGCCGCTTGAGGGTACGGCGCTCGGGGACGTCCAGCGCGACATGATCCCGATCTATAACCGGCACCTGACAAACCTGACGCGGCTGATGCCGGGCGCGCTGGCAGCAATCCGGCAGCTTCGCGAAGCGGGCGTCAAGCTCGGGCTGGTCACCAACAAGCCGCAGGCGGCGACCCGAGAGGTGCTTCTGCACTTCCGTCTGGCGGAAGCGTTCGGCGCGGTGATCGGCGGCGATACGATGGCTCAGAAAAAGCCGTCGCCGGAGCCGCTCCTGATGGCGCTCAGCCAGCTGGAAGCCGATCGCGCGCATGCGGTGATGGTGGGCGACAGCACGACGGATGTCGAAGCTGCCCGCAACGCCGCACTGCGTGCAATCGTCGTTCGCGGCGGATACAGCAAGGTGCCGCTGGAAGGGCTCGGAGCCGACATGGTGCTCGACAGCCTTGAGGATTTGCCCGCCGCGCTGCGGTCCAGGCAACCGGCGTAGACGACGCCTTATCCACCTACCGGCACCTTCTCCCCGTAAGGACAGGGAGAAGGAAGTAAATCGTCATGCGCTTATTTGAACTGGTCGATATAGGCGATCACATTGGCGATGTCGGCGTCGTTCTTCAGCCCGACGAAGGCCATTTTCGTACCCTTGACCATGGCCTTCGGGTCCTTGAGATACTGCGCCAGCGTAGCGTCGTCCCAGACCACGCCGGACTTGCCCGCCTCGATCATCGCAGGTGAATATTTGAAATCCGGATGGGTGCCGGCGGTCCGGCCGTTCAGCTTGAACAGCGACGGCCCGATCTTGTTGGTGTCCTTGTCGGCCACATGGCACGCCTTGCATTTGGTAAACACTTTTTCCCCGGCGGCCGCATCCTGTCCCCAGCTTTGGCTTGCCGACACGGCGGTGACCGCGACGGCAGCTACAATCGCAAGAATTCGCATCTGGTTTCCTTTTGTTCGCTCGCGGTGCCCATCCGGAGCGGGCCGAACAACAGCCCGACCCAACGGCTGCAAATTATTGCGGGCGCTGCACAAGTCAATGATACCAAGGTGCACGAGTTGACGCAGGAGGGTGGCAAGGCTTAGATTCGCGGCACGAACTGTCCGATCCGCTTGGCACCGGCGGACGCGATCATGCTGCTCCCGCTGGAGCGGGACGGAGGTGCTTGCAATGACACTGGTTGACCTCATCCTGACCGTCTGCCTTACGGCGAACCCGACCAGTTGCCGGGACGAACACCTGCTTTTCGAAAGCCGCGGTTCCCTGATGCGCTGCATGTGGCAGGCGCCGATCCAGATCGCCCAATGGTCGCAGGAGCATCCCACGGTGAAGGTGGTGCGGTGGAAATGCGCCTTTCCCGACGGGGGACGCGATATATGACATCCGAGCATGCGCTTTCGCGGCGCAGCGTCCTTACGCTTCTGGCGACGGCGTCCGCCCTTGCCGTGCCGCGCGTACATGCAGCGGACCTGCCGAAAGTCAGGGTGGGTGTGCTGAAGTTCGGGACCGTCAACTGGGAGCTGGACAGCCTCAGGCACAATGGTTTCGACAAGGCGCACAATGTCGAGGTGGAAGTGGTCTATTTCGCCGGCGAAGATGCCACCAACGTAGCCCTGCTGGCTGGGGAGATCGACCTGATCGTGTCCGACTGGCTGTGGGTGTCGCGGCTTCGATCCGAAGGCGAAGACCTCGCGCTGATTCCCTATTCCACGGCGGTCGGCGCAATCATGGTCAGGCAGGATTCGCCCATCAATTCGATTGCCGACCTCAGGGGTCGGAAGCTCGGCGTAGCCGGCGGACCGATCGACAAGAGCTGGCTGCTGATTCAGGCGCTCGCCAAGCGCGACCACGGCATCGACCTCGCCTCGGAGGCCGAAATCGCTTATGGCGCGCCGCCGCTGATGTCTGAAAAGGCGATGCAGGGCGAACTCGATGCCGTGCTGAATTTCTGGCACTTCTGCGCGCGCCTCGAAGCCAACGGGTTTCGCAGGCTGGTAAGCGCCAATGAGGCAGCGCTCGCGCTCGGCGCGACAGGTCCCGTCGCTTCGCTCGGCTACATCGTCCACGACAAATGGGCGGCCGATAACGAGGCCGCCTTGCGTGGCTTCATCGCTGCCTCTGGAGACACGAAGAAGCTTCTCGCTCGCTCGGACGAGGAATGGCAAAGGCTGGCGCCGGTCATGCGCGCGGAAGGCAAGGAACTGGAAACGCTGCGCGACCGCTACCGGGAGGGCATCCCGACGCGTCCGGTCGCCGACGACGCCGCCGACGCCGCAAGGGTCTATGAGGTGCTGGCCTCAATCGGCGGCGAAAAGCTTGTCGGCAAGGCCACGAAAATGGCGCCCGGCACCTATTGGTCGGGCCTGTTCGAATGACCGCGCCAGGCATCGGGATCGACAACCGTCCGGCCCCCGCCGCAGAAGAAAAGCCTGTGCGGCGCGGAGCAGCGGTGTCGTTTGTGCCTGCGGTAACCGTGGCCGCCTCATTGCTCGGATTGTTGCTGCTCTGGATGGTTGCGGCATCGCTCTGGCCAAGCCGCGCGTTTCCCTCGCCCGCCGCCGTCGCGGGGGTCCTGCAACGGGAAGCCGCCAGCGGCGATCTCTTCTTTCATCTCGGCATGACGCTGTGGCGCGTCGCGGCCTCCTTTGTGCTGGCCATGCTGATCGGCTCGGCAATCGGCGTGGCCCTTGGCCTCAGGCCGCGCGCGGATCGTTTCTTCGGTCCCTGGGTGGTGCTGTTCCTGAACCTGCCCGCGCTGGTCATCATCGTGCTGGCCTATATCTGGTTCGGCCTCAATGAGGTTGCGGCCATCGGCGCGGTTGCGGTCAACAAGATTCCGAATGTGGTCGTCACCATGCGCGAAGGCGCGCGCGCTCTCGAACCACGCTATGGCGAGCTTGCCAAAGTGTATCGCTTCAGCGCATGGGAGCGGTTGCGGCATGTGCTGCTGCCCCAGTTGCAGCCATATCTGGCCGCCGCCTCACGCACGGGCATCGCGCTGATCTGGAAGATCGTGCTGGTGGTCGAATTGCTGGGGCGCTCGAACGGCGTCGGCTTCCAGATCTATCTCTTTTTCCAGACCTTCGATGTCGCGGCGATCCTTGCCTACACGCTGGCCTTCGTCGCAATCATGCTGCTGATCGAACTCCTGCTGGTGCAACCCTTTGAACGACATGCAACCCGTTGGCGCCCTCGCCCCGCTTAGGGCGGAGATCGCCGACAAGACGTTCCGCTCCGCCGACGGAGCATCGCTGACGGCGATCCGCGATCTTGCCTTCGAGGTGCGGCAGGGCGAGTTCGCGTGCCTGCTCGGTCCCTCCGGCTGCGGCAAGACGACGATCCTGCGCATCCTTCTCGGCCTCGACACGGACTATTCCGGCGCGGTCCGGTTTCCGCTCCCGGAAGGCGCGCGCACAGCCGCCGTTTTCCAGGAGCCGACGCTGCTGCCTTGGCGAACGGTCGAGCAGAATGTGCGCCTCGCCATGCCGCGCGACCTGCACGAAAAGAACCTCGATGCGCTGTTCGAGACGCTCGGGCTTGCCGCCATGCGCAATCTCTACCCCTCCGAACTGTCGCTTGGGCTGGCGCGCCGCGCAGCACTTGCGCGCGCCTTCGCGGTCGAGCCGTCGGTGCTCCTGCTGGACGAGCCCTTCGTCTCGCTCGACGAGCAGACCGCGCAACGGCTGCGCCATCTCCTGCTCACCATCTGGGCCGAACGTCCCACCACGGTGCTGATGGTCACGCACAACCTCAACGAAGCGCTGATGCTGTCCGACCGCATCATCCTGCTCTCGCGCCGTCCGGCCCATGTCGAGGGTGTGTTCGACGTGCGGCTGCCGCGCGAATATCGCAACGCACAGGTGATGAGCGACCTGCTGCGCGCCTTCCATGAAAAATTCCCGGGCGTGGCCTGAACCATGAAACCGACCCGCCGCCATCTGCTGCAACTGGCGACATCCGCCGCAGCATCGGTCTTCGTCCCGGCGCCTGTCCGCGCGCAGGACCTCGCGCTGTCACTGAAGCCTGTCGGGGACGGCATTTTCGCGTTTTCCGGCACGGATGAACTGATGACGCCGGCCAATCACGGAGCAATCTGCAATGTCGGGCTCGTGGTCGGCACGGACGCCGCCGCCGTGATCGACAGCGGCGGCAGCTATGTCGAAGGCGCGGCCCTGCTGGACGCCATCCGCGGCCTGACCGACAGGCCGATCCGCTATCTGATCAATACGCATATGCACCCCGACCACATTTTCGGCAACGCCGCCTTCAAGGGCACGGGCGCAACGATCGTCGGGCACAGGAACCTTCCCGCCGCACTGGAAGCGCGTGGCGAATTCTACCTGCACAGCTTTCGCCGCCAGATCGGCGACGAGCTGATGCGCGGCGTCGAGATCATTCCGCCGACTCTGCTCGTCGACGACCGCATGGACCTCGACCTCGGTGGCCGAACGCTGCATCTGCGTGCGTGGCGGCCCGCCCATACCGACAACGACCTGACCGTGCTGGACAGCGCCACGAACATTTTCTTCGCGGGCGATCTGGTGTTCCTCGGCCATCTGCCGACGCTCGACGGTTCGCTGCTCGGCTGGATGCGGCAATTGGACGAGCTTGCCGCCGTCAGCGCGTCGTCGGTGGTTCCAGGTCACGGACCCTCGCCATCGCCATGGCCGCAATCGCTCGATCCCGAGCGGCGATATTTCGAGGTGCTTGCGACAGACCTGCGGAAGTCCATCAAGGACGGCGTGCCTTTGGCAAAAGCAGTAAAAACAGCCGGACAAAGCGAACGCGCCCGCTGGAAACTTTTCGACGACTATAACGAACGCAACGCAACGACTGCCTATGCCGAACTTGAATGGGAATAGGCCGGAATTGCCAAGCGCCCGCAATCGGACTAAAATCGTGCGCAGCCAAGGGCACCACCTTTTTCGGTGGAGGCTTCAATGCAAGCGAATGTGAAGGCCGAACGGCAAACCGCTTCGCCCTTGTCGTATCTCTTGACCCTTTCGATATGTGCGCTCGGCGTCGTGATCGCTTTGGGTGGTGGCGCGGGCGCGCAGCAGACCACGACTTCGTCGGAGCAGATCTGGCAGGCCCTGAGGGGCGACGTGTTCGGCGACCGCGCGATTGTCAGCGATGACGGCGTGGTGCGTATCGAAGCGCCGAAGCGCGCGCAGGATGCGGCCATCGTGCCGGTGGACATCTATCTCGATGCCGCCAAGGCGCCGGATGGCGTAAAGGCCGTCACAATGGTCATCGATGTGAACCCTGCCCCGGTCGCCGCGAAGTTCGACCTCGGCAAGGATGCGGGCGTGACCCACATATCGACGCGCGTCAGGGTCAACGATTATTCCTTCATCCGCGTCATCGCGGAAACCGGCGACGGCAAGCTGCACATGTCGCAGACCTTCGTGAAAGCGTCGGGCGGCTGCTCCGCCCCCGCCGTCAAGAACTCACAGGAGGCGCTTGCGTCGATGGGCCAGATGAAGATGCGCCAGTTCGACGGTGCGGAGAAGATGAGCAAAGCCGAGGAAATCCAGCTCATGATCCGGCATCCGAACAACTCCGGCCTGCAACGCGATCCGCTGACCCAGTATTTCATTCCCGCCCATTTCGTGGACAAGCTCAGCGTCTCGCAGGGCGACAGGCTGATCCTCGCCATGGAAGGCGGAATCTCGATTTCGGAGGACCCCAATTTCCGCTTCGACTTCAATGCGAGCGGAAAGGAACCGCTCAAGGTCGTCGCCAGCGACACCGAAGGCAAGCAGTTCGAAAGCGAATGGCCGCTCGCAGCGCCGGTCTCGAATTGAAGCCCAGAGTCAGAAGCACCTGATCTCGGCTTCAGCCTGCGCGCGCTTCAGTTCCGCGCCGGCCGCTTTTGCGGGCGGGCTTTCCTTGAACAGGCCCGCCGCCTCGCCGCTCATGAAGGCCATGCGCCGGAAGGTCTCCGCCGCCACATAATGATCGTAGGGGACGATGGAGGCGACGACATCGATGGAGCACGAACAGCGCTCCAGCGCCTCACGCGTTTCACCGTTCGACTTCATGCAGGCATAGACGTAATCCGCCACTGCGGTCGTCGGATAATCTGCGGCCGCATAGGCGCTGACCGCTCCCGAAAGGGTCATTGCAAGCGCTGCAATCGATCTCCAAACCATGAGCCTTCTCCCATAAGTTCGAGCTTGACCATTCAGGCCCCAACACCGACGTAAGGGAATAGGACCAAAGAATGAGAAGGTGCAAAATGGCCGATGCGCATGCCGCAGAGCGGCGGAAAACGCGCCGTCAAGAATTGAACCGAACCGAACCGGCACGCGCTGGCAACCGCCTGTATTCCATTTCGCCGGATTCAAGAACGGTCGTAACTCCAGTAAACATATTGTTATCATAAAGATAATTCGGCGTTTTTTATCGGCGCTCCTGAACGAACATATCAACAAAAGGTCAAATCTAAGTAGAAACCAGATTCTCGATTTCACTAGATAGACTATCTATATTCTTTGTATTGCATCGCAAAATTAGATGTGTGCATTGCAATATGTCCAAGACGTTTTTTGCTTGCGCCTCGCATTTTAATAACATAGCCTTCACCTGTTTCCGGCTTCAAGGGCGTCACCGTCATAGGGAGCGGCGACCGCCTTTCGTAGGCCAAGTGAGGTGGGCAGTAATGGTGCCCTCTGCTCACCTGGCTTAGGTCGTGACACGCTGCCGGAAATACTTCCCACCACATGGATCGCTTGGGCGAGCCCGGAGGGGTTCAACGATCGATTCTTCGTTGTGAATCTCGGGAGGATTTCTAATGCGTGTACTGAAAACGACCACCCATCTCTTATCGGCCACTGCCCTGCTCATATGTGCATCGGCCGTTGGAGCATGGGCAAATGAGGAGCTTGAAAAGCTCAGCGCGGACCCCAAGAACTGGGCGATGCCGACAGGTGACTATGCGAATACCCGTTACTCGAAGCTCGACCAGATCAACAAGGACAATGTCAAGAACCTGCAGGTGAAGTGGACCTTCTCGACCGGCGTGTTGCGCGGTCATGAAGGCGGCCCGCTGGTGATCGGCGACGTGATGTATGTGCACACGCCGTTTCCGAACATCGTCTACGCGCTCGACCTGAATAATGACGGTAAGATCCTCTGGAAATACGAACCCAAGCAGGACCCGAACGTCATTCCGATCATGTGCTGCGACACGGTCAACCGTGGCGTCGCTTATGGTGACGGCAAGATCATCCTGAACCAGGCGGACACGATGCTGACGGCGCTTGACGCCAAGACCGGCAAGGTCGTGTGGTCCGTCAAGAACGGTGACCAGACCGACGGCGGCAAGGGCGAATCCTCGACGCATGCCCCGATCATCGTGAAGGACAAGGTGATCGTCGGCATCTCCGGCGGTGAGTTCGGCGTTCGCGGCTGGGTTGCGGCCTACAATCTTGCCGATGGCAAGCAGGTGTGGCGTGCCTATTCCATGGGTCCCGACGCGGATACGCTGCTCGACCCGGAAAAGACCATGACGCTCGGCAAGCCGGTCGGCAAGGATTCCGGCATCTCGACCTGGGAAGGCGAACAGTGGAAGACCGGCGGCGGCGCAACCTGGGGCTGGTATTCATACGACCCCAAGCTGAACCTCGTCTATTACGGCTCCGGCAATCCGTCCACCTGGAACCCGGTGCAGCGGCCCGGCGACAATCGCTGGTCGATGACCATATTCGCGCGTGACGCCGACACCGGCATGGCGAAATGGGTCTACCAGATGACGCCCCACGACGAATGGGACTATGACGGCGTCAACGAGATGATGCTCGTGGACGGCATGGACATCGGCGGCGCGAAGCACAACGTGCTGGTTCACCCGGACCGGAACGGCTTTGCCTATACGCTCGACCGTGAATCGGGCGAGTTGCTGGTTGCCAAGAAATACGATCCCAAGGTCAACTGGGCGACTGAAGTCGTCATGGACAAGAACAGCGATCAGTATGGACGCCCGCAGGTCGTCGACAAATACTCGACGCAGTTCAACGGCGAAGACGTGAACACGACCGGCGTATGCCCTGCGGCGCTCGGAACGAAGGACCAGCAGCCTTCGGCCTATTCGCCGAAAACCGGCCTGTTCTACATCCCCACCAACCATGTCTGCATGGACTATGAGCCCTATCGGGTCAGCTACACCGCCGGACAGCCTTATGTCGGCGCAACCGTGTCGATGTATCCCGCGCCGGACAGCCATGGCGGCATGGGCAACTTCATCGCATGGGACGCATCGAAAGGTGAGATCGTCTGGTCCATCCCCGAGCAGTTCTCGGTATGGTCAGGCGCGCTGGCGACCGCTGGCGACATCGTCTTCTACGGTACGCTGGAAGGCTACCTGAAGGCGGTCGATAATGACGGCAAGGAACTCTACAAGTTCAAGACGCCTTCCGGCATCATCGGCAACGTCAACACCTACGAGCATGGCGGCAAGCAGTATATCGGCGTGCTGTCAGGCGTGGGCGGCTGGGCCGGAATCGGCCTCGCAGGCGGCCTTCTGGCTCCCGAAAACGCCGCTGCATGGCAGAACGCGGTGGCGGGCGACAAGGCTCCTGACGCCGCAGCGGCAGAGTCGGTCTCGACAGCCGGTCTAGGTGCAGTCGGCGGCTATGCCGGCCTTGCCGAATACACGACGCTTGGCGGACAACTCACAGTCTTCGGCCTCCCGGACTAAGTCCGCACTCCAGGGCCGCTTCCATTCGGAGGCGGCCAGGGAACCGAGAGCCCGGAACTTTTCGCCGGGCTCTCGATTTCGCCACGAAACCCACAACGCACCTGTCACCGCCGCATCAAGACAGACGAGCTTTGTCCGTGGCGATATGTATGAGGCACGTAACGTATGACATTCGGTAAAGCATTCCTGCTGCTCACGCTCTCTGCCGCAGTTCTCGCCCCCGCATATGCCCAGGACAGCGCCGAAAAGGCGAAGGCGGTTTCCGAAGACGGCGGCAAATATTTCGACGCGGACGGGACGCCCACATTCAACATCAAGCCCGACGGAACAGTCGACTGGTATACGTTCAGCGGCTATCGCCGCTACCATTCCGATTGCCACGTCTGCCATGGGCCTGACGGCGTCGGCTCCAGCTACGCGCCCGCATTGATCAATTCTCTCAAGACCATGGACTACGGCACGTTCCTCTCCATCGTCGCCGAGGGCCGCAAGAATGTCGGCGGCGGAAAGGAAAACGTGATGCCGTCCTTCGGCGACAACAAGAACGTCTATTGCTACATGGACGATCTGTACGTCTACCTGCGCGCCCGCGCCGTCGGAAACGCCCCGCGCGGACGCCCGCCGAAGAAGGAAGACAAGTCACAGGCGGCAAAAGAGCAGGAAAAAGCCTGCATGGACGGTTGAATTGCGCACCTCACCCCTCCTGAAGCTGCGGCGCGCCGTCATCGGCGCGCTTTCGCTCACACTGCTGCCCGGCGTCGCGGCAGCACAGACGGCGGGTCTCGGAGCCGCCGGGGAACTTGTCGATCCCGACGTGCTGCGTGTGTGCGCCGACCCGGCCAATCTGCCCTTCACCAATGAAAAGGGCGAAGGCTACGAGAACCGGCTTGCCGAGCTTGTCGCCGAAAAGACCGGGCGCAAGTCGGTCTCCTACACATGGTTTCCGATGGTCATGGGCTTCGTTCGCAACACCCTGCGAGCCAATCGCTGCGACATCATCATGGGCTATGCCCAGGGCGACGAACTGGTGCAGAACACCAACGCCTATCTGCGCTCCACCTATGTGCTGGTGTACAAGAAGGACGGGCCGCTTGCCGGCGTGGAAACCATCGAGGACCCGAAGCTCGCGGGCAAGCGCATAGGCGTCGTTCAGAGCACCCCGCCGGCCTCCAACATGGCGAAGGCGAACCTGATGAAAACCGCCAAGGTCTACGACCTGATGCGCGATACCCGTTTCACGCATTCCCCGGCGGAATTGATGATCAAGGACATCGAATCCGGCGAGATCGACGCGGCGGTGGTGTGGGGACCCATGGGCGGCTATTTCGCCAGGCAGATGAATGCGGATGTGGCGCTGGTGCCGCTCACCAAGGAGCAGACCGGGTCGCGCATGATTTATCGCATCACGATGGGCGTGCGTCCTTCGGATCAGGAATGGAAACGCACCCTCAACACTGTGATCCGCGAAAACCAGGCCGAGATAAACCGGATCATGCTCGACTACGGCGTGCCGATCATCGATGAGCAGAATCGTCCCATCACGGAATAGCGGCGCTGCGCTGCTGTGTTGCGCCGTCGCCGCCCTCGCGTGGCTTTGCAGTCCCGTTCGCGCCGATACGGTGGCGGAGCCGTCCGGCTATCGCATGGACGAATATCGCGCGCCCGTGCCCGCGACGCTGAAAGGCGCACGCGTCGTCGACACCGCCGAGGCGGAGAAGCTCTGGCGCGACAAGAGCGCGGTCTTCTTCGACGTGATGCCGCGTGCGCCGAAGCCGGCTAATCTTCCTGCGGGAACAGTCTGGCGCGACAAGCCGCGCTCCGGCATTCCCGGCAGCATCTGGCTGGTCAATGTCGGTTATGGCGACATCAACGCGGAGACCGAAGCCTATTTCCGCAAGGGCATCGAATCGCAGGTGGGCGACGACAAATCGCGGCCAATCCTCTTCTATTGCATGACCGATTGCTGGATGTCGTGGAATGCCGCGCGCCGCGCCGTCTCATGGGGCTACGCATCCGTGCTCTGGTATCCGCTCGGTTCCGACGGATGGGCAAAGGCTGGTTTGCCGCTGGTGGAAGAAGAGCCCTATCACGCCAGTCCCTGAGCGATGCAAAGCACCCTGCTGCGGTTTACCAGGCGCGAAATATCATCCCCCCACTCCGTCGCGCTGCGCGCGCCACCTCTCCCCCACAAGGTGGGGGTGAGGAAGGGAGCCTGTCATCGCCGCCGCACCCTTCCTCTCCCCTACGAAGTTGGGGGAGAGGTGGCGCGCGCAGCGCGACGGAGTGGGGGAATATTCTCCCGCATGGCAAACTGCGGAACGCAAGAATTGCCCGTCTACAAAACCCCGGCCGTTGCGCACAGCGCCCGCATGCGCGACACGGCCTTGTCGGGATCGGCAAGCAGGCCAGCCTCGTCGGCCAACCGGAATATCTCGGCATAGTGGATAATCGAGCGTGCTGACTGCATGCCGCCGACCATCTGGAAATGGTCCTGATGGCCATTGAGCCAGGCGAGGAAAACCACACCCGCCTTGTAGTACTGCGTGGGCGCTTCGAATATCTTCCGCGAGAGCGGAACGGTCGGCCCGAGCAGCGCGTGAAAGCCCGCCTCATCGCCTGCCGCCAGCTTTGCCAGCGCCGCATTGGCAACCGGCGCAATGGCGTCGAAAATGCCGAGCAGCGCATGGGAATGCCGCCTGCCGTCGCCGGCGATCAGCTCGGCATAGTTGAAATCGTCCCCGGTAAACATCAGCACGCCATCGGGCAGGCGGTTGCGCAATTCCACTTCCTTGGCCGTTTCGAGAAGCGAAATCTTGATGCCCTCGACCTTGTCCCGGTGGCGCTCGATGATCGAGACCACAGTATCCAGCGCAGGCTCGAAATCGTCCGTACCCCAGTACCCCTTGAGCGCCGGATCAAACATATCGCCCAGCCAGTGCAGCACAACCTTGTTGGACGCCTGAGACAGCAGCCGGTCATAAACCCTGGCATAATCTTCCGGCCCGCGCGCGACAGCGGCAAGTGCGCGGCTCGCCATCATGATCGTCCTGCCGCCCAGTCCCTCGATGAAGCCGAACTGCTCTTCATAGGCATTGACGACATCGTCCAGCGACCGCGCCGCTTCCGGCGCAAGCTGGTCGGTGCCCGCGCCCGAGGCGAGGTCTGCTCCCGGCACGGCTCGCGCCTCGGCGATGGAGCGGCGGATCAGTTCCTTTGCATTGCCCCAGTCGAAACCCATGCCGCGCTGCGAGGTGTCCATGGCCTCGGCGATGCGAAAGCCGAGCCGCCACAGATGGTGGCGGAACGCCATCGTGCGCTCCCAATCGACGGCGGCCACCGACCATGGGTCGTTGGTGCCGAACGGATCGGCGACGACATGCGCGGCGGCATAGGCCACCCGGTTGAACCGGGCGCCCGGCGTTCCATGGATCGGCGCGCCGGAAAGCCGGTAGGCTTCCACGCGACCATTGTGCAGCGGCAGGTTGATTTGCATGGCCTTCCTCCAGAGCCTCCGCGTCTATAATAGGAACGTTCCAATATTTCAAGCCGCCTTTGCTGAAGAGGAAACTCCGCCAGTTCGCGCATTTTTTGCGCGAAACATCTGACCCTCTTGACTCGGCGATTGGACGAATTTAGAACGTTCCAATAATTCTGGGAGGAATTGAGGGTCGTGACCATCCGCGACAAGACAACGATTTTGGACATCGCCCGCGAGGCCGGTGTGTCGAAATCCACTGTCTCGCTGGTGCTTCAGGGCAGCGGCCTCATCCGCCCCGACACCGCGGCGAAGGTCCGAAAGGCGATTGCCGACACAGGCTATGTCTACAACCGTGGCGCGGCGAATCTGCGCAAGGCGCAGTCGAACGTCATCGGCATGGTGATCCACGACCTGACCAATCCCTTCTACGCCGAACTCGCCGTCGGCATGGAGCGCGCATTTCAGGCGGCGGGCATCGTTCCGTTCATCGCCAACACCGCCGAAAACCCGGTGCGCCAGGACCAGGTGTTGAAGTCGATGCTCGAACAGGGCGCGGCAGGCCTCATCATCGCGCCGACGCGCAATACTTCGGCGGATTCCCTGCGCCGCATCAGGCAGGCCGGCATCCCGGTCGTGACGATCATGCGGCGCCTGCCCGAAAGCCGCATTCCGGCGGTTGCCCCGGACAATATTCGCGGCGGCGCGCTCGCCGCCGAGCACCTGATCGGCAAGGGGCACCGCCGCCTCGCCTTTCTCGGGGGCCGCGCGGACCTGACCGTCTATCAGGAGCGCCTGCAAGGCTTCCGCGACACCTGCCTGCGTCTCGGGATCGCGGAGGACGACATCATCGTCGTGGAAGGCGAAACCAGCCGCGTCGGCGGCATGGCCTGCCTCGACGCCGCGCTCGACCGGCCCGACCGCCCGACCGCCGCACTGTGCTTCAACGACGCAGTCGCCTTCGGCGTGATGATCGCGCTGCGCAAGCGCGGCCTCGAACCGGCGCGCGACTTCGCCGTGGTCGGCTTCGACGATGTGGTGGAGGCGCAGCACTATGTTCCGGCGCTGACCAGCGTTTCGGTCGACACCGCCAGCCTTGGCGAGCGCGCGGCGCACACCGTTCTGAAGATGATGCAGACACGCACCACCCGCGCGGAGGACCAGATCGGCTCCGTGACGCTGATGGTTCGCGAAAGCTGCGGACCGGATCGCACCACGGGAGGGGTTCAATGACAATCCGCTGGGGCCTCGTCGGAGCGAGCACGATCGCAAGGCAATTCATGATCGACGCGATCCGCAACCAGCCGGAGGGCGCGGTGGCGGCCGTCATGAGTTCGAGCGCCGACCGCGCCGCAACCTATGCGAAGGAAAACGGTATCGCGAAGGGCGTGAACACGCTCGACGCGCTGCTCGATGCCGGGGTCGATGCCGTCTACATCTCCACCACCAACGAACTGCATCTGGAGCAGGCGCTCGCGGCGGCGAAGGCCGGCAAGCATGTGCTGTGCGAAAAGCCGCTGGCGCTCAATTCCGCCGATGCGCGCAAGATCGTCGCGGCCTGCAAGGAAGCGGGCGTCGTGCTCGGCACCAATCATCATCTGCGCAATGCGGGCGCACACCGCGCCATGCGCGAGGCCATCGCCTCGGGGCGCATCGGCAGGCCGGTCGCGGCGCGCGTGTTCCACTCCGTCTACCTGCCCGCCCATCTGCAGGGCTGGCGGATCACCAAACCGGAAGCGGGCGGCGGCGTGGTGCTCGACATCACCGTGCATGACGCGGATACGCTGCGCTTCGTGCTCGGCGACGATCCCGCCGAGATCACCGCCATCACGCAATCGTCGGGCATGGCGTCTGCCGGGCTCGAAGACGGCGTGATGTGTCTGTGGCGGTTCAAATCCGGCGTCATCGCGCAGTCGCATGAGGGCTTCACCACCCGGTTCGCGGGCACCGGCTTCGAAGTGCACGGCACCGAAGGCTCGCTCATCGCGCGTGACGTGATGACGCAAAAGCCCATCGGCACGGTCATGCTGCGCACGGAAAGCGGCGAGGAAGAACTCTCCTTCGACCGCGAGGACCTCTACACGCGCTCGCTGCGTGCTTTCCACGCGGCGATCCGTGGCGAGGGCAGGCCCGCCGCCACCGGAGAGGACGGCGTCTGGTCGCTGGCCTCGGCGGAAGCCGCGCTTCAATCCGCGAAGTCCGGCAGGATCGTCGCCATCGAGCCGGGGCTGTGACCGTGACCAAGCTGACCAGTTTCGAAAAGGCCGCGAAGCTCATCATGGACGGGGCCGTCGTCTCCGTCTCGTCCTCCAGCGGCCTCGGCTGCCCCGACGCGATGCTCGCCGCCATTGGCCGCCGCTTCGAGGCCGAAGGCCACCCGCGCGACCTGACCACGCTGCACCCCATCGCGGCGGGCGACATGTCGGGAATCAAAGGCATCGACCATCTGGCAAAGCCCGGCCTGCTGAAAAAGACGCTCTGCGGCTCCTATCCGTCCGGCCCGTCCTCCGCCGAGCCGCCGCTGATCTGGCAGATGATCGGCAGGAACGAGGTCGCCGCCTACAACATCCCCTCCGGCATCCTGTTCGACATGCACCGCGAGGCCGCCGCGAAGCGACCGGGCGTGCTGACCAAGGTCGGCCTCGACACATTCGCCGACCCCCGGCATCAGGGCTGCGCCATGAACGATGCGGCGAGCGACCCGGTCGTACGCATCGAGCGGTTCGACGGCGAGGAGTGGCTGTATTTCCCGGCAATTGCGCCGCATGTGTCGATCATCCGCGCCACCACGGCGGATGAGCGCGGCAACCTCACCTATGAGCACGAGGGGGCCTATCTCGGCGCGCTCGAACAGGCACTCGCCGCGCGCAACAATGGCGGCATCGTCATCGCGCAGGTCAAGCGCGTCGTCGCCAACGGCACGCTCAAGCCGCATGATGTGCGCGTGCCCGGCGTGCTGGTCGATCACATCGTGGTCGATCCCGACCAGTTGCAGACCACGCAGACGCCTTACGACCCCGCCATTTCGGGCGAAATCTTCCGCCCGCTCTCCACCTTTCGCACGCCGGAAATGAGCATCCAGAAAGTCATCGCGCGCCGCGTCGCCATGGAGCTTCGCGACGGCTGGGCCGTGAACATCGGCTTCGGCATTTCCGCGAACGTGCCGCGCATCCTGCTGGAGGAGGGTCAGCACGGCAAGGTCACATGGGTCATCGAACAGGGCGCGGTGGGCGGCGTCCCGCTGCTCGACTTCAAGTTCGGCTGCGCATCGAATGCCGAAGCAATCATGCCCTCGCCGCACCAGTTCATCTATTTTCAGGCAGGCGGCTTCGACGCCTCGCTGCTCTCCTTCCTCCAGATCGACCGCCACGGCAGCGTCAACGTCTCGCGCCTGTCTGCCCGCCCGCATGTCACGGCTGGTGCGGGCGGCTTCGTGGACATCACCTCGCGCGCGAAAAAGATCGTCTTTTCCGGCTTCTTCAATGCGGGCGCAAAGCTTTCGATTTCCGATGGCGGCCTCAGCATCGACCAGGAAGGCAAGGTGAAGAAGGTCGTCGATGAAGTCGAGCACATCTCCTTTTCCGGCAAGCGCGCCGTCACGCAGGGGCAGGACATCACCTATGTCACCGAGCGCTGCGTGATGCAGCTTACGCCTGACGGTTTGCTGGTCACGGAAATCGCGCCCGGCGTCGACCTTGAGCGCGACGTGCTGGCGCAGTCCGAAACCCCGCTCGGCGTGGCGAAGGACCTGCGCGTCACGCCGCTGGCCCTTTTCGCGGATGCGCCCATCGGCCTCGAACTCAAGGGATGCGGCAATGGCTGAACTCGTCAGCTTCGAGCAGGACGGGCCTGTCGGTACGATCACGCTGAGGCGAGCTGAAAAATTCAACGCGCTCGACATTCCGATGCTCGACGCGCTCGGCACGGCGCTCGATGCGGCGGAGGCTGCTCCGGACGTCCGCGCGGTGCTCCTGTGCGGCGAAGGCAAGGGCTTTTGCGCGGGCGGCGATGTCGAGGCGTGGTCTCAACTTTCCGCCGCCGACTTCCAGGTCAAGTGGGTTCGCCATGGCCACCGCGTGTTCGACCGACTCGCCCGGTTGCGCCAGCCGGTGATTGCCGTGCTAACGGGCCATGCGCTGGGCGGCGGACTGGAACTTGCCGCCTGCGCGGATTTCCGTGTTGCCGAAGCACACGTCAAGATCGGCCTGCCGGAAACCTCCATCGGGGTCGTGCCCGGCTGGTCCGGGACGCAGCGCGCGGTGCGCCGCTTCGGCGCGCAGACCGTGCGGCGCATGGCGCTGGGTGGCGAAATCTTCCTTGCCGACGAGGCATTGAAGCTCGGGCTGGTGGACAAGCTTGTCGCCACGGGCGCCGCACGCGAGGAAGCCACGGCTTGGGCGACACGCATTGCCGCGCGCGGCCCGCTTGCCACCGAGGCCGCCAAGCTGATGATCGGCATTGCCGAAGGCGAGGAAACATCCCACGCCGCAGAAGCGCTGGCCAGCGGGTTCATCGCGCTGACCGGCGACCTCAAGGCCGGCGTTGCCGCCTTCAGGGAAAAACGCGCCGCCCTGTTCGAGCGCGGTTAGGACATTGCCATGAATGCTCCCCTCTCCATTCCACAGCCATCCGAAGCGAAATCCGCCCCGCGTGGCTACAAGCTCCTGATCGACGGCGCGTTCGTCGATGCCGCCGATGGCCGGACTGTCGAGCGCGTTTCGCCGGGCCACGGCTTTGTCGTCTCGCGTTATGCGCTGGCGTCCGGCGCGGATGTCGAGCGCGCTGTCCTTGCTGCCCACAAGGCGTTCGAAAACGGTCCATGGCCACGCATGAAGGCAGGCGAGCGCACCGCGATCCTGCTGCGCGCCGCAGACCTGATCGAAACGCGGCTGGAGGAGATCGCACGGCTCGATGCGCTGGAATCCGGCAAGCCGATTGCGCAGGCGCGCGGCGAGATCGCGGGTGCAGCCGACATCTGGCGCTATGCCGCCGCACTTGCCCGCACGCTGCACGGCGAATCCTACGCCAATCTCGGCGACGCCATGCTGGGCGTGGTGCTGCGGGAGCCGGTTGGCGTCGTCTCGATCATCACGCCGTGGAATTTTCCGTTCCTGATCGTCAGCCAGAAACTGCCCTTCGCGCTGGCCGCAGGCTGCACGGCGGTCGTCAAGCCGAGCGAGATGACCTCGGCCTCCACGCTGGTGCTCGGCGAAATCCTGATGGAAGCCGGATTGCCCGCAGGGGTCGTCAACATCGTGGTCGGCTACGGCAACGAAGTCGGCGCGCCGATGGTCAGCCATCCGCTGGTCGAGATGGTGTCCTTCACCGGATCGACGCGCGTCGGCAAGTTGACGATGGCCACCGCATCACAATCGCTGAAAAAAGTCTCGATGGAGCTTGGCGGCAAGAACGGCCAGATCGTGTTTCCCGACGCCGATCTCGAGGCCGCGGCCGACGCCGCCGTGTTCGGCGGCTTCTTCAACGCAGGCGAGTGCTGCAACGCCGGCAGCCGCCTGATCGTCCATGAGGCGATTGCCCGCGATTTCCTCTCCGCCGTGCGGTCGCTTGCCGCCAAAGTGCCGGTCGGCGATCCGCTGGACGAGCGCACCAAGGTCGGCGCGATCATCTCGCGCGACCATCTGGACAAGGTGCTTGCCTATGTCGAAACCGCCGCCCAGACCGGAGCCGCGCTGGCATTGGGCGGCGGCGCCCTGCCCTCCGAAGCGGGCGACTACCTCGCCCCGACCATCGTTTCGGGCGTGACCCCCGACATGGCGATCGCATCGGAGGAAGTGTTCGGGCCGGTGCTGTCCGTGCTCTCCTTTAAAACGATTGAAGAGGCGTTGCACATCGCCAACAATACGCCCTATGGTCTGTCTGCCGGAGTTTGGAGCGCCAGCATCGACACCTGCATGTCGGTGGCACGTGGGGTCAGGACCGGAACCGTCTGGGTGAACACATTCATGGACGGTTATCCTGAACTGCCGTTCGGTGGCTTCAAGCAATCCGGTATCGGACGCGAGCTCGGCACGCGTGCGGTGGAGGATTACACGGAGGAAAAGACAATCCAGTTTCACAAGGGTCCGCGCACCGGCTGGTGGGTGGACAGTGGAGGGAACCGTCCCGGCTGAGCCGGGCGTCAATCGCAACTCAGGGAGGTACTCATGTTGCGCAAACTGCTGATTGGAACGATGCTTTCGGGCGCACTGACGGCGGGCTATGCCGCGCCGTCATTCGCCGATGAAGTGGAAGTGCTGCATTGGTGGACGTCAGGCGGCGAGGCTGCCGCGCTCGACGTGCTCAAGAAGAAGCTGGAAAGCCAGGGCGTTACCTGGAAGGACATGCCGGTTGCGGGCGGCGGCGGTGAAGCCGCGATGACCGCGCTGCGCGCCCGCGTCACGGCAGGCGACCCGCCGACTGCCGTGCAGGCGCTCGGCTTCGACATCACCGACTGGGCCAAGCAGGGTGTCGTGGGCGACCTGTCGGATATCGCTACACAGGAAGGCTGGGACAGCGTGATCCCGGCAGCGCTCCAGCAATTCTCGAAATATGACGGCAAGTGGATCGCCGCGCCGGTCAATGTCCACTCCACCAACTGGATCTGGATCAACAAGAAGGCGCTCGACGCCGCTGGCGGCAAAGCTCCCGAATCCTGGGATGAGTTGATCGCGGTGCTCGACAAGATGAAGGCCAACGGCATTTCGCCCATCGGCCATGGCGGCCAGGCATGGCAGGACGCCACCATCTTCGACGCGGTGGTGCTCGCGCTCGGCACCGACTTCTACAAGCAGTCGATGATCGACCTCGATCCTGCCGCGCTCAACAGCGACAAGATGGTCGAGGCCTTCGACCACATGGCCAAGCTCAGGGAATATGTCGATGCCGATTTCTCCGGTCGCGACTGGAATCTGGCCTCGGCAATGGTCATCGAAGGCAAGGCCGGCATGCAGTTCATGGGCGACTGGGCCAAGGGTGAATTCCTCAAGGCGGGCCAGAAGCCGGGCGTGGATTTCGTCTGCATCCGCTTTCCCGGAACGCAGGGCGCTGTCACCTTCAACTCCGACCAGTTCATGATGTTCAAGGTCGGCGACGCCGAGAAGAAGGCGCAGGACCTGATGGCATCCGACATTGAGAGCCCGGATTTCCAGTCGGCGTTCAATGTCGTCAAGGGTTCGGCTCCGGCCCGCACCGATGTTCCGAACGACGCCTTCGACGATTGCGGCAAGAAGGCCATGGCCGACCTCGCCGAAGCCGACAAGAACGGCAAGCTGTTCGGCTCGATGGCGCACGGCCATGCCAATCCGGCCGCGGTGAAGAACGCCATGTATGACGTCATCACGCGTCACTTCAACGGCGAGCTGAACTCCAAGGACGCGGCGGCGGCACTTGCCGAGGCCGTAGCGGCCGCGAAGGGGTAACTAACCCGAGCAGCCTGAACCTGGCCAGGGTCGGGTTCGGGCTGCAGGACACCCCTCATCCGCCTGCCGGCACCTTCTCCCACAAGGGGAGAAGGCAAACTTCCGCAATGCCTCGCCGACTGCGCAACGTTGGCGATTGATGCCGGAGCATATCACATCCGCCTTCTCCCCTTGTGGGAGAAGGTGCCGGCAGGCGGATGAGGGGCAGCACTTACGCGGCAAACTCACCGCCGCCGAAACGATTGCTCTCGAAGACTGGGAGGGACACGCATGGCAATGACGACTACCGCGCAGGCGGCGGCAAGCAATCCGCGCGCCACATTGCAGGACTGGCTTCCGAAGCTGGTTCTGGCGCCGAGCTTTGCCCTGATTTTGCTGTTCGTCTACGGCTTCATCCTGTTCACGGCGGTGCTCTCCTTCACCGGATCGAAGCTGCTTCCCGATTTTTCGACCTGGGTCGGCTTCGGCAATTATGTGCGGCTGTTCAACCACCCGAACTGGATCACCGCGCTGAAGAACCTCGCCATCTTCTCGATCCTGTACATCGTCATCTGCAGCGTGCTCGGCCTCGGCCTCGCCATCCTGCTGGACCAGAAGATTCGCGGCGAGGGCGTGCTGCGCCCGATCTACCTCTACCCCATGGCGCTATCGTTCATCGTCACCGGCGTCGCCTGGAAATGGTTTCTCGATCCGGGCATCGGGCTTGAGCACGTTATGCACCAATGGGGGTGGGAGAGCTTTTCCTTCCGCTGGATCAAGGACGGCAAGATGGCGATCTACACCATCGTCATCGCCGCCATCTGGCAATCGTCAGGATTTGTCATGGCGATGTTCCTCGCCGGTTTGCGCGGGGTGGACAATGAAGTGATCAAGGCCGCGCAGATCGACGGCGCATCGACCGTCACTATCTATCGCCGCATCATCATCCCGCTGATGCGCCCGGTTTTCCTGTCGGCCTTCGTGGTGCTGGCCCACCTCGCCATCAAGTCCTACGACCTCGTCGTCGCCATGACCGATGGCGGCCCGGGCACGGCCACATGGACGCCCGCCCTGTTCATGCAGAAATTCACCTTCGGACGCAACGAGATGGGCATGGGCGCGTCGTCCGCCATGATCATGATGATGATGATCTTCGCGATCATCGTCCCCTACCTCTATTCCGAACTCGGCGGAGGGAAGAAGCAATGAGCGTTCCCTCGCAGGACAACGCCACGCGCACCGGCATCTTCGCGCGCGCCATCATCTATTCGGTGCTGATCCTCTTCGCAGTCTACTACCTGCTGCCGCTCTACGTGATGCTGACGAATTCGCTGAAGCCGCTGGATGAAATCAGGCAGGGCAACATGCTCGCGCTGCCGCAGCAGTGGACGCTCGACCCGTGGCGCTCCGCATGGTCGACCGCGCAGATCGGCGTGTCGCCCACCGGCCTGAAACCATTCTTCTTGAATTCGATCCTCATGGTGGTTCCTGCGGTCGCTCTCTCCACCATCCTCGGTGCGTTGAATGGCTACGTCCTTACGAAGTGGCGCTTCAAGGGCGACAATCTCGTTTTCGGTCTGATGCTGCTCGCCTGCTTCATTCCATTCCAGATCGTGCTGATCCCGTCCGCGCGCATCCTCGGCCTGCTTGGGCTCGCGGGCACCATTCCCGGCCTCGTCCTCATTCACATGGTATATGGTCTTGGCTTCACGACACTGTTCTTCCGCAATTACTACGAAGCCTTCCCGACCGAACTCATTCGCGCGGCACAGATCGACGGCGCTTCATTCTTCCAGATATTCCGGCGCATCCTTTTGCCGTCCTCGGGACCGATCATCGTCGTCACGGTCATCTGGCAATTCACCAATATCTGGAACGACTTCCTGTTCGGCTCCTCGTTTTCCGGCTTCAACTCCATTCCCATCACGGTCGCGCTGAACAACCTCGTCAACTCCTCGACGGGCGTGAAGGAATACAACGTCCACTTCGCGGGCGCGATCCTCGCCGCGCTGCCCACCCTCATCGTCTACATCGTCTCCGGACGCTATTTCGTTCGCGGCCTGATGGCCGGCGCTGTCAAGGGATAGAGCCATGTCCTTCCTCGAAATCAACGAACTGCACAAATCCTTCGGCGCGACGCACATATTGAAGGGCATAAACCTCGAAATCGAGAAGGGCGGCTTTCTGGTGCTGGTCGGCCCGTCCGGCTGCGGCAAGTCCACGCTGCTCAACACCATTGCCGGGCTGGAACCGATCTCCAGCGGCGAAATCCGCATCAACGGCAACAAGGTCAACGACCTGCACCCGTCGAAGCGCGACATTGCGATGGTTTTCCAGTCCTATGCGCTCTACCCGAACATGACGGTCGGGGAAAACATCGCCTTCGGCATGGAAATCCGCGGCGTGCCGAAGGCCGAGCGCGACAAGGCTATCGCGGAAGTCGCAAACCTGCTCCAGATCGGACATCTGCTCAACCGCAAGCCGAGCCAGCTTTCGGGCGGCCAGCGCCAACGCGTCGCCATGGGCCGCGCTCTGGTGCGCGACCCGCAGGTGTTCCTGTTCGACGAGCCGTTGTCCAACCTCGACGCCAAGCTGCGCATCGACATGCGCACCGAGATCAAACGCCTGCACCAGCGCATGGGCACCACCATCGTCTATGTCACCCACGACCAGATCGAGGCCATGACGCTGGCGACCAAGATCGCGGTCCTGAAGGACGGCTATCTCCAGCAGTTCGGAACGCCCGCCGAAATCTACAACGACCCGGTCAATGTGTTCGTGGCCGACTTCATGGGTTCGCCCGCCATGAACCTGGTGCCCGCGACCATCGTCACCGAGGGCAACAGGCTTGCCGTCAAGCTCGACCGGGGCGAGCGCCAGCCGATCCTGCTGCCGCTGTCCGCCGCGCCCGAGGGCCTGTCCGGCTATGTCGGCAGGCCGGTGATCTTCGGCGTGCGCCCCGAAGCCCTGACCGACCCCGACGGCGCGGACCGCAATGCCAGCCAACTGGCCATGGCCGACTGCCACATCGAGGTCGTGGAGCCTGCCGGTTCGGACACCTTTGCGGTGACGGCGCTCGGCGGCAAGCATGTGGTGGCGCGCCTTCGCGCCGACGCCAATGTCAGGCCAGGCAGCACGACGCCGCTGGCGTTCAACCTCACCAAGGCCGTCTTCTTCGATCCCGAAACAGAGAATCGCATCAACTGATGAAACCCGACATCGTCATCATCGGCTCCGGCATCGGCGGGGCCACGATCGCCAGCGGCCTTGCGGGAAGCGGCGCGAAAGTGCTGATCCTCGAACGCGGCGAGCATCTGCCCGAAACGCCCGAAACGCGCGATGCACGCGCCATTTTCGTGAACGGCTATTATCGCCCGAAGGAGATGTGGCGCGAGCCGGACGGCTCGGAATTCAACCCCGGCAATTATTACTATGTTGGCGGAAATTCGAAGTTCTACGGTGCCGTGCTGCTGCGCTACCGCAAGCAGGATTTCGAGGCGACGGAGCATTTTGGCGGCCTCTCGCCCGCATGGCCCTTCGCCTATGACGAGCTTGAGCCCTGGTACGGCAAGGCCGAGCAACTGTTTCAGGTGCGCGGCGCGCTCGGCGAGGACCCGACCGAGCCATTCCATTCCACGCCCTATCCGCACGGGCCGGTTCCCGACGAGGCGCCGATTGCGCGTGCCCGCGCCGAACTCAAAGCGCTTGGCCTGCACCCGGCCTCCGTGCCGCTCGGCGTTGATATTGACGAATGGCTGAAGCACGGCAAAACGCCATGGGACGCCTTTCCGAACACCGGCGCAGGCAAGATGGACGCCGAATCCGCACCGCTGAAGCAGGCCCTGCTCGATCCCGACATCGAGCTTCTGACCGGCGCCTATGTGGAGACGCTGCAGGCCGCACCCGACGGCAGGTCGATTGCATCCGTCACCTACACCCACAAGGGCGAGCGCAAGACCGTATCGCCGAAGCTGGTGATCCTTTCGGCGGGCGCGATCAATTCGGCGGCGCTCCTGCTGCGCTCCGGCGACGGCAGGGGACTGGCCAATTCGTCCGACCAGGTGGGCCGCCATTTCATGAACCACAATTCGAGCGCGATGCTGGCGGTGCACCCGTTCCGCCGCAACGACAGCGTCTATCAGAAGACGCTGATGCTGAACGACTACTACCTGTCCGATGGAAAAGGCGGAAAGCCGCTCGGCAATGTGCAACTTCTCGGCAAGATCAACGGCGACATTCTCAACGCCAATGTGAAATCGCTGCCGAAATTCGCGCTCGACTTCATGGCGGGCCACGCCGTGGACTGGTACCTGATGTGCGAGGATTTGCCCAATCCGGAAAGCCGTATTCTCGTCGACGGCAAGGGTATCATCCTGCAATGGCGGCGTTCCAACATGGAATCGCTGGCGGGGCTGACCCGCGTGATGCGCGAGCATTTTCGCGCGGCAGGCTATCCCATCGTGCTCGACCGCCAGTTCGACCGCCGCACGCCCTCGCACCAGTGCGGCACCGTGCGCATGGGCAACGATCCCGCGCATGCGCCGCTCGACACCCATTGCCGGGCCTATGACCACCGCAACCTGTTCGTCGTCGACGGTGGCTTCCTGCCCACTTCGGCAGCCGTCAATCCGGCTTTGACGATTGCGGCGCAGGCGCTGAAGGTGGCCGACCACATCCGCAAGACGGAGCTTGCGGGGTGAGCCGTCCGGTTGCATTCGTGACGGGCGCGTCCCGCGGCATCGGGCTTGCCTGCGCCGAGGCGCTTGCGGGCGAAGGGTTCGACCTGTTCGTCGCCGACCTTGCCCCGCAGCCCTCGTTCGAACTCGCCCAGCGAATGGAATCAGCAGGCGCAGGGCTTCTCTACCGACAAGCCGATATATCCAACCTTGAAGGACATGAGGCGCTTGCGACAAGCTGCTTGGAGCGGCTCGGGCCGATTGCCTGCCTCGTCAACAATGCGGGCATAGGCGCTCCGGTGCGCGGCGACCTGCTCGGCCTGCAACCGGAAAACTTCGACAAGGTCATGGACATCAACCTGCGCGGCACCGTGTTCCTGACGCTCGCGGTGGTCCGGCAGATGCTGGCCCAGCCTTCGGACCATGCGCGCAGCGTCGTCACCATCACCTCGGTCAGCGCGGAGATGGCGTCACCCGAACGCAGCGACTACTGCATGTCGAAGGCCGCCCTTTCCATGTGGGTGAAGAATCTCGCGATCCGCCTCGCCCCCGAGCAGATCGGCGTGTTCGAAGTGCGCCCGGGTATCGTGCGCACCGACATGACGGCGGGCGTGGCGTCCAGATATGACAAGCTCATCGTGGATGGCCTGGTGCCCGCCTGCCGGTGGGGCGAAGCCGCTGACATCGGCGCGGCGGTGGCTGCGCTGGCCACCGGGAAACTCGCCTTCGCGACCGGCTCGGTGCTCAACCTCGACGGCGCGCTTTCCGTGCCGCGTCTTTGAACAATGGTGCAACCATGACGGATTTTATCATCGTCGGCGCCGGGCCTGCCGGGTGCGTGCTGGCCAACCGGCTCTCCGAGGATCCCACCAATTCCGTCCTCCTGCTGGAGGCGGGCGGCAGAGACTGGCATCCGCTGATCCACATGCCGGCGGGCTTCGCAAAGATGACGAAAGGCATCGCTTCATGGGGCTGGTCCACCGTGCCGCAGAAGCACATGAAGGACCGCGTTTTCTGGTACACGCAGGCCAAGGTCATCGGCGGCGGCTCATCCATCAACGCCCAGATCTACACGCGCGGCAACGCGAAGGACTATGACCGCTGGGCCGGGGAAGAAGGTTGCGAAGGCTGGTCCTATCGAGAGGTGCTGCCTTATTTCAAGCGTGCCGAAGACAACCAGCGCTACGCCAACGACTACCATTCCTATGGCGGGCCGCTCGGCGTATCGAACCCGATCTCGCCGCTGCCGATCTGCGAGGCCTATTTCCAGGCCGGGCAGGAAATGGGCATCCCGTTCAATCCGGATTTCAACGGAGAGCGCCAGGAAGGCCTCGGTTACTATCAGCTTACGCAGAAGAACGCGCGCCGCTCATCCGCTGCGGTCGCTTATCTCGATCCGGTCCGCAGCCGCTCCAACCTGACCATCCGCGCTGATGTGCTGGTGACGCGGATCGTGGTCGAGAAGGGCAAGGCCGTCGGCGTCGAGATCGTCGACCGCCCCGGCGGCCAGCCGCAAGTGCTGCGCGCCGACCGCGAGGTGATCGTCTCCTGCGGAGCAATCGGCTCGCCCAAGCTGCTGATGCAATCCGGCATCGGACCCGCCGACCATCTGAAGTCCGTGGGTGTCGAGCCCGTGCACGACCTGCCGGGCGTCGGCTCGAACATGCAGGACCACCTCGACCTTTTCGTCATCGCCGAATGCAATGGCGACCACACCTATGACAGCTATGCGAAGCTGCACCGCACCGTCTGGGCGGGCCTGCAATATATGCTGCTGAAAAAGGGGCCAGCCGCCTCAAGCCTCTTCGAGACCGGCGGCTTCTGGTATGCCGACCCCACCGCCGACCAGCCGGACATCCAGTTTCATCTCGGGCTGGGTTCCGGCATCGAGGCGGGCGTGGAAAAGCTGACCAATCCGGGCGTCACGCTCAATTCCGCCTTCCTGCGCCCGCGCTCGCGCGGCACGGTTCGGCTGCAAAGCGCCGACCCCGCCGCCATGCCGCTGATTGATCCGAACTACTGGGCCGATCCCTATGACCGCGACATGTCGATCAAGGGCCTGCGCATCGCGCGCGAGATCATGCGCCAGCAGTCGCTTCGTCGCTATGTCATGCGCGAGGTGCTGCCGGGGGAGAAGCTTGCGAGCGACGAGGATCTGTTCGACTATGCCTGCCGCTCGGCAAAAACGGATCATCACCCGGTCGGCACCTGCAGGATGGGACATGACGCGATGTCGGTCGTCACGCCCGACCTCAAGCTGCGCGGCATCGCCAATCTTCGCATATGCGACGCTTCCGTCATGCCGCGCGTGCCGTCGAGCAATACCAACGCGCCGACCGTTATGGTGGGGGAGAAGGGCGCGGACCTGATCCTCGATCTCCCGGCCCTGCCGCCTGCCGTGTTCCACGGAAACCGCGCTGAAGCGTTCCAGAGTTAGGCCCTTATCCCCGAACCGAGGTGCAACAGGTCGTCGAGCCGCCTCTGCAGTCTATGCGGTGCTGCGCCGCGATCCCGGCAAAGGAAATGAATCGATCGTGGGCACGAGGTCCATTTCCGAAAAACCCAGTTCCTCCGCCTGCATATGTTCCAGCACAATGGCGGCGATTCGACTCTGATCGGTTTCCAGAAGCCCGGGGAATACGGTCTCGACTTCCATCCGCATAAGGCACGCCAGCGTCTCGGGATCGAATGAACGTCCGAGCAGGTTTCTGAATTGCCCCTCCAGCCACAAAAGACTGGGATGAAGTCGATTTGAGGCATGCATGGATGAACGCATGAACGGCCAGTCCCCAAGTTGAACAACTTGCGCTGTCGCCGCCACGACCTTCACATAAGCAACTCCTAACATTCCCTCTTTACGAAAGGGCTTCGCAATCATGTAAAGTTTTAACGGGGCTGATTAAAGACGCCTACATCATGCGAGCTTCTCGGATTCCGATCCGGAAATCAGTGCCTCCATAGGTACGTTGAGCGCCAGCGAAAGTCGGTAAAGCGTTGCGACGGAGCCACTTCGGCCCGTCGTTTCCATCTGTGAAAGCATGCTTGGGGTAAGGCCGACGAGCCGCGCCAGTTCCGCCGCTTTCAGGCCCCTTGCCTTGCGCAGCGCGCGAACAGGTGATTCGCCCCGGCGAATCGCATCTGCCGCCTGCTCCGGTATCTTGCCCGACACGGTGTCCCGCATCGTGCCTGCCTGTTTGTGCCGCAGCACCGACAGCATCAGTTCATATTCCCGCTCGGGGATAACGGCCAGCCGTTCATGGCGGCCTGGAACCCGCACAAACTGGACATTGACGGCAAACGCCAGATCCTCGACGAAACTGCTTGGCCGCGCCTCGCTGCCCATCGAGATGGAAGTGACGTTGTCGAACTGAGAATCTCTGGCGAGCACGAGCGAAAAACCCTCAATAAATAATATTAGATATTAGTGATTTATAAACATTTGAATGTCAAGCCGTGTTTACGGCCGCGCCGGGGAAGGCCCTCATTCTCCACAACGGACCTGCGCCAGCCATTCCGTGATCGATTTCGGCGGTGCAACGAGCGGCGCATATCCCAGCAGCTTCGCCTCGCGCGCTTCCCTCGGTGAATAGCCGAACTGTGTCTTGAACTGGCGGCTGAACAGCGCTGCGTCATGGAAGCCGAATTCCGCCGCGACCGTATGAATCGGCCGATCCTCGGCGGGCTCGGTAATTGCCTCGTGGAATGCGTTCAGCCGGCAGGAACGGACATAGGCGCTGACGCCGCCCAACTGCTCGAACAGATAATAGAGCTGGCGGCGGGACAATTTCATCGCTGCGCAGATTTCGTCCGGTTCGAGATGGCTGGAGCTGAGATTGTCATGAATGTACCGCTTCACCATTTCGAGACGAATGGACATGATTGGACGGCTTCGATTGAGGTCCGGCGTATCGGCCTGCTCTGCAAAACCCTTGAGGATGATGAGTGCGGTTTCCACGAAGATCGGGATTTCGGATACGGTCATCACGGGAAGCATCGTCAACATCGAGTTCAGGAACTCCGCCGCGATGCGCGCGGTTATGCCCTGCAGGACCGTATGGTTGAGAAGGTCCAGCTTCCCGGCACTGGCCAGCAGATGCTCGCGCTCGATCATGAGCATGATCGAACTGCCCGCACTGGCCTGCCCTTCAAGCGGATAGGCGAGGGAGGCCAGCCAGAGAGACCCTGAATCCGCCTGGACCTTGCCGCGCCCGGACTTGCTGACCATGCTGCCGGTCTTCCGGAACGACAGCAGCCAATGGTCGACGCCGCTGAGCCGGATATGTTCCGGCGTGCGCCGCAGCCTGTATGCGTCGATGCCGACGGTGGCGACCAGGATCTTGCCGAGGTCGTAGCCGCGCGCGTTGATCATGAAACCATTTTCAATCTGGTTCTGGTCGATGACAGATATGTCCGCGAGCGGACCGATGAGGTCACGTGCCACAAGGAACTGGTGATTCGCGGGCAAGCCCCCGGTATTGAACCGATCCTCGCGTATGGTGTCTGATGGGCGGGCTCGCTTTGGCTTCGAACAAGCGTCCGGACCGGTCGTCTCGCCCACCCCGACCTGCATTACGCGACACGCGCCTCAGGCTCCAGGATCGGCACATTCCCCGGGCGGGACTGCCGGACGCGCAGGCGCGCATCATTGGGATCGTATCCGAATTCCTCGCGGAACAGCCGAGCAATGCGTGTCGGGTCCAGCCCGTAAAATTCGGCGATGCGCGCAACCGGACGCGTATCCTGCGGGTCCGCGATCGCCGAATGGCATTTCCTCAATCTCTGGCTCTGGATATAGCGAGCAACGCCGCCATATGGCTCGAACAGCGAATAGAGCTGACGCCGCGAGATACCGAGGCAGCTCTGCACATTTTCGACGGTAAGCGACGGCGAACTGATGCGATCGTCGATATAGCGCCTGGCGGCTTCCAGTTTGGTTCTGTTGGCCGGCCTCGGTTCGCTCCCGTCCAGACCCTTTACCCGGGCGATGCAGGATTTGACGAGTTGGCGGGTCACCGCTTCGACCACCTGCTTTTCGCTCTCCTTGATCAGCGGCAAATTGTGCCAAAGCGATTCGCAATATGCCTGCAGCAGTGGACTTGCAGGGAAAGCCGCCCTCCCCGCGCAGATCGCCTCCATGGGATGCTCAAGACCCTTGAACATTGCGCGAGGGAAAATGACGAGCATCGCCTCGCCCTCGAAGTCCCAGTTGCCGGCATTGCAATTTGCCGGAAGCAGCCGCAGCACCGCCGGATCGTGCCATCCGTCCGCCCGGTCGATCTGCGGGCGATAGACCATCGCCCAATCACTCAACGCGAAGGAGACCCGGCCTGCGCGCCCCCATACGGGCGATTGCGTCAGGTTGTTTCCGATCAGGATCGTGAGCGCGCCGACCTGATAGTTGCGGATATCAGATGCCGGAGGCTCCGAGCGGGTCGGCGCTTCTCCGATCCCGCGCAGCAACTTCTGAAGGCACAAAATATGCTGTCCACCTACCCCGCATTCGCATCTGTCTCCCAAGATGGAAGCTCCAGTGCTGCTTCCTTTCATCTTCAAGCTCCAAGCTAGGCTTTCGCACGCAGCCGCTTCGTGGAAACACAAAGCTGCCTGCGTTGATGAATTGCCTTCAAAGCGAACCCGGCTAAGCGAATTCGCTTCCCCACCCCATTGTAGAAATTGTGATCAACCCCAGATTTCCCGTATCCAAGCTGTCTGTTTGCTCCTCACCATCGGTGAGCAAAGACGCCACTTGCCCTCTGAACTTTCGAGGCACTCAAACGCCGTCTCCGAATTCGAAGCTCTCCCCCAAGCTCATCTGCAGGCGGTCGACGACGGTACAACTTCCGACATCATATATATTAGACAATCATAAAGTGTCAATGAATGAATGGTCATCAAATCCGGAAGAGCATCTTCCGGTCGATCGACATATGTCGCTATGATGTCGAGCGCCCGAGCAGCAGCGCCTCGTGCCAATGCGACGACTGCGTCGCACGGATCGGTCAGGCGCGAATTCTCCGCGCTGCGCGCCCAAAAGAGGTGGAGCCTACAGGTGGCGGCCTGTAGGCTCCTAAACAGCTTGCCGAGACGGTTGTGCGGAGTAAGGCGGCAAGCTGTACAATCATTGTTTCGCAGGCCGCGCGTGCGAAATCCATGTCGCAAAAATACAAAGTGCGGGGCAATTCCGGCAAAATCGAAGATATATTCGATCATATCTCAGAAAATGCGCGCCCGAACCCTCGTCAGACCCTTCCCGCATGTGTAGCCGGCTCGAAAAACGCTCCGGCAGCATAACGATCGGTAACGCTGCGGAGAACCACGTGATTTGCGCGTTTGCGCTTCCAAGTATAAACAGCGCGCCAAAACGCCCACATCTGGAGAATGAATACCCATGCAGTTCATCGACCTGGCCGCGCAGCAGGCGCGCCTTCGCCCGCAACTGGATCGCGCCATTTCGCGCGTGCTGGACGAAGGCCAGTATGTGATGGGTCCGGACGTTGCCCGCTTCGAGAAGCAGCTCGCCGAGTTCTGCGGCGCTAAGCACTGTCTTTCCTGCGCCAACGGCACTGATGCCCTCCAGCTCGCATTGATGGCGCTCGGGATCGGCAATGGCGACGCCGTGTTCGTTCCGTCCTTCACCTTCGCGGCCACCGCCGAGGTCGCCCCGCTTGTCGGCGCAACGCCGGTTTTCGTCGACGTACTGCCCGACACTTTCAACATGGACCCAGCGAGCCTCAAGCGCGCCATCGCCCAGGCGAAGGGTGACGGGCTGCGTCCTGCGGTGGTCATCCCGGTCGATCTGTTCGGCCTTGCCGCCGACTACAACGCCATCGAGGCGATCTGCCGCGAGAACGGCCTCAAGCTCATCAGCGACAGCGCCCAGGGGTTCGGCGCGAGCTATCACGGGCGCATCACCGGTTCCATCGGCGACATCGCCACCACCTCGTTCTTCCCGGCAAAGCCGCTCGGCTGCTATGGCGACGGCGGCGCAACCTTCACCAATGACGACGAACTGGCCACGCTGCTCGACTCGTATCGCGTGCACGGCAAGGGGCACCACAAATATTTCAATGACCGCGTCGGCCTCAACAGCCGTCTCGACACGCTTCAGGCCGCGATCCTGATCGAGAAGCTGGCGGTCTATGCCGACGAACTCGAAGCCCGCCAGAAGGTGGCCGAGCGCTACAATGCGGGCCTGTCGAACCGCTATGAAACGCCGTACATACCGGAGGGCCAGACCAGCGTGTGGGCGCAATATACGCTGAAAACAGCTTCGAAGGTCGAGCGTGACGGGCTGATGGAGAAGGCCAAGGCGGCCGGCATCCCGACCGTCATCTACTACCCCATGCCGCTGCACCAGCAGAAGGCCTATAAGGCGTTCCCTCGCGACCCGAAGGGACTTGGCGTCAGCGAGGACCTTTCGCAGCGTGTCGTGAGCCTGCCGATGCATCCCTATCTGGATCGCGAGACGCAGGACCGCATCATCGACATCGTCGCGGGCTGACGCCGGTCGCATGAAGATCCTGACAGTAATCGGCGCGCGTCCGCAATTCATCAAGGCCATTGCCCTGTCGGTCGCGGCGGCTCAGACGGACGGCGTGGAGGAAGTCCTGCTCCACACCGGCCAGCACTATGACGACAACATGTCCGAGGTCTTCTTTCGCGATCTCGGACTCCCGAAGCCGAAATACCGCTTCAACATCGGCGGCGGTTCGCACGGCGAAATGACGGGCCGACAGCTCATCGCCATCGAGGAAGCGCTCGTGACGGAAAAGCCCGACGTGCTGCTCGTCTACGGTGACACCAACTCGACGCTGGCCGGCGCGCTCGCGGCATCGAAGATGCACATTCCCGTGGCGCATGTGGAAGCCGGACTGCGCTCCTTCAACAAGCGCATGCCGGAGGAGCTGAACCGCATCCTGACGGACCACGTGTCGCGCTGGCTGTTCGCACCCACCCAGACGGCGGTCGACAATCTCGAGCGAGAGAATGTCGGCGGCGCGGAAATCCATCTGGTGGGCGACGTCATGTATGACGTGGCGCGGCTGTTCATCGAGAACCCCCGCCATCGCACCGACATCGGCGACCGCCTCGGGCTCGAGCGTGGCAACTATACGGTGGCCACGATACATCGGCAGGAAAACACCGACGTGCCCGCCCGCCTGCTCGCCATTCTTGGCGGGCTTGCCGAACGGGCGAAATCGCAGCCCGTGGTCCTGCCGATCCATCCGCGCACGGCCAAGATGGTGCGGCAGAACGCCGAAGCCGACGCGCTGCTGTCAAAGATTACCACCATCGAGCCCGTCGGCTTCTTCGACATGGCAACGCTTCTGTCGGGGGCGGCGCTCGCTGTAACCGATTCGGGCGGCCTGCAAAAGGAAGCCTATTTCCACCACGTTCCCTGCGTCACCGTGCGCGATGAAACGGAATGGGTGGAGCTTGTCGAGATGGGCTGGAACCGGCTGCCGGAGGCGCTGGAGAAGGACGCCATCCTCGCCGCGATTTCCCTGGCGCAAGCGCCCGAGGGTCCCGATCCGGCCCCCTACGGCAAGGGCGACGCGGCAGGCAAGATCATCGAGGTTTTACAGGGATAGAACGTTTCACGCGGTTCCTGTTTTCAGCAACAGGCGTCCGCCCACTTCCTCATACTGTTCGCCGGTTCGCGGGCAGACCAGTGTTTCATCGAGGATCTCGCCCGCACGCGACACCCAGCCGATCCGCCGCGCGGGCACGCCAACCATCAGCGCAAATTCCGGCACGTCTTTCGTGACGACGGCGCCAGCGCCGATCGTGCAATAGGTGCCAAGTTCATGGCCGCACACAATCGTCGCATTTGCGCCGATCGTCGCGCCACGCCTGACCTTTGTCAGCCGGTATTCGTTCTTCCGTTCCACCTCCGAGCGCGGGTTCAGCACATTGGTGAAAACACAGGACGGCCCGCAGAAAACGCCGTCCTCCAGCTCGACGCCTTTGTAGAGCGCGACATTGTTCTGGATCTTGCAATTGTTGCCGACCGAAACGTCCGGCCCGATCATCACGTTCTGGCCTATCGAGCAGTTCTGCCCGATTCGCGTGCCGGGCAGCAGGTGAGCGAAATGCCAGACCTTGGTGCCCTCGCCGATTTCAACATTGTCATCCACATAAGCGCTCTCGTGAACAAAGACCTTGGCGTTCATGCTGCGTTTTCCCTGGCTGCCGTCTGCAATGTGAGGTTCTCCGCAAGCGCCTTTTCCGCGCGGTCCAGAACGCGCAGCACGCGGGTGCCTTCCGCGCCGTCCGTGCGCGCTTTTGTCTTTCCGTCGATGCAATCCGCGAAGTGCCGGCATTCCGCCTTCAAAGGCTCGGACCTCTCCACGGCGACCGCTATCGCATCCGCCTTGGTCGAGGTCGGCACCGGCCCGCTCACATCGATGCGATGAGAGTAGAGAAGCAGTTTCTGGTCCCAGTCCGCAAGGCTGTCCTCGAACACCGCCGACGCCTTCTCCCCGATGACCACCAGCTTCTGTTCCTTGAACGGATGCATCCAGCAGGTCTGGACGTGACCGGCGACGCCGCCCGGAAAATGCATCTGCATGGTCACCATGTCGGCGACCCCCGACGTATAGGCGACGCAGCCCTGCGCCGAAACGTGATGCGGCTCTTCACCCACCAGCCCGAGGATCATCGAGATGTCGTGCGGCGCAAAAGACCAGAGCACATTTTCTTCCCGCCTGAACTTTCCGAGCGACTGGCGGTTGGAATATACATAGTGCAGCCTGCCCAGTTCCCCGGCGGCCACCATCTCGCGCAGCTTCACATAGATCGGGTGATACTGGAGGAGGTGGCCCACCATCAGCGTCAGCCGCGCGCTGTCAGCCAACGCACAAAGGGCCTGGGCTTCCGAAACATCGATTGTCAGCGGCTTTTCGACAAAGACATGCTTGCCTGCCTTCAGCGCAGCCGACGCAAGCTTGAAATGCAGTTCGGCGGGTGCCGCAATCGAGACCCCGTCGATGCTCTTGTCCGCGAGCACTTCGTCGAACGATGCGGCGCGCACATTGTGCGCCTTCGCACCGGCTTCCGCCGAGGCCGGGTGCGGATCGACAATGGCCGCGAGCAGGCCGAGTTCGGCGAAATTCCGGGCGATGTTCTTGCCCCAATATCCGTATCCGATATGCGCGATGGACGCCATTTCCGCTCCTTTGTCTCGATGCCCTTCAGGACGGCGGGCCGACAAGCTCTTCATAAAGGGCGAGAAGCCTCTTTTCTTCCATGCCCCAATTGTATTTTTCCCTGACGGCCTTGCTCCCGTTTTCTCCCATGCGGCGCGCCATGCCGGAATCCTCGAAAAGCCTGTCGATTGCATTCGCGATCGCCTGCGGATTTTGCGGTTCAACCAGAAGTCCGCAATTATTGCCAGCGATGATCGTGCGCCAGAGCGGAAAATCCGAGGCGATCACCGGCAATCCGGCAGACATATATTCGAACATCTTGTTCGGCTGCGCGTCGATATGGTTCGGCGCGGGCAGGAAGGTCACCAGTCCGGCGACAGACTCAGCCAGAAGATCGCGCACGCCCTCCCGGTCGACAATGCCCAGTTCATCCACATGGTCCCAACCGGAAAGCCGGGTGACTTCGCTTCGCAACGAGGCAGGCGCGAAACCGCCCGCCAGTTTCAGGCGCGCGCCCGTCCTCGACAGCCCAATCGCGTTCACCACCTCGACGATACCCCGTATGCGCGAGATGCCACCGACATAGCAGACGGCGTTGACTTTGCTCTTGCCCGTTGCCGGACTTTCAAGCTCACCAGGCAGGGGAAAATTGTTGATCTCCACCGCGCGCGCGACGCCCATCTGCTCGAACTTCTGCGTGATGTGCGGCGTGGCGCCGACAACTGCGTCGAGTCGCCGGACGGCGATGCGTTCGCCAGTGCTTACCAATTGCGCGATTGTGCGCCGCAAGGCCGGTTGCAGATATGGCTTGGTCAGCACCTGCGCCGGCAAATCCTCATGCGCGTCGAAGATCACGCGCTTTCCTTTTGCCTTCAGCGCCAGAGCGTAAGGAAGAAGTTCCGGATCGTGCAAATGATACACATCAGCGTCCAGCCGCAGCCCGGCTGCAAAAACCTTGTAGGCGGAACCCGCCATTCTCTGCAAACGGCCCGCCGCCTTGCCGACATCCCTGAACGTCACCCCTGCCTCGGCGGAATCGCCCAGGCCGTCAGCGACCACAAGATGTACCTCATAGCCCGCTGCCGCGAGGCTCCTGCACTGCTTGAGGAAAATGCGCGTATCCCGGCGAGCATGAGCAGAGGTGAGGTGCACAACCTTCACCATGTCGCACAATCTCCTGAGGCGAATTTCTTAGCTTTCGCGTTTATGCCCGCCGGAGCGCCGCCGCAATAGACCGGCGCATGCATTATGGCGTTGTCGCTCTTCTTTCGGGCCGCACGGAGGACAGCAGATACAGCACCGAGATGCTCACGACCGCGCCATAGGTGAGGAAAACCGACGTTGTTGCCGAATTGGCCACTATATATCCGACTGGAAAGAGGATCGGCACGGAAACGCGCAATGGCACATTCCTTGTGACCGAATCGATCAGAACGAGAATGAAAAAATACACGGCCAGCACAAGGGCGATCCCGGGCAGGCCACCACGCGCAATGCCGTTTCCAAACAATCCGGTGTTTGCGGATCCGTCGGCTCCGAACACATACCGGGAAATGATGGCCGGTGCGTCGCGCATGTTACTGGCATTGTCCAGTCCGAACTCTTGCAAATAGTACTGCACATTCATGCCGGGAACGAGGAAAGCGCGCCTGAACCAGTGGATCAGCGCCGTTTCGCTGAGGCCCGTTACGCCCAACAACAGGCAGACAAGCGCTGCGGCTGCAAGGAACAATATAACGCCTCGAACCGTATTCACCTCGCGAATGACAAAATAGATTAGCACGACGAATATGGCTATGAATATCACGCTCTTGTAGGCGGCAATTGAATAGACGAAAATCGAAATAATCGTACCGATTATTATGGAAAATGCGGACAGATATTTTTGCTTGCGAAACATGTGCAAGCCGATGATGATTGAAACAGGCGAAATTGCGTATCCTGATATAAGAAACATATATGTATCTATCTTGCTCGTAGACCTGCCGATCGATTCCACGAACAATTTCCGGACTTCGTAGACATCGTAGATCGACACGAGGTTGAACGAGACCGGAAATCGCACGCTGATATAGAGAAAGAACAGGGTGATAGTCCCAATGTAGACTTTGTTGAACGTCTCCCGCGAGATCGGTAGGATCGGCATGGAAATGTTCGCTCTCGATGCGAGCATCGAGAGCCCCGTGAAGGAAACGGCCACTAGTGCGGCAAAGGAAACATAAGGATAGAGATTGCTCGAAAAATATGGCGCCGAGGCAATCGTTCCGAATACGTGCAGATAATATACGATCCAGATTAGCGCGGTCGACACCTGCTCTCTAAGGGGCAGGAAGAAGGAAGGGAGCACCGCCATGACAAGGAAGAACAGCGATTCGGACTGAGGTGGAATGGTGCATCGGTCGTATCCGGGAACGTTTATAAACGCGTCGCAACTTCGTTCCTGGCCGACCGCGAACGCCAGCGCGAGGCAAAGGGTCGCAAGAATTGAAGTCGCTCGCGCCCCGCTCATTTGCTTCATACCGTTTGTGGCTTCAATGCCCGGTCGAGCAGCAGAAGCATTGTCGCAAACAGGGCGAGGAACATTGCGACGAGCGTCATGACAAACTGCACCTTCGAAACCGAAGGTGGACCAAACATCGTATAGAACAGGACGGGGAACGCCCGCCCGATCTTCCACCGGATCGCCAGTCCGTCGAGCGTTCCATCGTTCAACCGCCTGTCCTCGATCAGCGCGGTCTGAATGGCGTGATACTTGATGTTCGCAATCGAGCCCAGGGCATCGTATCGCGACCAGTATCCCATGTCGTATAATCTGAGATTCATGTAGATCGAGGTGCGCAGCGCCGAGGACATCTTTCCGGTGCCCGCAAAGGCTTCATAGCCTCGTATCGCGTGATATGAGTAGATCATGCCGTTCAGCACTTTGGACAATTCTTCCGGCGGCATTCGAGGGTCCACGTACTCATCGATCCAGGGCGCGCCATTGAGCAACGACAGGCTGCCGCCGGTCGAAATGGGCGCAATCGCACTTTCGTAAAGCCGCTTGGCCGTATCCAGATATTTTCGGTCACCAAAACAGTCCCAGGCGCGCAGCAGGAGCGTTGTAGCGTAGGCATCCGTCAGACCTGACCACCACGGCGCTTTCAGCTTGCCATCCGGATAAAATTGATAGGGCCAATCAAAATTGTAGAATAAATGGGCGAGGCCTCTGTCGCCGACCCGCGCGTTCTCGACCAGCCAGTCCGCGGACGCCTTGAATTTTTCGATCGATATATCGTCGGGAGGAAACGGCCAGTAAGCGAGGCTGGCGTCATGTGACCAATGATAGCTCCCGGCAAATGCGCTCTTGCGGCAGGTCTCGGAATACAGAATCCCGTAGTGGACGACGTAGAATGGCGAGATGATCCCCCCTTCAACGTGGGGCGAATAGGAACGTGGCAGTCCATCGGACGAGAACGACCTGACCGACGAGGGTCCGCCCGTGAGGTAGCTGCGCAGGCCCGCATTGAGGTCGGAAATCTCCTGCGCATAGCTGTTCATGATTGCGAGCGTCACAAGCGCCGCAAGCGCGGCGGACAATATCGCTTTGGATGTGCGGTGCATGTATGACCTGAAGCGTCCCATGGGGAGATGGAAACAGGGTGCCGGATAGAGCCCGGAACGCGGTCCGAAAGCCGCATTACGAGGCGCTGATCCGGTTCTGGAACCATCTCACGTAGTTTACCCAACGCCACACCTGCCATGTGAACGCAGCTTTTCCTGATATGACCCTGTCGAAAGCATCGAGCAGGTCATTTCGGCTCAGAAACGGAATGTCTTCGGCGCCTTCAAGCCATACCCTGGCCATCGGCGCGATCCTGTAGAGCCAGGATCTCTCCGGTGTCGCGAAGCCGATCTTGTCGCGCCGGTTCAGGATCGCTTCCGGGACGATTCCCCGCATCGCGGCCCGGAACACATGCTTTGTCTCCCCGCTGTCCGAGACCAGATATTTCTCGGGCATGGAAAGCAGAAGCTCCGCCATTGGAACGGTCGCGAAGGGAACCCGGCTTTCAATCGAGAACGCCATCGAATTGCGGTCGGCATGGCGCAGGAGATGCGGCAGTCCCCGCGCTTGCAGGCTGCGCGCCAGTTGCTCGACAACCCGACGCCCCCGATTTTCCGGCGCGAGCATCGGCCTGTTTTCCCGCAGGACCACGCCCGCCTCGCGCAGCATCTCGTGTTTCAGCCAGGCCGGCTGCGCGTCGCGGCCCATGAGCTTGCGCGCCCGGGTGTAGAGGTCGTCCGGGAAGCTGGCCTGCCCCAGATACATCCATGCCTGGAGGTATGAGCGCCCTGGCCAGCCTGCCCATTCCCGCGCGAAACGGTGCATCGCGCAATATTCGCCGTGCTCGAACAGGCTCAACATCCTTTGGCCGGGATAGCCGAGATAGCCGGCGAGAATCTCGTCTGCGCCCTGGCCGTCGAGCGTCACGGTGATGCCGTTTTCCTTCGCGAGCTGAAAGACGCGATATTGCGCATAGATGCTCGTGCTGCCGAAGGGCTCGCCCTGCGCGGCGATGACGGCGTCTATGTCGCGCGCAAGGTCCGCCGCACCCGCCCGAACTTTGTGCCCGCTCGCGCCGGTCGCCTCGTTGACCATGTCGACCCACCGCTCCTCGGAGAGGTCATCGCGCTCGGCGATGTAGCTGAAAGTGTGGATCGGAACATCGGGTTCCAGATGACGCATGGCGCAGACCACGGCGGAGGAATCGATCCCGCCCGAAAGAGCCGCCCCCAAAGGAACGTCGCTGCGCAGGTGCAGCCGAACACTGTGCAGGAAACGCTCGCGCACCGCCTCGACCGCTGCGTCGAAGGACAAGTCGAATGATTCGGCTGTCGGCGCGCGCCACCACGTTTCCGGTTCGGCGCGCCGGTTAGCGCGCTGATCTATCACCAGAAGCGTGCCGGGCAGCAGGTGCCGCACGCCGTCGATGAAGGTGCGATCCTGGCTGTCGTAGTCGGCGTTGACCAGATAGTCATAGGCACGCTGGAGATCGGGACGCCGCGGCTCGGCGCGCAGCGCCAGCAAGGCCGTCAGCTCCGAGGCGAATACAAATGCATCGTCGTCCTGCGCGTAGAAGAACGGTTTGATCCCGAACGCATCACGAACGCAGGTCAGGGTATCTTCGCGGCGATCGTGGACGACCAAGGCGAACATGCCGTCGAGCCTCGAAAGGCAATCCTTGCCCCATTGCGCCCAGGCGGCCAGCAGCACCTCCGTGTCCGAATCGGACGCGAACATATGACCAAGGCCGCGCAGTTCCTCGCGCAACTCCCGGTAATTGTAGATCTCGCCGTTGAACACGATGGCAAGACCGGAATCCCGATTCAGCATGGGCTGGTGGCCCCGGCTGCTGAGATCGATGATCGAAAGGCGATTCTGGCCAATAGCGATGGTGCCCGCGCCGGACCGGACGGTCTCAATCCCGCTGTCATCGGGTCCGCGATGGCGCATGAGATCGAGCGCCGCCTGCACGCGCACGCCGCTCGACAGGCTCTCCGCCTTCCACGCGCCCCCGGCGATCCCGCACATGTTAGTCCTCGGCACCCAACAGAAGCTGCGCTGAGGTTCCCGCGTCGTGACCACGGGTATGACGGATGATCACCGCACAGGCGAAGAGGTAGCCGACGAGGTTCACCAGCGAGAGCGCGACGATGGCCGTCAGCGCGCTTCCATACACATAGCCGAGCAGCAAGGCCGCGCCTTTCAGCACCAGCATCACCGCATGAATCATGAAATTGATGTTCTGGGCGCTCGTGGCCATCAGCACCAGCGAGATGGAGGAGAACAGCACCTGTCCGAACAGGCCGACCATGAGCCAGCTCGCGAACATCCCCGCCTCGCGCCACGCATCGCCGAACACGAATTCGAAAATCGGCTCCCCGGCAAGGAACATCAGCAGCGTCGGCAGGGCGAGAAGCGCGGCGAGGAACATCAGCACCCGCGTCGCGAGGACGGAAATCTGTCCGCCTTCCACGGCGTTCCGGCTGTGGGAATAGAGCACCTGCCCGATCGACTGGCTGAGCAATGACAGCGGAACGCCCAGCACGCGCTCGCCCACCATGTAGAATCCGGCGATTGCCGGAGTGAACAGGAGGGCCAGCAGCAGGTTCGGCAGTTGGACGCTCACCGCGTCGAGCGTGGCGGCAGCTACATCGAACTTGGGAAAGCGGCTGTAGCGTCGCGCAAGGCTCAGCATGCGCGCCCGCCGCGTGCGTTTCATCGCGTCGAAATGCTCGCGCGTCCCGGCTGCCAGCCTGTATGCGCCGGAGGTCTGCCCGACCGAATGGCCGATGGCGAGGCCAAGCCCGCCGAGCCCTGCAAATCCGCACATGATCTGCGCCGCCACCATGGCGACCGACTGCGTGACCCGCGTGCGGGCGATGGCGCCGAAATCGCGGCGGCGCACCGACCACATCCTGAAGGCGCGATAGCTGCCCGCCCCAACGATGGAGAGCGGCAATATCCACAATATGTGGGCCAGTTCCGGCACGTTGAAGAACTCGGAAGCCCTCTCCCGCCACAGCGCCACCACCGGCACAAGAGCCAGCGCCACGACGGAATTGATCAGCAAGGCGAGCAACATGACACCAAAGGCATTGCCCTCGCTGCGCGGCAACGGGACAGCCAGTTCGTAGCGCAGGCTGGACACGACAAAGGCAACTGAAAACAGGCCTGTGAAAACAGCGAAGGCGCCAAAGTCAGCCGGCGTATAAAGTCGCGTCGTGAGCGGCGTCGCAGCAAGCATCACGAGCTGTGCCACGATATTCGCTGAGATCAGCGCGCCTACGGATTTGGCGAAACCATTCCACCCGGCCGTTCCCTTCTCAAACTTCAGGAGCACATATCGGCCCCTTGTGTTTTAGACCCGCCGAGCCTCACACGGATTACGCCTTCACAAGCGTATCGAAGGCCTCTCGGAACTTGCCGCGCGTATCGACGACGAGCCGAGCGTTCTTGCGTATCATCTCGTAATCGAACTTCGAGTGATCCGTGAGCAACACGACGCAATCGTAGCTTGCGACAACTTCAGGCGTGAGGTCTACCGACTTCAAGTTGAACTTGTGTTCACGCATGCGTGGAAAAACCGGAACGTTGGGATCGCAATATTCGATGTTTACACCTTTGTCGCGCAAGATCTCCATGACTTCAACCGAGGGTGACTCCCGCATGTCGTCCACGTCGCGCTTGTAGGCAATGCCGAGCGCCAGGATGCGGCTGCCCTTGAGCGCCTTCTGCCGCTCGTTGAGCGCGGTCGCGATCTTTTCGACCACCCATTTGGGCATGTCGCGGTTCACCTCGCCCGCAAGCTCGATGAAATGCGTGTTGAGGCCGTATTCGCGCGCCTTCCAGGTCAGGTAGAACGGGTCGATGGGAATGCAATGGCCGCCAATGCCGGGGCCGGGATAATATGCGGTGAAGCCGAACGGCTTGGTCTTTGCCGCATCGATCACCTCGAAGATGTCGATATCCATCTTGTCGGCGATCATCTTCATCTCGTTGACGAGCCCGATATTGACCGAGCGCTGGATGTTTTCCAGAAGCTTGGTGAGTTCCGCCGCGCGGGTGGAACTGACCGGGACGACCTTGTCGATCACCTGCCCGTAGAGCGCCAGTCCGACTTCGAGGCAGGCGGGGGAAAAGCCGCCACACACCTTGGGGATGGTGCGTGTGGTGAAGTGCTCGTTGCCGGGGTCCTCGCGTTCGGGCGAATAGACGAGGAAATAGTTCTCGCCCACCTTGAAGCCGCGCCGCGTGATGCGCGGCAGAAGTTCCTCATCGGTGGTGCCGGGATAGGTCGTGCTTTCGAGCGACATGACCTGCCCCTCGCGCAGGTGCGGCAGGAGCGAGCCCACAGTGTCGAGCACGAAGCTGAGGTCGGGCTCGCGGTGCCTGCTGAGCGGGGTCGGCACGCACAGGATCAGCGCGTCCGCCTCTCCGGCGCGCGAAAAATCGGCAGTCGCCTCGAAGCCCGCCTTCCGCGCCTCCGCGACGCTTGAACTGCTGATATGGTCGATATAGCTCCTGCCCTGCGAGAGAAGCTCGATCTTGCTGTCGTCGATGTCGAACCCGATCACCTTGTAGCCGACTTCGCAAAACCGCAGGACCAGCGGAAGCCCGACATAGCCCAGGCCGACAATACCGATTGTCGCGCTGCGATCCTGGAAACGCTTTACCAAATCCAGTTTGACTTGATTCATGGCTGACAAGATCTGTGTATCCTTGAAATGATCGCCGATGCGCCTGCCGGGCGCATCGGGCAAGAGTCCGCATTCTCCGTGCCGCGCAGATAGCAGCAAGAGCTTTCCGTTCCAAGCCGAATGTAACGGCGGGGCGGTTTTGCCGTCAGGCCGGCCAACTCGTTGTGGCGGCGATTACCCCGGCATTGCTGTCGACGGACGTTATCCCGCCCATCAGGGCCGGACAGGCCATCTGGTAGCGATGTGTGCTCGCCTTGCAATACAGGCTCAGCACCATCGGCATATAGCCATAGCTGGCACGCACAGAAACGCTGTCCTTGACTGTTACGGAGCGCCATCCGTCACCGGGCTGGAGGATCAGATGCTCCTCGCTTGCGGAACCACCTGATATGATGGTCTGACCGGCATTGCAGCGGATCAGCACCGGCTCGTCCATCGCACGAAAATAGGCATGGAACGTCATGTTCGGTGCGCGCAGCGTCTGGCCGGTCATCAGGCTGAGATACCAGTTTTGGGAACCGTACGGGAGGACGTTGGCCGTTCCGGCGCCATGCGTGAATTCCGCCACCCAGAATTCCACGCCATAGCGCCGATAGTCGACGTCGCGGATCATTTCCACCAGTGCCCGCACCGATGCGTTCAGCGTGCCGGCAGTGCCGCCATGGTCTGTATTGTTGTGCAGGAATTTCGCCAGCCCCGCCACGGTGGTGCTGTTTTGCCTGAAGAGATAGGCGGGTAAAGAGAACGATCCCACGGCAATGGCATTCACGCCCGTTCCGGCAAACCTGCCGCTGTCCGCATAAAGATTGACGCAATAATCCGTCAGAATGTTCGTTTTCGGCATGCTGACCGCACCCGTGGCGCAGTCGACCTCCAGCGCTTCCAGCCAGTTCGCACCGTCGGGGCTGACCTTGACCGACAGATTGTCCGAGCCGATGAGGCCGATTTCCGCACGGCCCGAATAGGCCCGCTGCATGAGCAGGGAGAGGACATTCGCCGCGCCTTCCTTGTTCATCTTGTAGCGCAGGTCGCCTGTGCCGCCATCGGCGACCGGCTTGGCCGTCCACAGCGCATCGTTCAGCTTGGCCGCGAATATGTTCGTCGCATCGGCCTCGGTTCCGACGCCCAGCGACGCGATGTTCTGGAAATCGGTCTCTCCGCCCGAGCCGGTCCCGCCACCAAGCGCTCGCCAGCTTTCCCCGTCCCAGAAACATGCGGCGTCCTCGTCGAGGACGGTCGCGATCCAGCCGGGGCGCGGCAGGTAGAATTCCCATGCGCCATCCTGCCAGGCCGCTATTTCGCCTTCGTGGCCCACCCAGTCTCCGCTCGCCGGAGCGCCCACGATGTAGCGGTCGCCCTCGCCCGGCGCACCGGGCGAGGCCGCAAGCTCCCGCGAGAGCACCGCAAGTTGCACGAGTGCGTCGAGGCGGCGCAGCGCCTCATTGTGCGTCACATGCTTTTGCGCCTGCGAAGGCAGGATATAGGGGAGAGAGAGGTTCGACGTTTCTTCCATGATGCAGCTCCGGCCAGACCAGTGTCGCATCAATTTTAAACCGGCGCCCGCACACGTGGACAAAATGCCGGCGCGGCAACTCAATCTTCGCGGAACGCCCTGTCGATCTGGTCGCGCAACGGTTTCACGATGTAGGAAAGCATGGTCCGGTCGCCGGTTTCGAAAAAGACCTCGGCCGGCATGCCCGCTGTCAGCGTCAGGTGATCGAGCTTTGCCAGCTCGTCCCTCGAAATGGCCACCCGCACCTGATAGAACGCGCTGCCGGTCTGCTTGTCGATGGTGAGGTCCGCCGCAAGCTGGTCGAGATTGCCCTTCAACTGGGGCGTGGTCTGCTGGTTGAATGCCGAAAGCCTGATGATCGCTTCCTGACCCTGATGCACCTGATCGATGTCCTGCGGGAGCACGCGGGCTTCCACGGCGAAATCGTCCTCGGTCGGCACAACCTGCATGATCGTTTCGCCGGGCGCGATCACGCCGCCGATCGTGTGCACGGAAAGCTCGTGGACGATACCCGACTGGGGGCTGCGAATTTCTATGCGGCGCAACTGGTCCTCGGCTGCGGTCTTGCGCTCCGAGGCTTCGCTGATCTTCGCTTGCAGTTCACTGATTTCCTTCGCAACCTCGCTGCGAAGGTCCTCGTCGATCTGGATGATCTGGAGTTCGATCTCCGCCACCTTACCCTTTGCCTGCGCGATGGCCGCGGTGCGTTCGCCATATTCGCCGTCGAGCCGAGCGGCCTCGCGCTGGAGCGACGCAACACGCTGGACCGAAACGAGTTTCTGGTCCCACAATTTCTGGACAGCATCCAGCTCCTTGTTGATGAGCTCCATCTCGCGGCGCTTTGCGACCTGCTGTTCTTCCTGCCCGTTCACTTCCTGGCCAAGCTGGGTGATCCGCTCGCGAAGCTGCGATTTCAGGCCGCTGCGTGCATTGGCCCGAAGATCGAAGACCGTCTCTTCTTCCTTCATCAGGCGCTTCACTTCAGGTTCATTCTCGCGGCCACGAAAAGCAATCGGCGTCCTGATGCTCGCGACCCCGTCGCGTTCCGCTTCCAGCCGCGCAAGGCGCGCCCAATATTCATCGAGGCTGTTCGCGACGATAGCGAGGTTCGCCTTCGTCACCGTAGGGTCCAGTTTCACCAGCATGTCGCCCGCCTGAACCCTGGAGCCTTCCTTGACGGCAATCTCGCTGACCACGCCGCCCGTCGGATGCTGGATCTTCTTCACGTTGGAGCTGACCGCAAGCAGGCCGTGGGCAATCACCGCACCTGAAATATTGATGGTGGCGGCAAGCGCGCCAACCACGCCCACAAGGAACGCGCAGGTTGCCAGCCCTGCGAACAGGTAGCGATTGATGCTGGCGCTGAACGGGGATTTCGTGTCGAGCTTCATTTCGATTCCGGTGCAGCCACCACCTTCAGCGAGCGCTGCGGCAAGGCCGGGCGCGTAAGCTTGGCAAGGATTTCATTCTTGCGTCCGAACGCATGCATCCGCCCGCCATTCATTACCAGCACGAGATCGAGATTGGCGAGCGCGCTCGGCCGGTGTGCCACCACGACGACGATGCCGCCGCGCCTGCGAATCCGCTTCAGCGCTTCGTTGAGCGAGGCTTCGCCTTCCGCGTCCAGATTGGAATTGGGCTCGTCGAGCAGCACCAGGAAAGGATCGCGGTAAAGCGCCCGCGCCAGCGCTATCCTCTGCCGCTGGCCGGCGGAAAGATCGACGCCCTGCTCACCCACCCGCGTGTCGTAGCCATCCTTGAAACGCACGATCAGTTCATGGACACCCGCACTCGACGCAGCCGCGATCACCATCTCGGAGGTCGCCTCGGGGTCGAAACGCGCGATGTTTTCCGCGATCGTCCCCTCGAAGAGCTGCACGTCCTGCGGCAGATAGCCGATATACCGCCCGACCTCGTCCGGGTCCCATTGGTCGAGCGTCGCTCCGTCGAGGCGCACCGATCCCCTCACTGGAGCCCAGACTCCGGCAAGACCCCGCAACAGGGAGGATTTGCCGGACGCGCTCGGGCCGATCACGCCAAGGCCGTCGCCCGCGCGCAGCGTGAAATTCACGTCCTGTACAATGAAGAAACTTCCACCCGGGGCCGCAAGGCCAAGGGATTCCACCGTGAACAGGTTTCTGGGCGGCGGCAATTCCGTGCGCGGACCTTCCGGCGGCAGCAGCGCCACGAGTTTTTCCAGCCGCTGCCAGCTTTGGCGCGCGCCGATAAAGCCGCGCCAATGGCCGATCAACTGATCGATGGGCGCAAGCGCGCGGCTCATCAGGATCGAACCGGCGATCATGATGCCGCCCGTCGCCTCGCCGCGAATGACCAGCAGCGCGCCAACCGCGAGAATCATCGATTGCAGCACGGTGCGCATGACGCGCGCCACCGTGGCGAGTGTTCCCGCCGTGTCGCTGGCAGTCGACATCGCTCTCAGGTGTTGGAGATTGACCTCAGACCAGCGCTCGCGGATGCGCGAGCCGAAGCCCATCGCCTGCAAGACTTCCGCATTGCGCCTGGCCGAATCGGCAAGTGCCGCCCGGTTGGACGCAAGCCCGCTGGCAACGCGCATCGGCTCCTTGGTGCGCTTTTCCGCCAGAAGCGTCAGGCCGAACAGCACCGCAGCGCCGACAAGCGCGGTCGTGCCGATCCAGAAATGGAACAGGAAGCAGATGACGACATAGATCGGCATCCACGGCAGATCGAACAGGGCGGCGGGCCCGGTGCTCGACATGAAGGAGCGCACCTGGTCGAGGTCGCGCATCGGCTGGTTGCCGTCGCCGGGCAGCTTGATGCGCAGCGGCAGTTGCACCATCGCCGTGTAGATCGGCCCGCTGCATGCGTAATCCATCGCCGACGCTATGCGCACCAGCAGGCGCGAGCGGATAAGCTCGAGCACGCCCTGAAAGCTGAACAGCACCAGCGCGATGATCGAGAGGCCGATCAGCGTCGGAATGCTGCGGCCCGGGACAACACGGTCATACACCTGCAACAAATAGAATGACCCGGTCAGGGTCAGGACGTTGATGACGCCGCTGATGACGCCGATGCTGATGAAGGCGCGCCTGAACGCGCCAAGCGCCTCGGACAGCCCGCTGCGTTTACCGAGATTGAAATCCGCGAAACGCATGCGACCCACCAGCCCAGCCAGGAAGGCCCGGGGTCCCTCACTCAGCCGCATGCCATCCCCCGCCGCTCGGAAGCGCTGCCAGAAGGTGGGCTTTCCCGCATAAATATTTATATCTGCCGTAGTAATGGCCAATATCCGTTTTGTTGCTGGAAAAGGAGTGCCGGTTTGCCAAACAAATCATGGCGTAAGAATGGCCATATGCTGAAGTCGTTGAAGTTAAGGCGTAATTTACACGCCATCTTTCATTCAAATTGTGGACAATCAGTTTCATTATCGACGCAGTACCAAAAAAAGCGCGACTCAAGCCCGGCAAGACTTATGGTTAACGGATCGCCAGTGAGCGCCCGGATGGCCTTGGCGTCAATTCATCACTTTGGATGCTTGTGGCTCGCGAGGCGCCCGCGCCGGGCCGGTCAGAGCCCGTCCAGCGCCTGCCTTTGTCGGTGCATTTCCAGATAGATACGGTAATCCCGCTCATATCTTTCGGCCCGCCCGGGCGCAGCGCTTCGCCGCCTCGACGGCCTTGCCATGTTGACCGCGGCGTCGGCGAGACCGGCATGGCAACCGCAGGCCGCAGCGGCGACCATCGCCGTGCCCAACAGCACCGATTCATCCGTTTCCGGCTCGACCACGGCGCAGCCGGTCGCGTCCGCATAAAGCTCCATCAAAAGCGGATTGCGCGTATGCCCGCCGGTCACGTGCAGCGTATCGATGCCCTGTCCGTTGGCGTTCAGCGTATCGAGAATGTGCCGGACGCCGAGCGCGATGGCGACCGCCGTGCGCCAGTAGAGCCTGCACAGCCCGTCGAAGGAGGCATCCAGCGCCAGCCCGCTGATGACTCCCAGCGCATGCGGATCGGCATAGGGCGACCGGTTGCCGTGAAAATCCGGCAGCACGTGGAGGCGCGGCGCGGGCTCGTCCTGCAGGGCGCGCAGTTCGCCGATGCGCTGCGCGATCCGCCCATGCATAACCGCGTTCGGCTCCGCGCCCGAGCCGTGCAGGCGGATGATATGGTCCAGCAGCGCCCCGGTTGCCGATTGGCCGCCCTCGGTGAGCCAGAGTTCGGGCAGCACCGTGCCATAATACGGCCCCCAGAAACCGCGCAGCCGTCGCGGCTCCGCGGCCATGGTCATGACGCAGCTCGACGTGCCGGCAATCAGCGCCATCTGCCGCGCCAGTTCGTCGGGCCTGCGCGCAAATTGGCCGAGCACGCCCAGCGCGCCTGCGAACGCATCGATCAGTCCGGCACCCACCCGGCAACCCGTGGTCAGGCCGAGCGCTGCCGCCGCCTCTGCGGTCAGCGGGCCGAGATCGGTTCCCGGCGGCACCGCCCGCGCCGGAAGGTCGCCGCGTACCGGCATGTCGCCTATGCCGAGCATCTCGAAGAAGTCCTGCCGCCAGGGCTGAGGCTCGTGCGCGAGATAGGTCCATTTCGCAGTCAGCGTGCATTGCGAGCGCGCCGTCGACCCGCTTGCGCGCCATGTCAGGAAATCCGCGAGGTCGAAGAAAAGGCCCGCCCGCGCCCAGCTTCGCGACAGATTGCGCTTCAGCCACATCAGCTTCGGCGTCTGCATTTCGGGAGACATGGTGCTGCCGATGAAATCGAGCGCCTCGTGGCCCGTCGCCGAACATTCGTCGGCTTCGGCCAACGCCCTGTGGTCCAGCCACGCGATGGTGTCCCAGCGGTCCTCGCCGCCGGGCGAAACCGACACCTGCGCGCCGGCGGCATCGCGCACCACCAGCGAGCAGGTCGCGTCGAAGCTCAGCCCGGCGATCGCAGCCGGATCGACTCCCGCCGAAGCCACCGCCGCCCGCACGGCCTTGCACACCGCCTGCCAGATATTTTCCGAATCGTGCTCGGCGAAATCCGCGCTCGGCCGATTGATGAGGATCGGCTCCTCGCCGCGCCCCAGCAGCCTGCCGTCCGCCTGGAACACACCCGCGCGTGCGCTGCCCGTCCCCACATCGACCGCACAGACATGTCGCGGCATCACAGCGCCTTCCTGATCGCCGCTGCGGCGAGACGGTCGGGCAATTCGCTCATGTCGCTGAATATCAGGTCCGGTTCGAGCGCCGCAAGCCCCGCCTCCAGCCCCGCCGGAAGCGCGTGGCCGCCGCCCGTGAACGCAAAGACGCGCATCCCCGCCGCCTGCGCCGCCATCACGCCCGCCGGGCTATCCTCCACGACGATGCATCGCGAAGGTGCTGCACCCATTTCGCGCGCCGCGTGCAGGAAAAGATCGGGCGCGGGCTTCCCGTGCTCCACCATGCTCGCGCTGAAAATATGCGGCTCGAAGAAGTCCAGCAGGCCGGTCACCCCGAGACTCAGCCGGATGCGTTCGGGCGAACTCGACGACGCCACGCATATCGGCAGCGACAGGCTCGCAAGCGCCTGCGCGATACCGGGCACCGGCTTCAGTTCGCGCGCGAAGCGCTCTCTCATATTGCGCCTGACGAACTCCAGATGCTCGTCGGTCATCGCGATCCCGTATTCGTCGAACAGCACGGATCGCATGGCCGCCATGCTGCGCCCGAGAAAGCGCTTGTAGATTGTCGGCTGGTCAATCGGAATGTCGTATTGCACGAACAATTCCGACAGCACGAGGGTCGAGATCGGCTCGCTGTCCACCAGCACGCCGTCGCAATCGAAAACGATCAGATCGGTTTGCGCCGGAGGTCTCACGGCAGCCTGCGCCTCAGCGGGAGTTGCCCAGATAGCGGGTCAGCACCTTTGCCGCGCCGTCTTTCCAGAGCGCCGCCAGCGCTTCGGCGAAGGCGCGCGCAAACACGTCCGAACGCCCCACCGCGCCATAAATGTCTTCCATGCCAAGCCACGCCGCCGGATCGTCCTTTGCTTTGCGTGCGGTCGCCATCATCCGGTCCCAGTTCGGGTCGTTCGGTTCGATCGGCGCGCCGCTGTCTGTCGTGCCGTAGCAATAGCGGCACCACAGCGCCGATTCCAGCGCCAATCCGTCGATGCCCTTTCCCGCCTTCAGCCGGTCGGCAATGGTCGGGATGATGAATTTCGGCTGGCGATTGGAGCCGTCGAGGCAAAGCCGGCGCACCGTGTCGCCTATGGTCGGATTGGAGAAGCGCCGCTCGATCAGCGCGAAATAATCGTCAAGGCTGGTGCCGGGAACCGGCGGCACAGTCGGAATGATTTCCTCATTCTCGATCTTCGACAGGAAGCGCCGCACGAGGTCGTTTTCCATCGCCTCATGGACGAAATGAATGTCCATCAGTCCAGCCGGATAGGCGATCACCGCATGGCCGCCATTGAGAATGCGTATCTTCATGAGTTCGAAGGGCGACACATCGTCTACGAACTGAACGCCGACCTTTTCCAGTGCCGGGCGTCCGGCGGGAAACCTGTCCTCCAGTACCCATTGCCGGAACGGCTCGCAGAACACCGGCCAGTTGTCCTCGACTCCGAAATCCTCCTTCAGCGACTTGCGCTCGCGATCGGTGGTGGCCGGCGTGATGCGGTCCACCATCGCATTCGGAAACGCCACATTGCGCTCCACCCAATCCGCGAATTCGTGGTCCGACAGCCGCGCCAGCCCCACCACCGCGTCCGAAGTGACATGGCCGTTGTGGGGGATGTTGTCGCAGCACATCACCGTGAAAGGCTGGACGCCGTTCGCCCTGCGCCGCTTGAGCCCGGCGAGGATCAGACCGAAAACGGTTTTCGGACGATCGGGATTCTTGCCATCGGCCACGATGTCGGGGTGCTCCGGATTGAATTTCTGGGTCGCCGGATCGATGAAATAGCCGCCCTCGGTGATGGTCGTCGAAACGATGCGGATGGCGGGATCGGCGAGCATCGCAATGAGGGCGTCCGTATCACCCGGCTCGATGAAATCGATCATCGAGCCCGTGACGCGCGCCTGCTTGTGGCCTGCATCCTGCTCGACCACCGTGGTCAGCCAGTCCTGCTGCTTCAGCCGTTCGCGCCCCGGCTTCTCGAAGTCGAAGACCCCTGCGCCAACCAGCGCCCAGTCGTGATCCAGGCCCGCATTGAACAGGTCGTCCAGATAGACCGCCTGATGTGCGCGGTGGAAATTGCCGAGGCCGAAATGCACGATGCCTGCCTTGAGCGTCGCCCGATCATAAGCCGGTCGCGCCACCGCTTCAGGAAGCTCGCCAATATTCGCGGCTGATAGCTTGACGGTCATTGCGCAAAACCTTTCATGCAGGCGAGGCCGGGCGGCATTAGGGGCGGTGCGAACGCATCTGATCTACCGCACCGCCAACCCGTCGCCCCCGAACCGATGCAGCTTGGTCGGCATGGGCGTGAGATAGATCGTGTCGCCATGGTTCACTCCGACCTCGCCGTCCGCCCGGACATTGATGGTTCCGTGGTCGTCGGTGTGCACATGCAGGAAGGTGTCCGATCCGAGATGTTCGGCAACGCCGACCTTGCCGCTCCATGCTCCTTCGGTCGTCGAGATTTTCAGATGCTCCGGGCGGATGCCGATGGTCTTGACGCCCTGCGCGGCAGCGGCCTCGCCCTCAAGGAAATTCATCTTCGGCGAGCCGATGAAGCCAGCGACGAACAGGTTGCGCGGATTGCGGTAAAGCTCCATCGGCGAGCCGACCTGCTCGATATTGCCCGCGTTCAGCACGACGATCTTGTCGGCCATGGTCATGGCTTCGACCTGGTCGTGCGTCACGTAGATCATGGTCGTCTTGAGCTGATGATGCAGTTCGGAAATCTCCAGCCGCATGGTGCCGCGCAAGGCGGCGTCGAGGTTCGACAGCGGCTCGTCGAACAGGAAGGCCGAAGGCTGGCGCACGATGGCGCGCCCGATGGCGACACGCTGGCGCTGGCCGCCGGACAACTGGCCGGGGCGGCGTTCGAGGTAGTTCGTCAGGTTCAGCACGCGCGCCGCATCCTGCACCTTCTTCTCGATCACCTCCGGCTTCTCGCCCGCCATCTTCAACGGAAAGGCGATGTTCTTCGCCACCGTCATGTGCGGGTAAAGCGCGTAGGACTGGAACACCATCGCCAGCTTGCGCTTGGCCGGCGCTTCCTGCGTCACTTCGCGCCCGTCGATGGAAATGGTGCCGGCGGTGACATCCTCGAGCCCGGCGATCAGCCGCAGCAGGGTGGATTTGCCGCAACCGGACGGTCCGACGAAAACGACGAATTCGCCATCCTCGATATCGAGGTCGATGTTCGGAATGATCGTGGTGGAGCCGAACGATTTGTTGACGCCACGCAGATTGATCTTGCCCATGCTTTCCTCCCTACTTCACCGCGCCGAAGGTGAGACCCCGGACAAGTTGCTTCTGGCTGAACCAGCCCATGATGAGGATGGGCGCGATCGCCAATGTGGATGCCGCCGAGAGCTTCGCCCAGAACAGGCCCTGCGGACTGGAGAATGAAGCGATGAACGCCGTCAGCGGCGCGGCTTCCGTGGTGGTGAGCCGGATGGTCCAAAATGCCTCGTTCCACGCGAGAATGATGTTGAGCAGCATGGTGGAGGCGATGCCGGGAACCGCCATCGGCAACAGCACGTGCCAGATTTCGCCCCACAGCGACGCTCCGTCCATGCGGGCTGCCTCGAGGATTTCGCCGGGAATTTCGCGGAAATAGGTGTAGAGCATCCACACCACGATCGGCAGGTTGATCATCATCAGCATGAAGGTAAGGCCGAACCGGCTGTCGAGCAGCCCAAAATCGCGGAACAGCAGGTAAATGGGAACCAGCACGGCCGCCGCAGGCATCATCTTCGTGGAGAGCATCCACATAAGAATGTCCTTGGTCTTTCGGGTCGGCGAAAAGGCCATCGACCATGCGGCGGGCACTGAAATGAGGACGCCGATCAGTGTCGAGCCCACGGCGATAATCACCGAATTCATGAAGAATTTGAAATAGTTCTGCTGGCCCTGCACCTCGCGATAGCTTTCCAGCGTGAAGGAGGGGACCAGATTGAAGCCGGAAATTGCTTCCTGTTCCGATTTCAGCGAGGTGATGACCGTGTAGAGGATCGGAAAGACGATGATGAGCGCCACGACCCAGGCGGCGACCGTCCAGATCAGCTTGGTGCGGGTGGGAACTGCGCGTGCCATGGTGCCCTCACTTGTCCAGGTTCTTGCCAACGGCGCGCATCAGGAAGAAGGCGACGATATTGGCGAGGATGATGGCGATGACGCCGCCTGCCGAAGCTCCACCGACATCGTAGCCGAGCAGCGCGGTGCGGTAGATCAGGAAGGGCAGGTTCGTGGATGCGTAGCCTGGCCCGCCATTGGTGGTGACGAGGATTTCCGCATAGACGCCGAGCAGGAAGATCGTCTGGATCAGGATCACGACGGTGATCGCCCGCGACATATGCGGCAGCGTCAGGTACCAAAAGCGCGACAGCGCGCTCGCCCCGTCCATCTCGGCGGCTTCCTTCTGCTCGCCGTCCAGCGATTGCAGCGACGTGAGCAGGATCAGCGTCGCGAATGGCAGCCACTGCCAGGCCACAATGATGATGATCGACAGCAGCGGAAATTGCGCGAACCAGTCCACCGGCTGGAGCCCGAAAAAGCGGGATATATCAGCGAACACGCCATAGCCCGGATGCATGATCATGTTCTTCCACACCAGCGCCGCGACCGGCGGCATGACGAAGAAGGGCGAGATCACGAGGATGCGGACAATGCCCTGCCCGAAGATCGGCTGGTCGATCAGCATGGCGATCAGGATGCCGCCGATCACCGTGATCAACAGCACGCCGACAACCAGAAGCAGTGTGTTGACGATGGAGGTGACGAAGGCCGGATCGGTCAGGAAGTAGCGATAGTTGAACAGCCCGCCGAAACTGACATTCGTGGGATCGAGCAGATTGTAGTTCTGGAACGAGAACCACAGGGTCATCGCCAGAGGCACGATCATCCAGATCAGCAGGAGAATGACCGAGGGCGCCATCATGAAGCGCGCAAGCGTGCGGATGTTCTGGGTGGCCATGTCCGCTCTACCTCTTGGCTATAGGAGCGAGTGCGAGACCTATCATCCGTCTGCCGGCAGGCGGATGGGTGGATAGGCCCGTCATCGGAAAGGGGCCGACCGGCACTGGGAACCGGACGGCCAAGGCACCGGGAGGAGCCTTATTTGATGTAGCCGGCGCGGGTCATCTCGCGCACCGAGATCTGCTGCGCCGCTGCCAGCGCATCGTCGACGGACTGCTGTCCGGCAAGCGCCGCCGAGAAGAGCTGGCCGACCTGCGTGCCGAGGCTCTGGAACTGCGGAATAGCGACGAACTGCACGCCGACATAGGGCACAGGCTTGACGGTCGGCTTCGTGGGGTCAGCCGAGTTGATCGAATCCAGCGTCATTTTCGCGAAGGGCGCGGCCTTCTGGTATTCGGGATTGTTGTAGAGCGAGGTGCGCGTTCCGGGCGGAACATTGGCCCAGCCCTCCTTGGAAGCGACCAGTTCGAGATAGGCCTTGTCCGTCGCCCAGGACACGAACTTCTCCGCGGCCTCAGCCTTCTGCGTGCCTGCCGGGATGGCCAGCGACCATGCCCAGAGCCAGTTGCCACGCTTGCCGAGACCATTGTCGGGCGCCAGCGCATAGCCAACCTTGTCGGCCACCGTCGAGTTCTTCGGATCGGACACGAAGGACGCCGCGACCGTCGCGTCGATCCACATGCCGCACTTGCCCTGCTGGAACAGCGCAAGGTTCTCGTTGAAGCCGTTCGACGACGCACCGGACGGGCCGGCCTCCTTCATGAGGCTGACATAGGTGTCCATCGTCTTTTTCCATTCGGGCTGGTCGAACTGCGGCTGCCAGTTCTCGTCGAACCACCGCGCGCCAAACGAATTGGACATGGCCGTCAGGAATGCCATGTTCTCGCCCCAGCCGGCCTTGCCGCGCAGGCAGATTCCGTTCACATCGTTGGCGCGGTCGGTCATCTTCTTCGCCGCGTCGATGATGAACTCCCAGGTCGGGGCCTCCGGCATGGTCAGCCCGGCCTTTTCCATCAGGTCCTTGCGATACATGACGAAGGACGACTCGCCGTAGAACGGCGCGGCGTAGAGCTTGCCCTCATAGGACAGGCCGCCCGCGATCGCCGGGATGATGTCGGCCACGTCATAATCGGCCCCGAGATTCTCCAGCGGCAGCAGCCAGCCCTGCTTCGCCCAGATCGGCACCTCGTAGGTACCGATGGTCATCACATCATACTGGCCGCCCTTGGTGGCGATGTCGGTCGTGACGCGTTCGCGCAGGACATTCTCCTCCAGCGTCACCCAGTTCAACTGGATGTCCGGGTTCTTCTGCGCGAAGTCGTCAGTCAGCTTCTGCATGCGCACCATGTCGCCATTGTTGACCGTGGCGATGGTGATCGATTCGGCATGCGCGGCGAAGGCAAGCGCACTCGCTGTGCACATGCCGAGTACGAGCGTGGAAAGTTTCATCAATTTCCTCCCTGAAACCAATGCGAGCATTTGCTATGGCTGTGAGCGATTATTCACTACAGCGCGAAGCTGTCAATCGGGATTCGTTGCTGCGCCGCAGCATGAACCCTTCGCGCAAAAAGCTGCGAGCCGCTCGCAAAGCTGGTCGGTTTGCGCGCAAAAGGCAGGGCTATACCTGTCCAAAAATGGGACTGAGGCCATTTTTGCAGAAATTTCCGGGCAAATTTGGGTGAATGCGGCGCTAAGCGAGCAGTGCGGCAGCGGTTCGCTCGTCGGTAATCAAACCGTTCACGAGGCGCCGCGTGACCGCCGCCAGAATGCCGGGAAGCTTGCGCTCACCCATGGCCAGCGCCACCACGAGCGACTTTTCCCGCGAGGGCAGCGGAGCGCTCGCGACCCGTGCATTGGTCAGACCATCGATGAGATGACCCTGCCGGTCGAACACCCAGCCGACGATTTCCGCAACGCCTCCGGCTTTCTGGAGCGCCTTGAGTTCCTGGTCCGAAATGAACCCGTCCACGAAAAGCGGGGCCTGCGGCCCGAGTTCTCCAATGCCGACAAATGTTACGGAAGCACTTGCCGCGAGCTCGAATGTCTGACGAACCATGGGCTGGGCAAGCAGCATCTCCTTCTCGTCTTCCGACGAGGCGATCACCGGCAGCGGCATAGGAAAACTACGGGCTTTGATGCGGTCGGCCATGTTGAAAATGACGTTGTAGAACGCGGCCGAACCATCCGGCGAAATGTTGCCCGTCAGCGAAACGATCTTGTGCTGCGGGCATTCCATGGCCGGCAATTGCTCCGTCGCCGCCTTCAGCGTGCGGCCCGTCCCGATGCCCATGACGATCGGTTCCGGCGAACGCAGGAAGCGTTCGATCTCCGTGGCCGCCGCCTCCGCAATGCCGATTGTCGTCGAGGTGGAATCGGGATCGCTCGGGACTACCTCCGCGAGGTCGAGCGAAAAACGCTTGCGCAACTCTTCGGCGAGTTCGAGACAGCGCGCGATCGGGTGGTCGAGCCTGACTCGGACCAGCCCTTCGGACATGGCAAGCGACACGAGACGCTGCGCCGTCTGCCGCGAAACGCCGAGTTTCGCTGCAATCTGGTCCTGCGTGTTTCCGGCGACATAATAGAGCCAGCCCGCCCGCGCCGCCTCATCAAGGCGGGATGACCCTGTTTCTGGACGCAATGCCATTGCGATA